>JBGPJK010000411.1:0-4212 GCA_041485425.1 Terriglobia bacterium | reverse complement strand
GGTGGTTAAAGTCCTTTGTTTTGATACACTTTTGCAAGTATTCATTCTAAAGGGGTTGGGGGGCAATTCTGCGGAGGTGCTTTTAACACGCAGAACACAAAGTGCACGGAGATCGGGGGGTTGGAAGTCGGGACGTGGAGTCGGAGGGGGGTACACGCCCCGGCAGTTCGTATAGATTTGAAAACAAAGGGGGTTGCAAAATGGGCATTTGCAAGTGGATGAAAACAAAGGATGACCGAATGGTGTGGGCGTGACGATCTGTCGATACAAAGGTAACTGCGCAGGCTGGTGTGATTCTGTAGGAGTTAGAAGAACTGCGCGCCGAGGACGCATAAATGGGGTGGCACGGAAAATCCGTGCCAGCCTACTATTACAAATATAGCATAACCATACGATTTGTCAAGAGAGTAATTAAGCGCTTTGATTGCCGTGAGATACGGGAATTGGTTCGCGCGGCAACTGCAACAGCTGAGGTGCGCGCTTATTCACCGCGAAACTGCGAGGCTAATTGGCGGGCGGTGTTCGATGCGCTGCTTCGGTAGGAAGGTTGCGCGGTAAACGCCGGTAGCAAGCCCGGAGACCGAAGGTCCGACTCGGAAGGCGCACCCCACCTATTGCGGGGATCGGGCCTGAGATGGCCAAACGTACGGACAAGGCGCGGTAGATCGACGTGTGAATTGGTTCTGTGCGGAGCGTGACGCTATCGTGGTTTCTTCGGGGAGGCTGCATCTCGGAAGTGGCTTAGACGAGACTTAAGCTCGGCGTTGTCGGGATCGATCGCCAGGGCTTTGTTTTCGGTCTCGAGGGCTTCGGCGGATTTGCCGTTGAGGAGCAACGCCTCGGCCAGGGTGTCTAGGGAGGCGGAAGATTCTTGCGGCGAGGCGTGCCGGGAGGGCAGGAGTTCGACGGCGCGGCGGGCATGCAGCAGGGCGGCTGCAGGGTCGCGCAAGCGAGCGTCGGTGGCGAGGATCCAGGCGAGGTCATTTTCAGCAGCGAGAATGTCGGGGTCGAGATCGAGGGCTAGCTTGAATTCGGTGACGGCCGACGCGGCGTCATGCTGGAGTTCGAGCGCGTGGCCCAGATTGGCGTGCGCGTAAGCATCTTTCGGGTTCTGGAGGATGGCGGCTTTGAACTCCTCGATGGCGCCGTCAAGGTCGCCTTTCATTCCCAAGGCGACGCCAAGACTAGCGCGTGAGTTGGGTTCTTGTGGATTTAGCTGGAGAGCGTTCTGAAATTCGGCGATAGCGGCGTCCTGCTTGCCCAGGCGTGACAGAGCAAGCGCCAAGTTGTGGTGAGCGGTAGCCATTTCCGGATTGTAGCGGAGGGCTTCCTGGTATTGTTGGGCGGCCTCATCGAACTTGAGCTGATCGAGAAGAACGTTGCCGTAATCGTTGTGGGCGTCCGCGTTGTCCGGGCGGTAATGAAGCATTTCCAGATATTGCGCAGCAGCGGCGTCCAGTTCGCCATTGTTGTGGAGGATTGCAGCGAGGCGATTGGATTCAGCCCAGGTCTGCTCAGCGTGCGTTTGCGCGTCAACACCGAGCGAGGCGGCTTTGAGAAAGCGGCGGAGTTCGACAATCGCTGACCGCCGGTTTTTCTGCTCGAGGTAGATATCGACCAACATGGCGCTGGCCATCGAGTCCAGCGGATATAGAGCCAGCAGGTTCTGAAATTCCGTCGCGGCTTCGGAAAGACGCGCAAGAGACTGAAGAGCCCTCGCTAGTTCAAGCCGGGGCTCGTGGCCGTCGGATTGAGCGCGGACGGCTTCGCGAAGCTCGGCGATTTGGGAGTCTGTGTCGCCGCGGCTGGCGAGAAATTGGGCAAGGGCGGCGTGCCAGGACCAATTGTCCGGCTCCAACGCGATCGCCGCCCGCATCTCGGACAAGTCGCGGTCTTGATGTTCGCGATCATCTTGCCGGTATTCGTAGAAGTAGGCAGCATGAACGTGCGCCGACGCAAAATCAGCTTTGTCCTTGAGGAGTTGCTCCATCCTGGGATTGCGCTGTTGTTGGGTTGGGACGACGTCGTTCATCCGGGAACCTCCAACGACGAAGGGATACCCAATCTCTTCAGGCTCGAGTTCGTCAGGGGTCCGGGTGGCAGCGCGTTGCAGCTCAGAGTTGAGTTCAGCGCCTTGAGGAAGCACCTGGAGCAAGTACAGGCGCGCCGAAACGAGATCGGGCGCCAGTGCGACAGCGCGGCGGGCCATGTCCAGCGTTTCGGGGGTCTTTTCTTTTCGCTCCAGGGAGCGAAGTGTGGCCAAGAGCGGCCACGGACTGTTGGGGTTTTCGACGATTGCGGCGCGGCAGGCAGTTTCGGCTTGCTCAAAAGCGCCCCGCTGCAGGAATTCCGCGCATTTGGCCAAGTGTTCAAAGGGAGGGTCGGCTGCGGAGAGCGGGCCGCCTGAGTTGATTGCGCTGGCGGCGGAGAGATTCTTGAAAAGAATTCCGTTGCCTCCGGCGAGGCTGATCAGCGAGAGATAGTAGGCGTCGGGGGAGAAGTTGATTCCGCGGGTTTTGACAAGGTGGGCAATATAGCTTGGAGAAGAGCCGGAGGCCAGGCGGCCAAGAATCTCGGCGTGGTTCAAGGGAGTTTGGGCCATCTGACACAGACAGATCTCCGGCAGCGTCGCGAGGAGCAGAACACCGATGTGTATTCGCAGCTTCATGGCCCTGTCTTGTTGGACACCGTGGAAACGAGCCAAGTGCCCCCGTGAGCCGTTCAATGGCGAGAGACTTGACTGACTAAGTAAGAGGCAGGGGCTGGTTGGGGTCAATGAGACTTAAGTCCTATTGGGAGGCAAGTCGCCAACAGCAGACGGCGGCGCGGAGGGCGCGGACAAAAAAACAGGCAAGAGATCCGCCTGCAACTGGGAATTACTGATCTTGTTTTCTAACGCGCCAGTTGAAGAGGTTGCCGGCGTAGAGGGCGATGCAGAGGAGATTGGCGGGGACGAAGCCGAACTGGGCGGTACGAACACCGATGACGCAGACGACGGCGCTATTGAGGGCGGCGACGACCCAGCCTTGCCATAATTTCTTGCCAATGAGTATCGTAGCGACGATGGTCAGGACGCAGGAGAGATAGTCCAGTCTAATGATGTGGGGCATTGCTTCAGCGATTTCCTTCCATGGGTTCGTACTTCGTGCGCACACTCAGCGAGCGTGGAACATCAGATTCGCGCCATTTGAACGGGGAGCAATTGATCTGCCAGTCAAAGGGCCGCACTTCGTGTGGCCTCTTCAGGAGGTGTAAATAGGCTTAAGTACGTGCAGGGATTGCGGCTAGGGAAGAATTGACAGGAAACGGGAATGGAGGAACCTGAAACATCTTCTCACCGAAATTGAGACACATCGTTTCATCTTGAAACATTTTCGGGAAATCGTGCGCCAGAAATTTGGCAGGTTATTGTGCACTTTTCGAAGTGGTTCGAGGAACGTATGATGTCCTGGACATGAGCAAAATGGATTGGGAGAAGGAAGGTGAGCGGCTGCAGGGCCTGTATGCCGCGATGAGCGAAGGCGAACTGCAAGAGGTTGCCAACGATGTGGACTCGTTGACGGGCGTAGCCCGGGCGTCGCTTCGGGCAGAGATGTTGCGAAGGGGAATGGAAGCGCCGCCGGAGAGCAAAGCGATGGAAGAGCCCGAGGACCATAACCGCGAGGAGCTGAAGCCGGTATTGGCGGGACGTTACCGGGATCTTCCGACGGCTATGATCGCGAAAAGCGTCCTGGATTCGGCGGGCATGGAATCGTTTCTCGCAGACGACAGCATGGTCAGGATGGATTGGCTGATCTCGAACGCGCTCGGAGGCATCAAGCTGTTCGTGCGACAGGAAGACTCCGAGGGGGCACGGCAACTCTTAACCGAGCAGGTTCCCGAGAAGTTCGAGGTGGAGGGCGTAGGAAAGTACGAACAGCCGAAATGTCCGGAGTGCAAGTCGCACGATATTTCGCTTGAGGGACTAGACAAGAAAATCGCTTATCCGGGCCTGCTCGTTGGGATTCCCATCCCGGCGGTGCAGCACGGATGGACTTGCCACGCCTGCGGGCATTCGTGGGATCCGTCAACTGAAACTCCTGCAGAGTGAAAATTTTCGAATATTTCAGAACGGAGCGAGCCGGTAAGCGGATTTCGGTTCGTGCTAGAGTTAGCGGCTTGGGAGAGGCCGGCGCGAGAAAGAGCACAGAGTGAAGAGCACAGACTGAAGTC
>JBGPJK010000410.1:0-4233 GCA_041485425.1 Terriglobia bacterium | reverse complement strand
GACCTGGGTTACGAGATCTGGGTGCCGTGGAATGACGCGGTGAAGGTGTGGGATGCGCTGATGGACACGGGAAAGCGCTTCGACATTCACGCGGCAGGCATGCTCGCGCTTGACGTAGCGCGCGTGGAGGCGGGACTGCTGCTGATTGAGGTGGATTACATCAGCAGCAAGAAGGCGCTGATCGCGTCGCAGAAGTATTCGCCTTACGAGTTGGGCTTTGGCAAGATGGTGCATCTGGAGAAAGAAAATTTCGTGGGCAAGTCGGCGCTGGTGCAGGCCCAGAGGAAAGGTGTGGCGCGGCAGTTGGTCGGCCTTGAGGTCGACTGGGTAGAGGTTGAGGAACTGCACGAGAGGTTTGGATTGACGCCGGCGGCCCCGAGCCAGGCTTCACGCGTGGCGGTGCCCTTGTACTTGGGTGACAAGCAGGTGGGCAAGGCCACTACCACGGCTTTCTCGCCGCTGTTGAAGAAATTGATTGCACTGGCCAGCGTGGACACCACGCATTCGCAGGTCGGCACCAAGTTACAGATGGAAATCACGATTGAGGCGATGCGGCAGAAAGTAACGGCGAAGATTGTGAAGCTGCCGTTCTTCAGTCCGGCGCGGAAGACGGCGGTGCCGGTGTAAGCAGAGCTTCCACCACGGAGACCGGAGCGGGGAAGATGAGCCTTGCCAATCGGCACGACTGAAGCCATGCCCTTCCCAATTCGGCGAGACGCTGCCGCTACGCTCGCGCTTCACGTGCTGCTCTTTTCTTCCCCGCCCAGTAGATCCACACTCCGATCAACACCAGCAATCCGGATAACCCCACGACTTTCAATACCGCGAGTGGCTTGTTGGGCTCGTCAGGCTGGGGGATGAGCGACAAGACAATCGTGAGCGTGGTGGTGAGAAGGCCCACGACGGCGACCAGCTTCGCCACCGGTTTCCCGCCGGGCACGCGGATTACTTCCGGCCCCGCCGCTTCGCTCTGCAATTTGAACATCGCCGCGAACAGGTAGAGGTAGGGGATGAAATACGTGATCACCCCCATGCTGACCAGCACATCGTATGCGCCTTTGATGCTGGTGCCGGCTTGCCCGAGAAAGATGAACAGCGCACCGAAAACGAACTGGGTGAGGAGTCCCACCCACGGTGTCTTCCATCGCGGATGCAGCGCGCCGAACGCGGGTGGCAGAAAGCGGTCAATGCCGGCCACAAAAGGCAGCCTTGCCACTGCGGCCAGGTATGCGCCCGCCGCGCCGATATTGCTCAAAGCAATCAGGAAGGCGGCAAAGGGAATCACGCCTTCGAAACCCACGCGGTGCGCGGTGCTGGAGATCGCTTGCATCAGTCCCTGCAGGTTGCCGACCTCTGAGGCTGGCAACGCCAACAGCACGCTGATGGTCCCTACCATGTAGCAAAGCGTCACGGTCACTCCGCCAATAAACAGCGCCCAGGGAATGGCGCGACGCGCATTCTTGATTTCCCCTCCCATGAGTGATGCGGTCTCACAGCCGGCAAAGGCGTAGGTCAGCACCGACCAGAAAATGATGTCGTTGAGATGGAAGCTGGGCGTCATGGAGTGCATGGTGAACGATGTGGCCGCTCCATAGCGATGCCAGGCAACCGCTCCCATCGCGATGATGATGCCGACCGGGATCCACATGGCGACCGCGCCCAGGTTGTGCAGCCAGGTGCCGACATCGAGGCCGAAGATGTTCAGCAGCGTCGCCACCGTGAGCGCCAGCAGCGAGAACACGATGTAGAAGGTGGTGTTGTTGGAGAGATGCCCCCAGGCATCCTGCCGAATGTAAAGCGCGTTGCTGGCGGCGAAATAGAGCACGGCGGGGAAGTAGGGCAGGTTACAAGTCCAGTAAGTCCAGGCGGACATGAAGCCGGAAAAGTCGCCGAAGGCGCGCTTCGTCCAAACGTAGATGCCGCCCTCGTGGGGATAGCGTGAGGATAGTTCGATCACTGAGAGCGCGAGTGGCGTGTAGAACATCAGCCAGGCGCCGATCCAGATCACGATCGAACTGGGCCCGGCAGCAGCCGCGGTGGCGATCCAGCGCAGGCTGATGCCAGTGACCACGTAGAACAGCACCAGGTCGCGAAAACCCATCACCCGCTTGGGGCGGTTGGGATCTTCGGCCTCGGCGATGGAGAGGCCGGGGGAAAGCAGGCCGATGGGTTCAGGTTGGCCGGGGGCTTGGATGGAGTCGGGCACTCGTTTGTTCCGGGGTCAGGTTCTCCCAGACGGTCACGAAAACGGAGTCAGGAATAACACTGACGGACGGCAAGGGCAAGATGAATTTTTGTACCGCTTGAACATCTTCTACTCCATCGCTGCTGCTTTCCGGCTGCCCCGTTTCCAATACAAGTATCCCGGCACCCCGATCAAAATAATCCCCATCCCTACCAGCGCCTCAGTTGGGCGGGTGATGATCGTGTTCAAAGTCCACGCGGTGCCGATCAGGACGTAGATTGCCGGCAGCCACGGATATCCCGTGCAGCGGTAGGGGCGCGGGATGTCGGGACGTCGCCAGCGCAGGATGAACAACGCGATGACGGTCAGCGTATAGGAAAGAACCATCCCAAAGATGACGTAGGTGTAAAGCTGGTCGTAGCGCCCGCTCACGGTTAGCAGCGCCGCCCAGACTCCCTGTCCGATCAAGCTGAACGCCGGGGTACGCCATTTGGGATGGATCACCGCCATGCGCTTGAAGAAGACGCCGTCCTGCGCCATGGCGAGATAAACCCGCGCGCCGGAGAGCGTGCACGTGGCGGCCGCGCTGAAGCAGGAAAGGGCGATCATGGCCGAGAGCCAGACCGCGGCTCGGGGTGAGAAGAGCGCGGCCGCGGCGGCGTGGGCGATGGTCTCGTGCTTCGCCACCTCGGTGAGCGGCAGCGCATACATGTAAGTCACGTTCATCGCGATATAGACGACGCCGACTGTTACCACGCCCAGCACCATGGCCAGGGGCACATTGCGGCGGGGGTCTTTCACCTCTCCCGCAACCCAGGTGATGTATACCCAGCCGTCATATGCCCAGAAGACGGCGATCAGCCCAATGCCCATGGCGGAAATCAATTGCCCGGGACCGAGGCCCATGGTCAGGCCGCCGGCGGCTTGGGAGTGAAAGTGCGACCAATCGCCTTTGCCGATGACGAATCCCAGAACCACGAAGGCCGCCATGGCACTGAACTTGGTCCAGGTGGAGAGATTCTGCAACAGAGTGCCCCAGCGCAGTCCAACCACATTCACGTAGGTGAGCACCACGATGAGGAGCAGTCCGAGCAGGTGGGCGCGGGTCAGAGTAATGCCCACCAGCGACAGCACCACGTGGTCCTGGGAGACCACCGGGAAAATCTGGCCCATGTAAGCGGCCGATGCCACGGACAGCGCCGCGATGGTGCCGCCATTGGCGACCGCGAAGAGCATCCAGCCGTAAAGAAACGCTGGCAGATCACCATAGGCTTCGCGCAGGTACACATATTGGCCGCCGGAGTCGGGAAACATCGAGCCCAGTTCGGCGAAAGCAAAGCAGGCGAACAACGAAATCACTCCGCCCAGCACCCACACCAGCAGAAACAGAGCCGGCTGTGGCAAGGGAGCCGCGATGTCTTTGGCGGTGAGAAAAATCGAAGAGCCGATGATGCCGCTGACCAGCAGCAGGACGGAATCCAGCAGCGTGAGTCCGCGGACGAGCGTGGGTTTGGATTCATTCTGCTGGGCAGATCGCGTCGCGGCGGGGAGGTCCATGGTTATCCGATGCCTAGTTCGTCCGGCGATTCCAGCGGTGTGCCGCAGCGGCGGCAGATGACAGCTGAGCAGTCGCCGCAGGTGAGCGGGTCCGTGACTTCCTCCGCGCAGTTGGGGCAGTAGAGCAGGTCCGGTTCGGGCTTGGGGGGCGCGCTCGGCGGGGTTTGAGCCATAAAGAGGAGAACTGTAGCATAGAATTCGTGCCACTAGTCCGAGACTGAGAACTGAGAACCGGGAACTGAGAACCGAGTGTCCGACAAAACACCAACTCCAGACGAGCGATTGCAGAACGAATTCAACCGCTGGGCGCAAGCCGGCGAGGGCGAGAAGATGGAGCGCCATCACCTTGACATCACCGAGAAAACCATCCGGCTGATGGATCTCCGTCCCGGCGAGCGGGTGCTCGACCTGGGATGCGGGTCGGGCTGGGCGACGCGACTCCTGGCGCGCTTGGTTGCTGAGGGGCCGGAGGGGTTCGGCCAAGTCGTGGG
>JBGPJK010000409.1:0-4234 GCA_041485425.1 Terriglobia bacterium | reverse complement strand
TGCTCGCGCACAATCCCATAACAGATGCTCAGGCCCAAGCCAGTGCCCTTTCCCACCTCCTTGGTGGTGAAGAACGGGTCGAAGATGCGATCGGGAAACGAGATGCCTTGCCCGTTGTCGCGGAACGAAACCTCGACAAAGTTGCCGGCCCTGGCGGTCGCGATCTCAATGCGTGCGGGACGGCCGGTTTCACGCACGGCGTCGTAGGCGTTGTTGAGGATGTTCAGGAACACCTGCTGCAACTGGTGCGAGTCTCCAATGATGGGCGGGATTTCCTGATCGAGTTGCTCGATCACCTCGATGCCGTGGCTGTGGAAGTCATAGGCGCGCAGTTGTACGGTGCGGCGCAGGATGGAGTTGAGCTGCACCGGCTTGCGCTGCGGCGGCATCTGGCGGGCGAAGCTGAGCAGGTTCTGCACGATCTGTTTGGTGCGCTGGGCTTCCTGCAGGATGACTCGCATGTCCTTGCGCACGGTCTCGGGCAGATCGGGGCTCTCCATGAGTAGATCAGCGAAGCCGAGAATGGCAGTCAAGGGGTTATTGACTTCGTGAGCCACGCCGGAGACGAGTTGGCCGACGGCCGCCATTCTCTCCGCGTGAATCAGCTTGGTTTGCAGCGAAGCCGAGTCGGTCACGTCGCTCATGACGACCACGATGCTGGTGACGCCGCCCTGCTCGTCGCGCATGGGGCTGAGATTGACGGAAAACTGGCCGATACGGCCGTCGCTACGCAGGATCTGGAGGTCGAGGTTGTCCACCTGCTGGCCGGCCAGGGTGGCAGCGAAGGCTTTCCCGAGAACCTGCCGCCGGGCGGGAGCCACAAGATCTTCCAAAGGCCGCCCCATGATCTGTTTCTTCTCGTATCCCATCTCAGACCAGCGGCGATTGGCGTAGCTGATGAGCCCAGCGGTGTCCGCCACCAGGATCAGGCTCTGGGTGTTGTTGAGAATCTTGCCGGAGAAGTCGCGCTCGCGCTGCAGTTCCAACTGGAAGTTTTTCAGGCCGCTGATATCGAGCATGAGGCCGCGATACTGCAAGACCCGGTCCTGGGCGTCGCGAACGGCAAAGGCATTGATCAACACGTGAATGGGAGAACCGTCTTTGCGGCGCAGGGTTTCCTCGTAATTGCGCAGGGTGCCGCGTTGTTGCAAGGTCTCGGCGGAGCGGGTGCGCTGCTCCGGAGAGAAGTAAAGCTGGCTGGGGATGTTTACCTGGAGCAGTTCTTCACGGCTGTCGTACCCGAGCATCCGCACCATGGCGTCGTTCACTTCGATGAAGCGGCCATCCTCGGTGGAGAAGAAGAGGCCTTCCTGGATGTTGTCGAACAGTTCGCGGTAGCGGCGCTCCGCCTCGCGGCGATCCGTGGTGTCCTTGAGCACGTGTATGGTTTGCAGCCCTTCGCTATTGGCCCCGTGAACGCGCGAGGTGGAAACCAGATAGGTGCGGTCCAGTGCGGGATGGACGTACTCGTCGGCAACCTCGCCGGTGGGAGCACAAAAAGGGCAGGCGTGCAGCGGGGCTTCGCTGCCCATGGCCAGCAGGGCACGCATGTTGACCCCGATCAGTTCCTGGGGCCGCAGGCCGATGAAGTCAGCCAGGGAGCGATTCACCCGCAACACATTGTCAGACTGGTCATGGACGACGATGAAGTCGGTAATGGCATCGAAGATTTCGATCCAGTGCCGGTTGGCTTGATCCATGCGGGTGAAGAGACGGGCATTCTCCAGGGCAATGGAAGCGTGGCCGGCGATGGCCTGCAGCAGTTGCTCGTCCTCGCGCGCCAGAGGCTTCCCGCGATCGGCGAGGCAGAGCACACCGGTGAGTTCTCCGGAGGTTCCCAGCAGCCGCACCAGAGTGCAGTCGCTCCAGCCCAGGGCCGAAGCCAACCCGGGGCCGAATAGCTCCGCAGCCGAGGAGGAGAGGATCGCCTGCGGGTGCTGCGACAAAGTTTCCATAAGAGCGTGCTCGAACCGGCGCAGCAGCGCGGGTTCCTGGCCGCTCTCCCCGCCGGGGCGCTGGAGTACCAGAATCTCCAAAGTCGAATCTTGCTTGACGGCCAGGGCTCCGCCGCGGGCAGCGATCATGTCGGCGGCGCGGGGGACAAAACTCTTGGCGAACTCAGGAAGGCGAAGCAGAGAATTCAGTTCCAGAGCCAGCCCCATCAAGGACTCGGCGCGGTGGCGGTGTTGCTCGGACAGGTGCAGATTGCGAGTGACCTCCAGGGCCACCGCGACCTGTCCGGCTAAAACCCTGGCGCGACGAATGTCTTGCGGGGAGATTCCCGCGCGGTCCAGGCGGTCGAGCACGCCAAACATCCCCAGCACCTGGCCGTCGCTGCCCAGCAAGGGCACGGCTAACAGCTGACGAACCTTGAACTTCGAAATTACTTCGAGGTTGGCGCCGGGAATCTTGGAGGGATCGTCGGCCCAGAACACCTCCTTCTTGGCCAGGGCTTGGCTGGCGACTCCCTTTGGGAATACCAGGTCCACGAGCACAGTCTTGCCGTTATCTGCACCCCAGCGCACGTGGAAGGAGCCGTCGTCCTCGAGCAGCCCAATGAACCCACGGGCAAAGCCCAGGAAGTCGGCGGCGCGAAGGGAGAATTGCTGCAGGAACTGATCCAGGTTGCCAATGGAACCGAGTTGGGATGAGATTTCCAGCAGTTGGTGTAGCTCATGGGCCTGAGCACGGGCGGTGGCATACAACTCCGCATTGGCAATCGCGACCGCCCCAAAGCCGGCGACCGAAGAGACCAGCGACTTCTCGTCCGCGCTGAAGGCCCCTTCGTGGCGGGGATAAACCAGCACAGCGCCTTGGGTGCGGGAAGTGCGGAACGGAGCGGCAATCAATGCTCCTGCAGGAATCAAGTCTCCGAGCGCATGGGTGGCCGGATCGATGGCGACGGTGATGGGTTCGCTGGCGGCCACGGCGCGGGCAGCCAGATCGGCGGCGAAGTGGAGGCCCTTGCGGTCGTGGCGGGCACGGACGGAAGCCGCGAGTTGGGGCGATTCCGCCGAAACCGCGCGGAGGCTGAAGCTGGCTCCCTCGCGGAGCAGAATGCAGACCAGCCGGGTACGCAGCAGAAGGCGCAGGCGATCGGCCACAGCTTCGACCACCGCCGAAGCGTCCGGGACAGAATGCAGTGCCTGGGCGACCTCGGCCAGGATCTCGGCGCGACGATGCTCTTCGCGCGAGACCTGAGTCAAGCGATTTGCTTCCAACAAGCTGCCGAGCTGCCCGGCAAGAATGGTGGCCTTGGCCGCCAGATCATCATTGAAGAAAGCCGGCTCGGTGGTGTGCAGGAACACGGCGGCCCCGATGATCTCGTTGGAAACCACCAGGGGAGCGGCCAGCATCGACTTGGCGCGGTACTCGGACGCCAAGGGATAGCGGTTTGGCTCTACATGGTTGACGAAAACCGTCTTGCGGGTGCGAATGGCCTCCACCGCAACCGCGCTCTGACTTGCTTTCAGGCGTGTACCCCGGAACTGATCGGCCATCAGGCCGTCGGCTTCCGCACCGACCAGTTCGGTGGCGGAAGCGAATCGCCAGAAGTACGCGCCGTCGACCTGAAAGAACTCGCGGGTGGCGCGGCAGAACAGATGGATTAAGTCAGGTGCATCAGTGCCTTCCGCAGCGGCGGCGGAAAACTGCAGCAGGAGTTTTTGAAAAGCTTCGTCCGAGCGGGGATTGGGACCCTCCAACACGGTCGTATTTCCGGATTGCATGGTCAGAAAGGCACCACCTGCCAGCTTCTCCAAAGTACAAGTAATTGAATATAGAGGAAAAGTAGCGTGCAATCTCAATTTGAGTCAAGGGAATAACGGGTGAGGTGTCGAGTTGTGAACGAGATTATTCACTTCACACAAATAGCCAAATCTGCCATAATCCCCTCATGGACATCCGAGAGGTATCAGAGAAGTTCGCAACTGACGCACAGTGCTTGGCTTACATCGAACAGATGCGTTGGCCGGACGGCGTAATCCGCTGCCCTGAGTGCGGTGCCAAAGACCCGAAGCGCGTAGAGCGCAGCGCGAAGAAAAAGGGCCGGAACAAGCGCGGGTGGTTCTACCTCTGCTCGGAAAAGACTTGCCACAACCAGTTCTCCCCCACCTCTGGCACGCTGTTCCATGACACACACCTGCCGCTGATAGTGTGGTTCCATGCGACTGCCTTAATGCTGAATGCGAAGAAGGGAATCAGCGCAAAGCAACTACAGCGCGACCTTAAGATC
>JBGPJK010000408.1:0-4241 GCA_041485425.1 Terriglobia bacterium | reverse complement strand
TTCTGGGAAGTCACCAAGGGTTGTAATCTGCGTTGCATTCACTGCCGGGCCAGCGCCACGGAATTGAGTTCTCCCAGCGACCTGAGCACGCGCACCGCGCTGGGCATCATCGACCAGATTGCCGAGGCAGCAAATCCCATCCTGGTGCTAAGCGGCGGCGAACCGCTCTACCGCTCCGACATCTTCCAACTGGCGCGTTATGCCACCGACAAAGGCCTGCGGGTGGCGCTGGCCACCAACGGAACGCTGGTCACCAAGGACGTGGCGCGCATGATCGTGGACTCCGGAGTGAAGCGCGTGTCCATCAGCCTGGACGGCGCCGATGGCTTGACCCATGACACCTTCCGCGGCATTCCGGGCGCGTTCGATGCGGCGGTGTACGGCTTGCGGAACTTGAAGTCGCTGGGCATGTCGGTGCAGATCAACATGACCATTGCGCGGCATAACGCGCGGCAACTGCCACAGGTTCTACAACTGGCAAAATCGCTGGGCGCCGACGCGCTGCATACCTTCCTGCTGGTGCCGGTGGGGTGTGGCGTTGACATTGCTGCCGAGCAGATGGTCGCTCCTGAAGAGTACGAGGAGATGCTGAACTGGTTTTACGATCAATCGCTCGAGGGGGGGATTGAGTTGAAGGCGACTTGCGCCCCCCATTACTTCCGCGTGGTGCGGCAGCGGCGCGTGGCCGAGCGGCGATCGGCGGAGGCTGCGGCGGTCACCCACGCACCGGTACAGGTGGCGCCCGACGCGAGCGGCATCGGTCCCACCGACATGATTATGCCGGGCGGCACCGGAATTTCGCTGAAGCCGCACGGGGCAGGGCATCCCGGCGGCCATCCTTCCGATATGAACGCGATGACCAAGGGCTGCCTGGCGGGAACGGGTGTCTGCTTCATTTCGCATGAGGGCGAGGTGTATCCCTGCGGATACCTGCCGGTGATCGCCGGTGATCTGCGCAAAGAAAGGTTCGTCGACATCTGGGAGAATTCGACGGTGTTCACCGAACTGCGCGACACCGACAACCTGAAAGGGAAGTGCGGCTGCTGCGAGTTTCGCAACATTTGCATGGGTTGCCGGGCCCGTGCCTTTGCGGCTTCGGGCGACTACCTCGACGAGGAGCCGTTCTGCGTTTACCAGCCAAAAATGACCAAGGCGAATGGAAAAAGGGAGACTCCGGCTAGTGTTCGGTAATGCGGGAAGATGGCTCTGAATTGGAGAAGAAGTTAGGGCACGAATCATTCCGTTCTATAGGCCGTCGAAGTTTCGCAGGAAAGTGAAGTTGGTTCCCCAAGAGCTCCGGGGTCGCGTGATCGAATTGCCTGCTGAGGTAAAGCGATCTGCCTGAGAACAACTGGCCGCATTCCGAAAATTTATTGGTGCCCGGCGATTCATACTTCATAGGTCCGGGTACCTAGTTTTTTCGGGCGGCGGCTTGGGCGGGGGATCGCGCGATCTCGCACCCGCCACCAGCGTTTCGTGACACCGCGCTCCAGTACAATACCATCCGTGCCGGATACCAAGACAAACTCTGCTGTAACCCTGTCCAAAGTGGCCATCTTCTCGGGTCTCACGGAGAGTGAGCTGGGTTTTCTAGCGCAACGGACGGTGCCGCGGCACTACACGGCGGGCGAGATGGTGTTCAGCGAAGGCGAACCGTGCTCTGGACTATACGTGGTGGACTCGGGACATATCCGGATATTCAAGAGTTCGGCCAGCGGACGGGAACAGGTGCTGAGCGTGGATGGTCCGGGAAGCTCAGTGGCCGAGTTGCCGGTGTTCGATGGCGGAAATTATCCGGCTTCCGTAGCTGCGGTCGACGATGCAACGCTGCTGTTCGTGAGCAAGCAGGACTTCCAAGCATTGTGTCTGACGCATCCGCAGGTGGCGCTGAAAGTGCTGCGGGTGGTGGGAGCGCGGCTGCGCCGCCTGGTTGGCATTATCGAGGAACTCTCGTTCACCACGGTGCGACACCGCCTGGCATCGTTCCTGTTACGCCTGGCACAGAAGGAAGGAAAGCGAGCAAGTGGGGGCACTGAGATCACACTGCCCGCCAGCAACCAGGAGCTGGCGGCGCAGATTGGCACGGTGCGCGAACTGGTTTCGCGCAACCTGAGCCGGTTGCAGGCGGAAGGGCTGATCCAGATGGAGGGGCGGAGCGTGGTCATCCCCAACCTGAAAGCTCTTGAAGCGGAACTGGCCAGCGCGGAGTAGCGCTGCCGAGGTTTCTGTCCCCGGATTGTTCCCCTCCTTTTGAGGTCACAGCGCGTTGTGAGGCCTGTGACAAAAGTCATCGGCAGGTGCAGCGTCTTGCTTTACCTTCAGTACATGCGAGGCGGCCTGATGACTCGGGGCGCCGGGAGAAACATGATGAGCGTGACTGCTACCAAGACCGTGCGTGAACTGGCGCTGGAAATTCCCAACGCCACCCGGGTATTCGAGAAGCTGGGCATTGATTACTGCTGCGGCGGCGGCAAGTCGCTGGAGGAAGCCTGCAGCGCAGCCCACCTGTCCATTGACCAGGTCTTGGACACCCTGGCGGGGGCCGCCCAGCCCGCCGCGCAGGCCGAACATAACTGGCCGTCCGAATTGCTGGCGGACCTGGTGGAACACATCATCCAGACGCATCACAAATACACGCGCGAAGAAATCGCCAGGCTGCAGCCGTTGCTGGAGAAAGTGTGCTCCGTGCACGGCAAGAATCATGCTGAACTGCTGGAGATCCGCGAGACCTTCCGCGGGCTCAGCCAGGAACTGACCATGCACATGATGAAGGAAGAGATGGTGCTGTTCCCTTACATGGTGCGCATGGAAGAGGCGGTGTTACAGAAAGAACCGGTGCTGCCGCCACCCTTCGGCAGCGTGCAGAATCCGGTCCACATGATGATGGGGGAGCATGACTCCGCCGGCGAGGCATTGCGCTCCATGCGCGAAGCCAGTCACGGCTACGCGGTGCCGGACGACGGTTGCTTCAGCTATCGGACGCTCTACCAGGCACTGGATGCGTTTGAAGCGGATCTGCACCAGCACATTCACCTGGAGAACAACATCCTCTTCCCCCGCGCGGTGGAGATGGAAGAGTCACACTGAGGAGAGTCAGGGGAAAAAAGAAGGCGCCCGGTTCTTCCGGGCGCCGGGTTTTGCCGGCCTTCTTCTCGCGTGCTCAGGCCGACTTCCTGATCTCAGGCGGGAACTCGATCACCTTCCCACGTAGTTCTGGCGGGACCCACTTCACTTTCTTGTGAAACCTAGCCGGAATGTAGAACTCAATCACCTTTGCCATAACCATCCTCCGATCCAAAGCAGCACTGCCATCGTTTGTCACCGCGATGACGCGTGCTCAATTGCTTAATTAGATGCGGAAAGTCGGGCGAATATCCGGAGTACGCTGCAAGGCTCGCTGTCGCATGATGGAAAAGGCTTTAGGAGCCGGACCGTTCTCCATGTTGGGCTGTGCCCGCGGAATGATCAGTATGTGACAGGAATCACCACCGAGCATACCTGTTTCACATTTCGGCCAGGATTATGTTTTCCTCTATAGGTGGGAAGTGCGACGGCTCGATGCGGGTGCCTGTCTACGAAAGCGCATCGGCTGCGGCCGAGGCTAAAAGCCGGCGCCGTGACGCACTATCAGCCCGGAGTCTGTTGCTGGGGTACCTAGAAACTGGGCTTTTGAGGAGTTGTCCAGCAGGGGTGAGGTGTTTACGGCAGTGTCGATCATGAAGTGGATGATCTGACCCTGGGCCTGAATGACCATGCTGGAGATCCAGCCACCGGCCGCAAGCGACAACCCCGCAACGAGAGCTCCACCGATGAGAATGGGGCCGAAGCCGGCGTCGCTGCCCTGGGCGAACCCCACGATGATGATGAGGGCGCCGACACCAATCGAGACAAACCTCACCAGGTTGGCGACGCGGATGATTGCCGCTGCGACCGTGTAGGCCTCCTGATAGCGTTTGCATAGCTTGCTGCGTATTTCCGTTGGTGCCAGTGCTGGCGATGCCAAGGTTCACCCCCTTGGAGTGCGAACAAGGTGCAGCCTAGCGCAGGCTTCGGGAAGGGAGGTAATTACGGATGTAATGAGAGGTGGCGGGACGCGCAACCGTTTGGGGGGTGACGTGTCCTTGGAATGGCCTCGCTGGGTGGCTGAGGCACTTTCCCGGGGGATCGCCCGGCGTAGGTCTAATCGGGTACGGCCGCCACCGCTCGGCAACCCCTTGATGAGGCCGGGGATCGCCGAAACC
>JBGPJK010000407.1:0-4251 GCA_041485425.1 Terriglobia bacterium | reverse complement strand
CGGCCGCCCTGCTTTAGCGGCCGTTACTTAATTGCCAAGGGGGTGACAGAGTCTCGTTGCAGTTAATACGACATTTTCTCGTTGCAACAACATTGGGGAAGGTCAGGGCAGGCGGTGATGGGAGCGAACCGCTATTCCGCGGCGCGCTCCTGGCCGGGATAGTAGCCGCTGCGGGTCCTCGCCGTGAGCTTGCTGTAGCGAGGGGCGTGTACATCGACGTGGATGGTGCGATACCCTCCCTGGTTCTTGGGGGTGCTGGGTTTGTAACCAATGGTGTATTGATTCCTGATGTCGTGAGCCACGGTGCGGCTGATCTGGTCCACCTCATCGAGCGTCTTGGGCAAGAATGCGATTCCGCCGGTGCGTTCGGCAATCGTCTGCAGCGCCCGCCGGGCGCGCCTCTGTTTCTCCTCGCCCAACAGTCCGATGGCATACACCGTAGGCCCGTTTTCCTCCTGCAGCCGTCGAACTGCCTGCTCCAGCGATTCACGGCTGGCGTTGTCCTCCCCATCGGTCACCACGAACAGCACCTTCTTCTGAAGTTTGGCATGTCTCTTGAGTTCGTCGGCGGTGGCCACGATGGCATCGTACATAGCTGTCCCGCCACGCGTCTCGTACTTCTCCAGCGCTTCCTTCAGTTGATTGATGTTGCTGGTGAACGGTTGGTCCAGGTAGTACTCGTCGTTAAAATTGACCACGCAGACCTCGTCCTGGGGGTTGCTGGAACGGACCAGGTTCAGGGCAGCCTTGTTGACCTTGTCACGCTTCTCCCGCATCGAGCCGGAATTGTCGATCACGATGCACATTGCCACCGGAACATCTTCGTGCCGAAAGGAGGTGATGGTCTGCGGCTGATTGTTTTCGAAAACCGTAAATGCGCTCCGCTCCAGATTCGTGATCAGGCGCTGCTTCTCATCCACCACCGTGGTGTGCAGCACAACTTCTTCCACTTCCTTCTTGAAAACGAAAACGCCACTGTCATTGCTTTCCTGGGTTTGCGGTTGGGCTGGCGGTCCGGTCGTGGCCGGTGGAGTGGGCTGGCGGTTGCTGCTGGCTGGCGTTTGCGAAGGATTGCCGGCGGGAGTTGTGTTCTGGGCTCCGGTGCCGGCGCAGAAGAAGAATAAGCTGATGAGCAGGATCAGAACATAATCATTCCGAAGGCGCATAGTACCCCGTCTTGGCATAGACCCGTAGCGGCGGCAGTCCTTTAGGTGGAATCAGCTTTACTTTTATCTTACGCCATTTGCCGTCGTGTACTGGGTTCTTTGGACGGTATCCCAGCACATATTGGTTGCGTAGCTCGATACCAATTTTTGTAGCTACATCGGCCAGGTCGTTCGGGTTATCGATGGTAAAGGTGCGTCCGCCGGTGAGTTCGGAGATGTCACTCAGCAGGCCCGGCCCCAAGCGTTCTTCTTCAGTAGGAAAATAATGGTCATAAATGCCGATGGCATAGACCAGGGTATCGGCTTCTTTCACCAGCGCCTTGATTTCACCCTCGGTGTAGCGGCTGTGGTTATCGCCGCCATCGGAGATGATCAGCAGCGCCTTCTTCTGGTACTTCGCCTGCCTCATCTTGCTGATGCCCAGGTAAATCGCATCCAGCAAGGCGGTGCGGCCCTTGGGAATGGTGTACACCAGCTTGCCTTGAATGTCCTCCACGGATTGGGTGAAGTCAGAAATCTCTTCCGGCTTATCCGCGAACGTAATCATGAAGAACTCGTCCTGCGGATTCGCCGTCTTGAAGAACTCCACCACCGCTTCCCGGGCGCGTTCGATCTTGCTGCTCATACTGCCGCTCATGTCAAAGATCACGCCCAGGGAGACCGGAGCATCCTCGCTGGAAAAGTGCCTGATCTCCTGCGCTTCCTTGCCCTCGTAAAGAGTGAAATTGTCCCTGTCCAGTCCGGTAACCAGGCGGTTCATGGGATCGGTAATGGTCACCGGAACCAGGACCAGGTCCACATCCACCTTGAGCGGCTTGGTGTGGGTCTTCAGGGATGGGTCTATGCCGTCGTCGTACTTGGGTTGTGGCGGCTCGACCCGCGGTTTGACGTGCACATCCTCGACGGCGCCCTGGGCCCAGGCAGCAGGCAGGATGCAACCACTCAGGACGAACACGAACGCAAAGCAAGCGCAAAAAAACAAAACACGGTTTAGGAGCGGCCACACAAGACTTCTCGGGGTCCGGGATTGGGCCAAGTTGGGGAGCCGGGCTAGGATCGCAGGGCGAGATGACCCACGATGGCGGGCCATAATTACCTCATTGATGCCGATACTAACATAGCCGCCAGCAAGTCTTGTCAGGCTTTTCGCCCGTCGCGTTCGATGGCCAGCGGTGCGCAAAGGTTTGCCTCGTCCTCAATTCTTCCCATCCGTCACAGCCCGCGTCGAACGCTCTTGCTACAATTCCCCAGTTCCGTTAAATGGCTCATATTTCGCCATTCCGCGCTTTGCGTTACGACCCGGCCCGGGTGGCCCTGCCACAGGTGGTTACCCAGCCCTACGACAAAATCACTCCTGACATGCAAGCGCGTTACCAGGCTGCCAGCCCCTACAACCTGGTCCAGATCATTCTTGGGAAGCACGAGCCCGGCGACACCAGCCAGGAGAATGCTTATACCCGCGCCGCCGCCTGTTTCCGCGACTGGAGACGGCAGGGCATCTTCCTGCAGGATCCGCAGCCATGTTTTTACTTTTGCGAGCAGCGGTTTACGCTTCCCGGCTCGAGGATCGAACTGGAGCGGCGGGGATTCATCGGGTTGGGACGGCTTGAGGACTATTCCGCCGGGGTGGTTTTCCGCCATGAGCAGACCATGGCCAAGCCCAAGGCGGACCGCCTGGAACTGCTGCGCGCCACCCGCGCCCACTTCGGACAGCTTTTCATGCTGTACAGCGACCCGGCCGGCGAAATCGACGGCATGCTGGCCCCCGGCGCCGCACCCGACATGGAAATACGCGATGAATATGGCGGCCTCCACCGGGTGTGGCGCATCGCCGATTCCAGCCTGATCAACCTGGTGTGCGGCAAGATGCGCGACAAGAAGTTGATCATCGCCGACGACCACCACCGCTACGAAACTGCGCTGAACTACCGCAATGAACGGCGGGCCGCAGCCGCCGGATCGGCCGCGGCCGGAGTTCCCCGGGAGCATTCCTCGGGCAACCTGCTGGTCCGATCCAGCGAGCCGGAAGACGCCCCTTACGAACTGGTGATGATGAGCTTTATTAATATGGACAGTCCTGGCCTGGTGATTCTGCCGGGCCACCGGGTCGTGCATGGGCTGGAGTCGTTTTCGGCAGACGCGCTGCTCGACCGGGCCCGCGCCTACTTCAGCGTCGAGGAGGTCGATGCGTCCATCGATGCGCCCCGCGCCAACGCGATCCTTCGCGAGGCGGGCCACGCCGGCACCGCGCTGCTTGGGGTCACCGCCAATCGCGCTTTTCTCTTCGATACGCCTAAAGCCATTGGTTCCGGCATTCTTGCCGGTCTATCCCTGCGTCAGCAGTCGCTCGACGTGGTGCAGTTGCACAAATGCATGCTGGAGGGTGTGCTGGGAATTTCCGAAGAAGCCATCCGTGACCAGCAGAACATCAGCTATGTTCGCGATACGGCAGAAGCGCTGGACCGAGTGCGCAGCAGCGGGGCGAACGTGGCATTTCTCATGAATCCCGTCCGCATGCAACAGGTGCGCGACATCGCCTTCGCCGGAGAAGTCCTGCCGCAGAAGTCCACCGACTTCTATCCCAAACTTCTGAGCGGCCTCACCATCTACGCTCTGGAGTAATGGACGTAGCGCCGGCGGCGGGCTGGCCATCGAGATTTGGTTGAAACCCAGTTCTCGGTTGCCAGTTCCCGGTTCTCAGCGGAGACGCGAACCGCAACAGCACCGGGGCGACCCAGCACTCCGCACACCAGTCCCTTCACCCCCTGAGGTAAGATTGCCTCCTTGACCAACGCTCACCGAGATAAAGCTGTATCGTCGCCGCGAACCCGGTTCGCCTCGCTGGCAATCGCCCTCACCCTACTCATCCTCCTCTCCGCCTTCCTTGTGTTCGGCGCGCCCGACGAAAAGCGCATCACCATTTACTCCAGCGTTGCCAATTACTCGCTCCCAGTCATCGAGCACAACGGACAGGACTACGCCGGCCTCTTTGAAATGCTGGAGCCGCTGGGAACGGTCGTCTCGAGAACCGAGGGCGCCCGCTGGAAGCTCCGCTACAACGATGTGGACAGCGAATTCACTGTCG
>JBGPJK010000406.1:0-4258 GCA_041485425.1 Terriglobia bacterium | reverse complement strand
CGGTGCACAACCCCTGGGACCCGGCATACATTGCCGGAGGCTCCTCGGGGGGGTCTGCAGCTGCGGTTGCAGCTGGTCTGGGCTATGGCGCGATCGGAACCGATACCGCCGGGTCGATCCGTGAGCCGGCGGCCATTTGCGGGGTCGTAGGCCTGAAGCCGACCTATGGACGCGTCAGCGCGCGCGGGGTGATTCCGCTTTCGTGGTCGCTCGACCACGTCGGACCGATCACGCGCACGGTGGCGGATGCTGCGGTGATGCTGCAAGCCATCGCGGGCTACGATGCGAAAGATACCGGCAGCGCGGATCAGCCGCTCGCGGACTATGTCGCCACGCTCCGGGATAACCCGAAGCATCTGCGAATCGGGGTCCCTCGCACATTTTTCTACGATGATCTGGAGGCAGAAATCGCGGCTGCGATGAAGCAGGCTCTGGCTGTGCTGAGCGGTTTATCGGCAGGTCTCCGCGAAATCGAACTGCCCGTCCCGACCGACCGCACGGTGCAGAGCGCGGAATCCTATGCTTACCACGCGGAGTTCGTGGGCCGGAGTCCCGAGCTGTATCAGCCCGAAACGCTTCGCCGCATTCAGACCGGAGCTAAGGTCACCGCCACCGACTACATCTTCCGGCGCCGCGAGATGGAGCAGATGCGGCACGACATCGGCGGCGTTTTCAAAGACGTGGATGTCCTGGTGACTCCCACCACTCCGATTCCGCCGCCCAGTCTGGCCGAACTGAACCAGAATCCCGATCTGCTCCGCCCGCGCGAAATCCTGCTGTTGCGCAACACGCGCCCGGTGAACGTCTGGGGATTGCCGGCGATTTCCGTTCCGTGCGGCTTCACGACTGCCGGCCTGCCCATCGGATTACAAATCATCGGCCCGCACTGGGGAGAAGCGAGGGTTCTGCAGCTGGCGCATGCCTACGAGCAGGCCACGGCGTGGCACAAACGCCAACCGAAGATTGTGGAGCCGGTTCCCTGATCCTGTCCTCCCGGTTGCTAATATGTTTGCTGTGCCGACCAGGGTTTTGCAGACGTCCCAACTCACTGTTCTTCGCGCGGATTCACTCCAGAAACTCCGCTGGCTTGTCCATGGCTTCAGCACGCGGCCGGGGGGATCTTCCGAGGCTTACGGGGGTGGCGCCCTCAATCTGGGATTTGCCAAGCACGATTCGCGCAGCGCAGTCGAACGCAATCGCCTCGCCTTCCTCGAGAAACTTGGCGCTATGAACGATGGTCAGCCCTGGCCGCTCATTACCCTGCGCCAGATCCACTCCGATTTGATCCATTGCGTCGCTGAGCCGCCCGCGCATCAACTGGTCGGGGACGGCCTGGTCACGGACCAGCCTGGCATGCTGCTTGCAGTGCAGACCGCCGATTGTCTGCCGGTGATCCTGGTGGACGCGAAGCGGCGAGCGGTGGGCGTCTTCCACGCTGGTTGGCGCGGTACGGCGAAGCGCATCGTTGAAAAAGGTGTGGGGGAAATGCGCCGCTGGTTCGGCACCTTGCCGCGCGACTTGAAAGCGGGAATCGGGCCGGGCATCCATAGCTGCTGCTACGAAGTGGGGCCTGAGGTTCGTGAACGCTTCCACTCCCAGTTCGCCTATGCGGCGGAACTGTTCCGCGAAAGCAACGAGTCGGACCCGATTCGCGAGAGATACCCGCTGCTTTTCCTCACCGCCCGGGCACCGGGACATGGTGAGCTGCCGAAGAAGATTTTCCTCGACCTGGTGGAAGCCAACCGGCGTCAGTTGATCGCCGCCGGAATGGCGGCCAGGAGCATCAGCGCCTCACGGTTGTGCACTTGCTGCCGCACCGATCTGTTGTTTTCTTACCGCGCAGCCAAGGGCCCAACCGGAAGGTTAATGGGCGTGGTGGGGATCAAGCTGTCGCGCAAGTGAAGGGCAGAAGAGAAAAGAGATGCTGCGAACAACCTCGCTGCAGGAAATTCCTAAAATACGCGGGCGAGGGCGCCCGCGCCCCACGGCACCCTACGACGCCGGGGGCGTTGTGGCTGGCGCGGATGGCTCACCCGTGTTGACCAGGTCTTTCAGTTCCTTGCTGGGCTTGAAGAACGGAATCTTCTTGGCGGGAACTTCCACCCGCTCGCCGGTCTTGGGGTTGCGACCGACACGCGGCTTGCGCTGGCGGGTACGGAAGCTGCCGAAGCCCCGGATTTCGATCTTGTCGCCCACGCGGAGCGAGCGGACGACGCTGTCAAAGATGGTCTCGACGATGACTTCACTGTCCTTGCGCGTCAACTCCGCCAGCCGGGATACTTCATCAATCAAGTCAGCTTTTGTCATACGCCCCTTCGCTCCATCGAAAATTCGTTTGTGGCTGTTTGGTTACAGCAGCCCCTCCGCCACTGAGTGGGCCTGCATAAACTTCTCAAATTTCAGGGCTTTTGCGCAAGTTCCGTTTGCTGCACCTGTCCGGCAACCCTGCTTCCCTGCCCTGGTACGGGTAGTCTGGCGCCCGAAGCTTACTTCCAGAGATAGTAGAAGTCCATATGCTGCTCCAGCAGCTTCTCCCGGGTGGGCAGCCACTCCGAGACGTCCCCGAACAGCAGGTCGAGCACGGTCTTGCGCTCTTTCTCCGGATGCACCAGCACGGGTTCGCCCTTGATGCCGACCGCCTTGGCGGTGTCGTCCACCACGGTCTGGAAATCGCCCACCTGATCGATGAGTTTCATGGACAATGCCTGCTCGCCGGTCCAGACCTTGCCGTTGGCGATGGCTTTGATGTCGTCGAATTTTGCCTTTCGTCCGTCGGCCACCGCCTGGATGAACTGGGTATGCATGTTGTCGATCAGCGACTGCAGGTATTCCTTCTCGGCGGGCGTCATGTCGCGCGTGGGAGAGCCCGTGTCCTTGAACTCACCGGCTTTCATGGTGATGTCCTTCAGTTTGGCCCAGCGCAGCAGATCGCCATAGTTAACCCACTCGGCGATGACGCCGATGGAACCCACGATGCTGCCCTTGTCGGCATAAATCTTGTTGGTGGCGGAAGACACGTAGTACGCGCCGCTGGCGCCCACGGTTTCAATGGAGGCCACGATATGCTTTTTCTTATCGTCGCGAATGCGCTTTACTTCGCGGTAAATCTCTTCTGACGCGGCCACCCCGCCGCCGGGAGAGTTGACGTGCAGAATGATGGCCTTGATGGAATCGTCGTCGGCGAATTTCTTAAGCTGGGGCACCACCACCGACGGCGTGATGATGACGCCTTCCAGATCAACCACGCCAATCTTGTCCCCGAAACCTCCCAGCGCGCTGGTGCGATCCCCGGTACGCAGGGTGATGTAGACCAGCGTAAACACCGCCAGCACAAAGAGGAAGAAGGCTCCTCCTCCAATCACAATCCAGAGCCAAGTGCGGGAACGACCGTTATTCGGCATACAGATGGGCTAGTTTAGCACCGGAAGCAGTTTGGGGTTTCAGCCTTTTGTACCGCCGGCGTCTCGCCGGCTGTAGTGGGGGCGTCCCGCCCCCACACTGGTGGAAAGAGCCGAGTGCCAGCATACCGTGACTGTTCGTTTACCCCCCTGGAGTCTTGTGTTGCATCGCGGGTTCCTCGGCGGCAGAATGACGCAGACTCCAGGGAGGCAATTCATGGCCGCATTCTGCGTCAGTTGTGGCGCTCCGCTCGCCGAAGGCGTCAAGTTCTGCTCGAAGTGCGGGGCCACGGTGCAAGCCGCGCCGGCTGCGTCGGTCAGCGCGGCGCCGTCCGCGCCACCAACTGCGGCTCCCGCTTCCGGGGGCAGCAGCACCGCGGTGAAGATCATCATCGGCGTGCTGGCGGTGTTTGTATTCCTGAGCCTGCTGGTGGCCGGAAGTTGCTTCTACGTCGCCTATCGGGTCAAGAACAAGGCCCACGAATTCTCCCGGGAGATGGGCGGGGAAGTGGCTCCCTACAAGGGCAAGCGGCAGCCTTGCGCCATGTTGTCCAGCGAGGAGGCCAGCAGTGCTCTTGGGCAGCCGGTGGCCTCGGTCGAACAGCTTGGGCTTAGAAGCTGCGAGTACCACTTTGGCCCCGGCGGCAACCAGCGCATGGCGATCGAATACACCTGGGACGGCGGTGCCATGGCGTTCAAGCTGTCTCACGCGGCCATGAAATCGATCGCGGGGATGGAGACTTTTACACCGCTGCAGGGCATCGGCGATGAAGCCTACGTGGAGCCCATGGGCTCGGGTCTGCTGATGCGCAAGGGAGACGTGATGGTGAATCTCGACCTGCGCGTGAGTGGGGTCAGCG
>JBGPJK010000405.1:0-4259 GCA_041485425.1 Terriglobia bacterium | reverse complement strand
TCGCGCCCGACGGCTCGGCCCTACTAGTTTCCAACCTCAAGGACACCGGGTCGTCTTCTGCGGTTTGGATCTTGCCGCTG
Source organism: Terriglobia bacterium (assembly GCA_041485425.1). Lineage (GTDB taxonomy): Bacteria > Acidobacteriota > Terriglobia > Terriglobales > Acidobacteriaceae > JAIQET01. The sequence goes on along the minus strand of JBGPJK010000405.1, from coordinate 4,179 downwards.
CCGACTGGGGCGCCTCGCCGAGTCGGCGACTTGGCCAGTGTGTCGGCGGCGGCGTGGTCACCGCATGGAACCGAGGTAGCGTTCGCCAAGGCTCTCGATGTCTATCTGGCGAACGTCGACGGGACGAACACCCGCAAGATTGCGAGTGTCAATGGGCCGATTTTCAATCTCCGCTTTTCTCCTGACGGCCGAACCCTCCGGATCGAAGTGACCGAAACCAACACTGCCTCCCCTCAACTGTGGGAGGCGCGCCGCGACGGAAAAGGTCTACACCGCTTGCTGTCGGATTGGAATGAGGCGGATTTTGGCGGCAACGGGAGCTGGACACGCGATGGCAAGTACTACGTCTTCCACGCTCTTCTAAACGGCTTGAACGATGTTTGGGCGCTGCCAACCAGGACCCGGTGGTGGGGTGGCCAACCCTCGCCCGTGAGGCTGACGAATGGGCCGCTCGACTTCGATTCTCCCGTTCCCAGCAAGGACGGCAAAAAGATCTTCATGCTGGGAGAACAACCGCGCACCGAGTTGCTGCGCTTTGATGCCAAGGCAGGATTCGTCCCCTACTTCGCCAACACGTCGGCGATTGATCTCGCTTTCTCGGCTGACGGACAGTGGGTGACTTACGTGTCGATGCCGGACTTCCGGCTGTGGCGTAGCCGAATCGATGGCAGTTTGCCCCTGCAACTCACCTCTTCGTCGATGTACGCCGAGCTTCCCCGCTGGTCTCCGGACGGCAAGGAGATCGTGTTTATGGGGCGCACCAACAAGACCGATTACCGTGGATACCTGGTTTCAGCCAATGGAGGCACCCCCCGAGAGTTGATTCCGGGAGCAGAGTTCGGATTCGATCCCGGATGGTCGCCGGACGGAAAGTCGATCGTGCTTTGCCTATCTCCTCCGCCCCCTCCGGTGATCGGAACGGGGATCTCGATCGTGGATCTGGCATCGAAAGACGTCTCTGGATTGGCGGGGAGTGAAGGTCTGTTTTCACCGCGCTGGTCGCCGGATGGAAAGTACATCGCCGCGCTGAGCAACGACTCGGAGACTCTCATGTTGTGGGAGGTCGCAACTCATCGCTGGTCCAAATTGGCGATCTCAGACATCGGCGCGGTTGGCTTTCCGAGTTGGTCTCACGACGGGCAGTACCTCTACTTCGATACCACGTTCACCGCGGACCCCGGGTTCTACCGCATGCGAATTTCCGATCACAAGCTGGAGAAGCTATTCAGCCTGAAAGGAATGCGGCGGTTCCGTGGGAACTTTGGTGCGTGGACCGGCCTGGCGCCCGACGACTCGCCGTTGCTGGCGCGAGACATCAGTAGCCAGGAAATTTACGCCCTGGATTGGGAAACCCCGTAGCGGGCTAGCGTTTCACGCCAACGCTTTGGCTTCAGCGGTGGCTTCCTTCAGAATGTCGGTGGGCACTTCCTTGATGCTGATGCTGAACTCAAACATCGGGGTGTCGGTGCCCCGTCCCCAGCGGTTCACTTCCCAGTGGGCGCGGACAAACTTCACATCGCGGTGATCGGAGAGATCGAGCAACAGGGGGTGTTGCCCGCGATAGAACTTCTGAGGAAAGTTGGTCAACGGTTTTGGCCCCCACACGGCGCCGTCGCCTGACCCGAAAATGCTGACGTCCAAGGCTTCCTGCTCGACGATGTTGGTGATATCGAGGTTGAGCAGAAAGACACGGTTGGTTGCGCCGCTGACATCCACGGCGGAACCATCGCCTTTGGCGCTGATCACGGTTTTCTCGGGGACCAGGTAGGTATCAATCATGGCGAAAGAATTGTAACTCAAAGGGGCGCTGGTCAGAGCGGTGTGATTCGTGGAGGGTGGAACATATCTAACAGATGTAAGTTCAGAGGCCGACGAACCGCCGGTTCAGCGGATCATTTTACCCAGCTGTGGTTCGGTCCCCACCCGGGTGCTTGCTCTGGTACATCAACTCATCGGCCCTGCGAATCGCCGTGGCCGCGGAATCGGTATGGTTCAGCAGCGTGGCGCCGATGGACGCTGTGACCGACACCCGGGATGCGCCGCTGGCGACCGACGACTGAGCGATCATGACCCGGCATCGCTCGGCCAGATCACTCAAACCAATGGCATTCACGTCCGCCATCAAAACCAGAAACTCCTCACCACCCCAGCGGCCGCAAAGGTCCGCGGTACGCAGACTGTGTACCAGAGTTTCCGCGACTGCACTCAGCACGGCATCGCCTGAGTCGTGCCCGTAGGTGTCATTGACATGCTTGAAACGGTCCAGATCGAGCATGAGCAGGCCGTATTCCCGGCCAAACTGCTGGTGCTCCTGCAGGGCCTGCTCCACCTTCAGTTCCGTGTATCGGCGATTCGGCAATCGGGTCAGGGAGTCGCGGAAGGCCAGGTTCTCCAATTCGCTGACACGTTTTTCGGCCTGCTTCCTGGCCGTGGAATCACTGAAGACTTCGACGGCTCCTACAATCTCGCCCGCACTGTTCCGCATGGGTAGAACGCGCACACTAATCGGCATGCGATGCCCGTTCTTGTGCTTGAGGTAGACCTCGGCTTCTCGCGGACGCCCGTCCGACATGACCCCGCTGAGCGGACATGCGCTCATGCACAGCGCCTTGCCAGTTTCATCCACGTGCCCGAGAAAGTCATTGAAGCAGTGTTTCCCGACCGCTTCCGTGGCACCGTACCCAGCCAGTCTCTCGGCGCCTTCATTCCAGTAGGTGATCTTGCGGTCCCGGTTCACGAAATAGACGCCGTCGTACATACTGTCAACCAGCTTCTCGTAAAAGGATGCGGAGAAGCGGATGCCCCAGAGGTCCTCGCAGGGCTGGGACACACCAATTCCGTGCAGGTAGCCTTCGTCATGGGAACCCATATGGGCCACGACACGGCCTACGGCCCGATCATCGGAGCCAACCCGGCGCAAGTAGACCTCCTGCTCGGGGGGCAGCAATCGTGGCAGGGTCACACAACATCCGTACCGGCTGACTGTGGCTGTCTTGGTCTTCTCGCAGAAATGCTTTCCCGCGGGATCGATGCCGGAGGCCAGCAGCGAAAACGTAATCGATACGCGATCGCTGCGCCGGCGGCCTATGATGGTTTGGGTTTGGGGTTGGGGTTGGGTTTCCATTGCTACAGTTCTCTACAACTTCGGATGGTAGTTTGCCGTGCTCAGAAGTCAGTTTCAGTGATCCCTGACCATGCGTAGATTACGTAAGTCACTTGGCCCTGAGCTATCTCCAGTGAGGCTGTGTGAATGACCCCGCTTACATTAATGCCGTGTGAGAGCGCGCCAGCGGATGATTCGGAGTTTCGCGAAGCGGAGTCGGTACTGTCTTGCGAATGATTCCAGGCAATGAGCTTTTCTCGAGTAACTTAGGCCATTATGTCGATGATGCTTTTCTGTATCTCGGTGGCGGTATTCAAGGTCTTGAGATCGACCGAAGCTTGGTTCTTGGCCGACATCAGCGCAACCATCTCCGCGCTTAGATCCACGGTGTCCACGTTGGCTCTGTCCGGAGAGGACGCACCGAAGGAGGCGAGCTTAGCCGCCACCCTCTGCAGTTGAACTTCGGCCTGTTGCAACCCCTGAAGAGCGTTGGCAGAAATATCCATATCCCACTCTATCGGCATTATCGGTCGACAACTTTAGCCGTCGTTTCTGTGGAAAATCCAGGACAAATTATTGATAGGGCCTAACTTAGGACACGTCAGCAATTTAGGTGGGCAGCGGACCTCCATCACTGGCCTCCGCTCACCCCATCCATGAACTGCCTGAGCATCTTGCCTACTTCTTCGGGCTGTTCCCACGGAGAGTAGTGCCCTGCCTTGGCGACCACCTTCATCTGACTCCCTGCGAGGTTCCGTTTCATCAACTCCGCCTCTACCACGCCGGTGAGAACATCTTCGTCACCCGTTACGATCAGGGTCGGAACATTGATGGTCTTGAGCGTCTCCACTGAATCCGGACGCTCCGCCATTCCGCGTTGCACCATGGCCACGTCCTCTGCCGACATCTTGCGCATCATGCGCAGCGCACCCTCGACGAGATCGGGGCGGGCTCTCCGCGTCGCCTCTCCCAGAAGTTTGCAGACCATGCTGCTGAAGAACGGTTCGGTACCGCGCTCCAGGACATCGGCCGCTGCCTGCAGACGGCCGGCTCTGGCTTCGGGCGTATCCGCCTGT
>JBGPJK010000404.1:0-4260 GCA_041485425.1 Terriglobia bacterium | reverse complement strand
GTAGCGGCGTGACTTTCCGATCTTCCGCACCATGCCCTTGCCGCGCAGTTTCTTGATGTCATAGGCGGCGCGCCGCGCTCCCTATTCAGCTTCCGGTTGCCCGCTCATGGCGCGGACCTTCCGCGCCAGATTCGAAGCGGTGAAACCAACCGGTGATGTGGACAGCGCCAGCACCGCCGCGGCCACCCGGCGCAGGCGGGGCTTATTGAGATCGATTCCACCAACCCTGGTTTGTCCCACTTGTACAGGCGGTGGGAGGTTTTCCAGCGTGTCGTCGCTGACGAAGCAGGCGTCCATGCAGCCCACGGCATGCAAGAACCTCTCCAGGATGGTCCGCAGGCGAATGACGATCTCCGGAAAGCACGGCAGGGATCGCCCCCAACAATAGGCCCGGGTGTTGTGCACGATGACCTCGATGCGGAGCACACGCTCGCCTTTGGTATAAATCTTCAGTGTCATTTTGCCGTCATGCACTTTGAACACCGTCAGATCATACGTAGGTGTCTCGACCACGACTCCCCATCGGGTGGGATTCTTTTTCCGCGTGTCATAATGCGGGCGCTTCTTGTCGCCGAAGATCGTCTTGACGCGGTCCAGATCGAGCGGTGCGCGCGTCCGGTCGATCAGCGCCTGGAAGATCTGGTCCATCTGCCTGCCGGACTGGAACAGCAGGTTGCGGCTGTACTCCACCTGGAAGACCGAGTACTGGTAATGAAAGGCGCTCCGCTCCTGCTCCTCTCCTCCAGGTTCAAAGCAAAGCAGAGACAGGTGGTATAAATCCAACGCTCGCAGAGCTGCCGCAATCGCCCTGCCATCTCATCTTGAGACAAGGTATCTGCGATTGCGGCCAAGCCCGCGGCGTTGGTGACGGTAGTAAAGCAGTTGTCCTGTTTGGTGCAGTTGATCCCGGTCTTTTGCGCCTGGCAAGCCACGTATTTGTGACCGTTCAGCATCACCTCTGCGCCGCAAGGAGGGGGACCGCTCATCTTGATCGTCAGGTGGCCCCAGTCCGGGTCCAGGATATGAAACGAGTCAGGATTGACGTAAGGCCACGGATCTTTGGGCGCCAGTTGGCCAAGTTTGCCGGTACGCGCCATTTGCGCCTTTTGAGGAACTCCTCCGCTGAACGTATTGATTCAGCCGCTTACGCGGCCGGTTTTTCTTCGATTGGCACCAGTTTGTAGCCGAGTTGGTGGGCCTGCCGTTTGAGTTTCGCCTCGAATCGCTTTTCGCGTGCGGCGTCTCGCTCTGCCCCAATCGACGCGTCGTATTCGACTTGTCTCTTGACCATGGTGTAGAAGATGATCGCAATTTTATGGGCGGTCGCGGTGGTGGCCCCCGCGGGCCCGATCTTGCTTTTCATCCGGCGCAGATAGTCTCCCATCGGCGTCTGGTCGCGATGCAATGTAAAAGCGGCCAGTCGAAATAGGTGCCCCGCCCGGTTTTGCACTTTGCGCATGCCCCTCCACGGCACTCGTCCCCCACTGATGTCGTTGTCGGGGCACAACGCCAGCCAGGAGACAAAGTGCCCGGCGGCCGGCCACCTCGACATGTCCCGCCCCACTTCGCTGAACAGCGTCAAGACCATCGCCATCAGTCCGGGGATTTGCGTCAGGCCGACTCCGAATAGCTTGTAGGACTCGGTCCGCAGATCGAAGCCCGCCTTGCCCGTCTTCGGGTTGACGTTCTTCTTTTTGCGGCCGCGCTCCTTGCGCTGTCGGTCCGGTGGCAGCGGCCGTTCTGCCGGATCCACCCGGGGCGCAAAAGCCACAATCAGCCTCTCGATCTCTTCATCGCAAGCGATGATCTGCTCCTGGTAGTGCTGGTAGCTCTTCCGCGATTGCCTCAGCGTAAACAGATGCTCAGGACGCCAGTTGCCCTGCGGCGATTTTCGGATGATCTCTGCGCCGGCTTTGATGTGCGGGTCCCGCAGTTTGGCCAGAACCGCCGCGTCGCGCTGCCCGTCGAGAATAGCATCCACAATCGCCAGCCCAGTCACGCCCGTGATGTCGCTGATCACGTGCTGGATCTGCACATTCATCTGCGTCAGCGCTTTGTGCATGTGCTGGATATGCTGACTGGTCATCGCTACCCGTTCGGCGCGGTGCCGCATCAACGACCTTACCGCGCAGACCTCGCCATCCGGTCGAAACGCGGCTCGCAGCAGCCCTACCGAATGCAGAAATTGCAGCCACTGGCATTCGTGCCAGTCGGTCCGCCGCCCAGGCACGTTCTTCATGCCGCGGGCATCGACTAAACAAGGCTTCACCCCGCGCCGCTCCAGTGCATCGTAGAGCGGAATCCAGTACACTCCAGTAGATTCCATCGCCGCCGTGGTGACTCCACAACTCACCAACCACTCGGCCATCTTCTCCAAATCTTCGGTGAAGGTTGAGCATACCCGCACCGGTTGCTCATCCCGGTGCGGTGGCACAGCCACAAAGATTTCCCTTGCACCGATATCAATTCCACCTGCGTTCGCTTCCAGTATGGGACGATCTTCCATGCACATCCCTTTCCCTCGCCGGCCCCGTTTGCCCTTGCCCGCCGTAGTCGTCTTCTCGCCGAGCTTTTGGGGATTCTTCTTTTGCTTGGACATGCCGGTTATCCTTTCGGCACGGGCAGAGGCCAAGCCGCGCAAATCTAAGTACTCTTTTGAAGGGAATCAGCCCGCATGCTGCTTCAGGCTGTAACCACTGTATGGCGCACGGAACTTGGGACCACGCTTCTGAACGGGTTTAACGGCACCACTGATGCGTCGGCCTACTTCCGGCTACCTGTGCTTTATCAGCCTGCCATGAACCGCGAAGCTCCGGGCGAACGTCACAAGTTCCTCTCCCCTATGGCCCCGCCTATCGGGCACTTCGCTTCTGATTCACTACACTAGCCATCGCTAGGCGCGCGCTTGTCCGACGCGCACTTCCGTTCAAGGGCCGCCATCAGCCGCTGCTTCACGCCCTCCGGCAGCGACACCGGCTCGGAGCACTTGTACACCTGAATCGTCTTCTTCGTCGTGTCGGCGATGACCCAGCAGTTCGGGCAGGCGCTGATGTGATCTTCAAGCTTCCGCCGTTCTTCCGGGCTTACCGTCTCATCGAGGAAATCGGTCAGCTCCTGCAGAAACTGTTTACAGGTAAGCAAACGGGTCCTCCACCTTCTTCTTGAAAAATCCGGTCAGCTTGTCGCGAAGCTGTAACCGCGCCCGTAGCAACCGGCTCTTGACCGCCGGAACCGTCAGGTCCAGGGCCTTCGCCGTCTCCTCGATCGACAATTCTTCGATGTCCCGAAGTACAAAAACGCTTCGATAAATCGGCGGTAAACTCTGAATCGCCTTGTCTAGAATGTCCTGCAGCTCGTCGCGGCCATACCGCTCCTCCGGGTTATCCTCCCAGACCGCGATTTCCCGCACCACCACATCGTCCCCCGTCTCGACCGGTTCGTCCAGCCAGACGGTTTTGTCCCATTTCCGCTTGCGGAGCTTCATCAGCGACTCGTTCACCGCAATGCGGACCAGCCAAGTATAGAACTTGGAATTCCCTTCGAACCCGCCCAGGTGCTCGTACGCCTTCAGGAAGGCATCTTGCATCACGTCCTCCGCGTCTTCGCGGTTCTGCGTGATGTTCTGCGCCAGTCTGAAGATTTTCCGCTCGTAGCGCTCCACCAGTTGGGTGAAAGCCGCCATGTCTCCCTGGCGCGCCTGCGCTACCAGAGCGGTTTCGTCGAAGATTTCCGTCGGTGCCGCCAAATCCCAAAGTAACACAGCCGCTGAGCCGGCACCGCCTACCGGGCCGCCCTGAGTTCCAGAATCAGCGAATCCAGCGCAATCGTCTTCTGAATGTTCCGTTTCACCAACTGCGACAGTGCATCGGTCTTGCCCACGGCCTGGCGCAGCCACCCGAAATCCACCTTCCCAGCCACCCCCTCCAGTTGCCGCCGCACGTCCTGGTTCCGGATCGCCCCGCCCGACACCCGCAGAATCAGGACGTCCCGCAGCAGCCCGTACAGCACCTTCAAATGATGATCCAGCTTTTCGCTCTTTGACCGTCCGATCGCTTCGGCGTACCGCAGCCACGCCTGGAACGGCTGCACACCCGCCGCCACCTCCAGCAGCGTGAGCATCGCTGCCCGCCGCCGTTCGTACACCTCCAGGTCCAGCGACATCGCCACGCCTGGCGACCCCGCCGCCAGCGCCACGCGCCGCTCCGGGTGGTCAAGGCCGCGCGCCGTGACGAAGGCCCGCAGCTCGTCTTCCGCCAGAGG
>JBGPJK010000403.1:0-4266 GCA_041485425.1 Terriglobia bacterium | reverse complement strand
GGTCACCGGGGTCACGGCCGTGACCACGGGAAATGCACGCGCGGTCGTATACACGACCATGTTGGCAATGTCAGCGGTCGTGCCCGCGGTGAACCCCAAGTAAAAGCGGGTGGTGGGGCTGGAAGCAATGAGCGAACTGCCGGAGATGCGGTTCATCGCCGTCCAGTTGGCCCAGTGGTAGTTGCTGACCACCGGGCCTACGCCGGCCACCAGGTTCTGTGGATTTTGCGCGGCGGCGAGGTTGCCGAGGCATGTGGAACAGATGGCGAACGTCAAGAGGGCGGTTGCTAGCGTATTGCGAGTATTCACGGGAAGTTCTCCTGGCTGGCTCCGGAAAGAGAGCGGGGTGTTGACCCGGAATGCGTGGTTGGATTTTCCGGGGACGGTTAGCATACCTGTGGCGGGCGCAGAGTGCAACGGCCACATGTCCTTCCGATTTAAATTGCAATTCGTTGCAAAATGCGGCAAACGCTTTCAACTTGACGCGGTCGTCTGCCACAAAATTGCTGCTTCGACACCGCGCTTGAACACTGGAAGCCTCGACTCTGATCTGATTCAAATTGGTGTAGCATGTCGCGCATGAAGAAGATGAAATCCGGGAGCCGCCGCTCTGCCGCAAAGGCCAAGAGCGCTCCGCAAACCGTTGATCAGTATCTCGCCCGAGTCCCCGAACCTGCCCGCAGCACCTTGAAGAAGATTCGTGCCGCGATTCGCTCTGTAGTGCCCCGAGAGGCAACCGAAATCCTCAGCTATCGCATTCCCGCCTTCAAACACGAGCAGGTGCTGGTATGGTACGCAGCCTTTTCCGGCCACTGCAGTCTTTTCCCGACCGCCTCGGTGATTGCGGCCTTCAAGAACGAACTGAAGGGCTACTCCACATCGAAGGGCACGATCCAATTTCCCACCGACAGGCCGCTGCCGGCAGCTCTGGTGAATAAGCTGGTGAAAGCACGGCTGGTGCAGATCGACAGCAAAGAGCGCCGCTGACTGTACGGCGCCTCAGGTTGCTTTTCGAGCCCATACCACCGTTCCATAAATCACCGCCAACCGGCGCGAAAGCGAGTATCTTTAAAGCCGTCTCTTCTAGCATCTCTCCGCCGTGCCCTGTCGGGTGACGGTTCCTTGCGAAAATCAGACGCATTGTGATGAGGCAAGGAGCCGTGATGGCTATCAAACCGCGCCCCTCCGCAAAACTCTATCCGAAGCCACGTCGAACCGACGGCGACGGAAACCACATCCACAACCACATCTTGCTCGCCCTGCCACCCAAGGAACGTGAACTCCTGTTCCCAAAGTTGGAACTGGTGCGGTTGAAAATTCATCACGTGCTGCATGAAACGGGCGATACTTTGAAGTCCGGATACTTTTGCAATACCGGCTTGATCTCCGTTCTGAGCGTCTTCCCGGATGGAAAGAGCGTGGAAGTAGGATTGATCGGCAAGGAGGGATTTGTCGGCGTACCCCTGGTTGCGGGTTTTCGCACCTCGCCCAATCGGGCGGTCGTGCAGATTGACGCCACGGCGTTCCGGGTGGATGGCGAAACCCTCACGGCAATTTTCCGGCAGTGCCCCCAACTCGAGCGGCAGGTACAGCAGTTTTCGCAAGTCCTGGCGATGCAGGTCACCCAGATCGCAGCTTGCAATCGGCTCCACGAGGTGAATAAGAGGCTGGCGAGATGGTTGTTGATGAGCGCGGACCGGGTGGCCTCGAATTCACTGCCTTTGACCCAGGATTTACTGGCACAAATGCTGGGGACCCGCCGCTCCAGCGTGACCGTGGCTGCTGGCGTGTTGCAGAGTGCGGGATTGATTGCCCATACTCGCGGCGACGTAAGGATTATCAATCGGCGAAGGCTGGAAGAAGCAGCCTGCGAGTGCTACTCCCTGATGGAACGCCAGCTTGAGGAGTGGCGGAGCGATTAGCAGTTTCTGTACGCCAGCGCACATTGTCCGGTTCATCAGCGTACCGACACCGCCCCCCGCTTGCAGGTAGGCTCAAACCTCAGGTGGAGCCCATCCGCGCCTGAGAGCGGTGCTCCCTGGTGGATCTAAGCGTGCCGGAAATCAATCTGCGCTTCGACAGGCATCAAACCAAGTGCCCACACTGCCACAATCAGACTGAGTACTCCTGGCCAGGCGAGACCACCCTGTTTGCCTCGCTGAATTGTTCGAACTGCGGCAAGGAGTTCCTCATCGTTCTCAATGAACCCAGGAAGTAAGAAGCGGGTTGAGAACGAGCCGGACTGAGCAGGGGTACATAGCGCGGGCAGGCTGTGCCTCCCGCACCCAGCCAGATCTATCCACCTATTCTCCGCAGTGCCTCCAGCAACTCCTCATTCTTCGGCACTTGGTCCAGCGGATACACCTTGGCAAACACAATCTTCCCGCTCTTATCCACGATAAACGCGGCGCGCTCGCTGATTCCCGCCAGCGGCGGGCCATCCCGCATGATGCCGAACGCTTCCGTCACCGCGCCATGAGGATAGAAGTCCGAGCACATGGGGATGTGAATTTCCCCAATCTCAAATTTCTGCCAGGCTTTATGGCTGTAAATCGAATCTACGCTTATGTCCAGGACCTGGGCATCGAGTGCGGCGAACTTTTCGCGGTCTGCGTCCAGTGCCGGCACCTGCTCCCCTCAAGTCGGGGTCCAGTCCAGGGGGTGGAACGTCACCACCACGTGCTGTTTCCCGCGATAGTCGCTCAACCGAATCTTGCCCTGCCCCTGCTCGCTGATTGCCAGCAACTCAAAATCCGGCGCGTTGTCTCCTGCCTTCAGTGCCATGCCCGCCCCTCTTTCAGTCTCGGCATTTTACTCTCGAAGCGACTTGATTTTGTCTTATCCGGGTGAATTCGCGGAAATTCGCGGCGGGAGTTTCTTTCCTCAAACACAAAGGGCAGCCTCTCGGCCGCCCTCCTTTCGGATTGTAAAAGTGGCTTACGCCGGCTTTACGTTCTCGGCTTGCCAGCCTTTGGGGCCTTTGACCACATCGAACTGGACTTGCTGACCTTCCTGCAGGCTGCGGAATCCACTGGCCTGGATGGCCGAGAAGTGTACGAACACGTCCTCGCCATTCTGACGGCTGATGAAACCATAACCCTTGGCGTCGTTAAACCACTTTACTGTTCCTGTTTCCATAGTGTTGCTTTGCTTCCTTTTCGTTGATATCGCGCTGAGTCAATCGCCGGACTTCTGCAGGCAGGTCACGCTGGTGTAGCGGGAGTTACTGGGAACTGCAAAGACCGCAAAGTTCAAACGCAACTTTATTGTAAACGAAAGTTCCCAGGCAGGGCCACCATTATTTCGGTAACCAACTCGTAAGTATAAACAGTGCAATGGTTTGCGCGCCTTGGTGGTTCTGACCGTGGTATCCGAGAGGTGAGCCGACCGGTGTTCTCAGAACGCGGATCGCTCAGCTTGAGTACGGTGTGCTGAGGACAGGCCGGCACCCCAGGTTCACCAACCGCAAAGGGGATTTGCTCTGTGATCCTCTGTGTCCTCTGTGGTCAAATCGCAACTCACGAGCAATTAGAATATCTAGAAGCTCGAAACTTAACGGGCCCACGGTCGTCACCAATTAAATGAAATCGCGGATATCTGCAATCTTACTCGCTCTCTGTCTCTGTTCTCTGGCTACGGCTGACATCGTCAGGGATGTTCGCATTGCCCTGTTGCAAGGCAACCTCACCAGCGCCACGTCCCAGCTGGAGAGCTACCGCGCTGCCCACGGCACCGACCCTCAGTATCTGGAAGCGCTTTCCTGGATGGCGCGCGCTTGCTTGTCCGCACAGCAACTGGACCAGGCTGAGACCTACGCGAAACAGACCGAGACCTCTGCACACCTGCTCCTGAAACATCGCGCGCTTGACGCAGAACCGCATCTGCCGCTCGCCCTGGGTGCGGCACTCGAAGTCCAGGCCCAAGCCTTGGACGCGCGTGGTAAGCATGCCGAAGCCGTCGCACTGCTGCGGCGCAGTCTCGCTACCTACGGCAACACCTCCCTGCGCTCGCGGCTGCAAAAGAATCTCAACCTGCTCGGCCTTGCTGGACAACCGGCGCCCCAGCTGAGCACAGCAGAGTATCTCGGCATCACTCCCACTTCCTTGGCCCAGTTGCGGGGATCTCCGGTCTTGTTATTTTTCTGGGCGCACTGGTGTGGAGACTGCAAGCACGAAGGCCCGATCATTGCTCAACTGAAAGTGGACTTCGCCTCGCAAGGCTTGAAGGTCGAAGCGCCCACCCAGCTCTATGGCTACGCTGCCTATG
>JBGPJK010000402.1:0-4284 GCA_041485425.1 Terriglobia bacterium | reverse complement strand
CGGAACGCCGCGAATCACATTGCCCAGCGCGGCTCCGAAGAAAATGGCCAGCAGCGCGCTCGAAACGCAGAAGATCACGTCAAAGAACCCGTGCCACACCGGATCGTCGATATGCGCGCGGAACTCGATCCCGATGGCCCGCAGCATCAGCAGCCACAACACCATCATCAACGGCAGATAGAAACCGCTAAAGCTGGACGCATAGAGCTGCGGGAAGGCGAAGTAGAGCGTCCCGCCCGCGGCCAGCAGCCACACTTCATTTCCGTCCCACACCGGCCCGATAGCGCGCAGCACCATGCGGCGCTCCTCGTCCTTTCGTGCCACGATGAGATAAATCACTCCGGCGCCCAGGTCGAAACCATCGAGCACCACGTAAACCGCCAGCATGACCGCGACGATGATGAACCAAAGTGTTTCCATAAAGACCTCTAGTGGGCAACCGTTTCTGCCAACGGGCCGCGCTCGATCTCGCGGCGGACCAGGAACAGGAACAGGATGCCCAGCACGGTGTACATCCCCATGAACCCCAGCAATGTGAACAGGCCATTTCCGGCCGAAACGGTTTTGGAGTAGCCGTCGGCGGTGCGCATCAGTCCGTACACCAGCCAGGGCTGGCGGCCGAGTTCGGCGGTCATCCACCCTGCGGTGTTCGCGATGTAGGGAAACGGCAGGCTCAGCAGCAGCACCCACAACATCCAGCGCGCGTCGAACAGCTTGCCGCGCCATAGCAGGAAAACCGCCACTACCGTAATGGCGATGAAGATGGTCCCCAATCCCACCATGATGTGATAGCTGAAGTACAGCAACGGAATGGAATCCGGCCACAGTTGGGGCGGATATTCGTCCAGCCCATGCACATGCGCTTGCCAGCGCCGGTAGGTGAGAAAGCTGAGCATCTTCGGAACAACGATCGGATTATCGATTTTCTGCTCGGGCACGTTGGGTTGGCCGATGAGAACCAGCGGCGCCCCAGGTTGCCCGGTGAACAGGGCCTCCATCGCGGCCAGCGTGACCGGCTGGTTCACGGCCACCATCTTCCCTTGTCCGTCTCCGGTGGGAAACAGTTGCAGGATGCTGAACACGCAGGCGGCCACGACCCCGACCTTCACAAAGATTCTTGCGTGCTCCACGTGCTTCCGCCCCAGGAGGTACAAAGCTCCCACCGACGCCATCACAAATGCCCCGGTGATTCCCGCGCCGCTCATGTTGTGGGCGTACTGCCACCAGGCCCAAGGGTTCAGCACCAGCGCCCAAAAGCTGCTGAGCTGCACCGACCCATCGGCCGCACGGACATAGCCCACGGGATGCTGCATCCAGGCATCGGTGGCGATAATGAAGAAGCCGGAGAGCCATGAACCCAGGAACACCGCTACCGCCGACCACCAATGGGCCCTCGGGCTGAGCCGCTTCTCGCCGTAGAGAAACAATCCCAGGAAAGCCGATTCCAGAAAGAAGGCGAACATGCCTTCCATGGCGAGGGTCTGGCCAATCACGCCTCCGGCGAAGCGTGAAAATAGCGACCAGTTGGTACCGAACTGAAATTCCATGGGGATGCCCGTCACCACCCCGAGCACGAAGGTGATCCCGAAGATGCGCGCCCAGAAACGCGCGGCCTGGTTGTACCGTTCGTCGTTGCGGCGCAGGCCCAGGGTTTTGAGCACCACGATCAGCGGCGCCAGCCCCATGGTGAGCTGCGGAAAAAGGTAGTGAAAAGTTACGGTAAAGGCGAAATGCAGGCGATGAACCAGGAGTGCGCTTTCCATAAGGATGCCCCATTTCAGGCGCGAACGGGAATTATGGCGACTGCCGTGGCCCTGAGGCTGTGATGCCAATCACAGCCCAGTCAGACTTATCTGGCGAGGTTAGCGCTGCGGCGTTCTCGCTCGGCGCGATGAATCTCCCGCCGCCGCCCGGCGTCCTCGTAGCGGCGCCGTTGTTCGTCGGTTTCAGGAATGACCGCCGGCACCGGCAGGTGCCGTCCGCCTCCATCCACCGCCACGAAGCTCAGATAGGCAGAACTGACGTGCTGGCAATTGTCGGCAATGTAGTTTTCCACCCAGACTTTTACTCCGACTTCCATCGAAGTGTGAAAAACGCGATTGACGGAAGAGCGCAAGATGACCAGATCACCGACATGCACCGGAACCCAAAAATCCATGTGATCGATGGAGGCCGTGACCACGTAGTGCCGGGAATGGCGATGCGCCGCCAGGGCGCCAGCCATGTCAATCCAGTGCATGAGGCGTCCGCCGAGCAGGGCGCCCAGCGGGTTGGCATCGTTGGGGAGAACAATCTCGGCCATTTCCGACTGCGAATCCCGCACCGGGCGGGGCACCACCATGGGATCGGTCTCGCTCATGAATTTGCGCTCAAGGTAGCGCCTGCCATTGCAGGCTGAGTTCTGCGGAGCAGGTAGGACTCCAGGTAACACTCCGCCATTTTCTGGATGCGCGGGTCGGGATGGGAACAGATCCAGAGCCCGAGCGACGAGTCGTATTCCAAGGTGCCGTGCCCGGCTGGGCGATGCCCATCCTCGCAGACGAACCACAGGAGCAGTTGCGCTCCGCGCTCGCGGGCCACCGAGAAGCGGACCGCGTCGCACACCCGTTCCTGGGGCAGACGCGGACAACTGGCTGCGTACCCCAAGTTGCAGAATTGCGTCAGCTCTTCATCCGTGGGCTTAGCGCCCTCGTGCCCAGGAGCGCAGCAATACCCGCTCCAACCGCCGCCCAAGGGCAACCGCGAGGGGTGGATCCAGGCGGCGCCTTCCAACTTCTGGGTCGGCATGAAGAACGGGCACGCCAAAACTGCAACTCCTTTTTCTGCGATGCGGTCATTGTACTCATGGCAAAGTCGCCTCGCCAGTTCCTAATACAATGCTGGAGAAGCAGCTCGGGCGAGCTTGTTGTACTCTTGAATCTTCGACGGCTGAGGACTGAGAGCTGATCCCATGGACCGTATTGCCCTGCTCAACGAAATCCTCTCGCAAGATCCCGACGATGCCTTTGCCCGCTACGGCCTGGCCATGGAGTACTCCAAGGCGGGCGAGGTAGAGCGCGCGCTGGAGGAATTTGGCAAGCTGCTTTCCGCTCATCCGGATTACACCGCCGGCTACTTCATGGCCGCGCAGACCTTGGCCGCCGCCACTCGGGGCGAAGAAGCGAAAAAGATGCTGGAGGGCGGGATCGCCTCCGCCAAGCGCACCGGCAATATCCACGCCCAGTCGGAGATGGAGGCGATGCTGGCGGAGTTGGGGTGAAGGAAAATTGCAGAGGACGCTGAGGAGGCAGAGGAGACTGGAAACTGTCTAAGCTATTTCATGGATCACTCGGGGGGCGTCCGCAGGGATAGCTGGTGTAACGGCCTGTTTAACACTTGTCCGTTCCTACTCTCCGCTGAGCCAGTTATACGGCCCAAGGGCCCGCTGCTCAGAAGGTGTGGCAAGATTTCTTCAGCCATTCCTGCGGAGCAGTTCCGATAGAGTCCTAACGTCACTCGGGCGCAATCGCCAAGCGGTCAGGAATGGCCACATGTCCGGTTAGCCGACGGACTAAAATGGCCAGGTAGAGAACATCGGACATCAGCGGCCCAATTTCCTCGAGGCCGACTTACCGCGAGAATGTCAAAAGAGCGAGCTCCCACACCGCGATTTGCCCTTACGGCTGGATTGTGTCTGAATTTTAGACAATGTGTGTCGTAGTTACAAAACGTAACACCATCGGTTACGAAGCATAACGGTATCTTAGTGGTTAATAGCGGCGAGCCCTCAAACAATGCTATAAGAATTAGATAATGTGGGCCTAATCGTAATTCAGTCGGCATTCGAGCGTGCGGTATGCAGTCGCTTCTTCCCGGGAACGAAACCGGCAGGGTGGGAGCCCTCCGGAGTTATCGGATACTGGATACGCCTGCGGAAGAGCGGTTCGACGACCTCGCCCGGCTGGCCGCCTATGTGTGTGGCACACCCATTGGACTGATCGGTCTCCTCGACAGCAGCCGGGAATGGTTCAAGTCAAGAGTAGGGTGGGATGTAAGTGAGATCCCGCGGGAAGTCTCCTTCGGCACCCACACCATCCTGCAACACGATGTACTCATCGTTTCTGACACCCTGAAAGACAAACGTTTCGTCAGGAATCAGCTGGCCACACGGGCGGGAGTCCGTTTCTATGCCGGGGCCCCCCTGCTGACCCCCGAGAAGTACGCGGTGGGAACACTGTGCGTGATGGATCATGTCCCGCGCGCTTTGACCGAAGAACAGGGGCGCATCCTGTGGGCGCTGGCGCG
>JBGPJK010000401.1:0-4289 GCA_041485425.1 Terriglobia bacterium | reverse complement strand
TACATCGCAAGCAGGCCGATTGACAATCGGCCGCAGGTTTGCAACCTGCCCCACAAGCTCAGCCGAATTCCTCGACATCAGGAGGTCTGGATCCACCGCCTCCAATTTAATTATTCCAACAGATCGATCGCGTGTAACCTTTAGACCGTTGAAGGCAATTGGGTAATGTCCCGATCTTGTGCACTTTTGCGTCGCAACGATCCCCCCAACGAGTGGTGCGAACATGATCTGATCAGCCGTCGCTGAGGTTTTGGGTAGGTAATAAGTCCAGCTCAGAAATGTGTCGGCCACGGTGGTCATCGTCAGGTAGTACGCACCACCCACTCTGCTGATCCTATGGCATCCTCGATTGGGATCATGGACGGGGACGGAGGGGGCTGCACCCCAGTTTGGCGAAGGCAGAAGTCAGTGTCGTGTTCTGCGAGTCCGTGAGCATGAAAACCATGCCCTCATTCACCCAAGCGGCCGTAGTCTGGCTGCCGCTGGAGCCACCCGTCGTCCAGAGAATCCCGGCGGCGTAGATGTTTACACCGCTATAACCCGGAGCGCTCCATGTGACCTTCACCTGGCCCAGCCCCGCGCTGGTACAACTGGAAAGCAGGTTCCCGCTGAGTGTAATAGTGGGAGCGGACGGAGGCGGCGCCCCGGAATCGGTCACCTTCACTATCGTTGTGCTCAGTGTGTTGACTGCTGTTAGCGGCCTACCACCGGAGACATTCTGAAGATAGAATGTCATTCCGTTGGTCACCCATTTACCGGTCAATAACGTGCCTGAAGGGCCGCCAGCTCCGAGAACGGCGCCGTTGGGGGCATTGACATGAATTTCGACGTTGCTCGCGACAGGCATCCCATTTTGGCCGTTGGGAACCTGCCACGTAAGATTGGTTTGGCCCAACCCCGATCCGTCGCTGATTTGAATCGGATTGGGATTCGCGATATAGAACCCGAACCCCGGGGGCGGTCCGCCCACCAGGACCGCCACGGATGCCAGCGTGTTCGCCGGTTTACCGGGTGAGGTGTCCACAAGGTAAAAAACCATGCCATTGGTGACCCATGCGCCTGTCTGTATGGAACCAGTCGAGCCGCCGCCGCCGAGAAGCGGACCGTCAGGGTAATTGACATGAATCTCGATATTGCTGACCCCGGGCGCATTCCACTCTAGAGTGGTTTGACCAAGACCCGATCCGCCAGGCGCCGAGACTTGACGGGGATTGGCCGTGAACGTCACACCAGAAGCCGGAGCCGGCGCGCCGGAATCGATCACCGTCACCGTGACCGTCTTGAGAGTGTTCGCCGCCGTCAGCGATTTGCCACCCGAGACATCCTGGAGATAGAAGGTCGTGCCATTCCGGACCAACTTGCCGGTCTGTACTGAGCCCGATGAGCCGCCAGCGGCGATTAGGGCTCCAGACGGAGAACCGCTGTGGATTTCAACGTTGCTGACGCCCGGCGCATCCCAAGCCAGGATGGTCTGGCCGAGACCGGAGCCATCGTTAATGGAAACCGTGCTCGGAGTTGCACTGAATGCAACTGAAGGAGGAACGGGCGGCTTCCCCGTAAGGGAAGATTTTGAAGGGTTGAATAGGATACTTACTGGGGACCAGCCGCCTTCATCAGCGCTTGGTATCGGAAGGGGCGATCCCAAACTGTAGGTGGAAGTGTCGATTGAAATCAGCGAAAGCACCTTGAGTCCGTTATATGCGTCGTCAAAAGCCACATAGGCGTGCATTCCATCCCCGGTTATGGCCAGCGTCTGAGGATGCCTGGGCAACGATATCTTGGTTAACACGCTGTTATCCGCCGTGTTCATGACCAGCACATAATCCTGTGAAAGACTGGGCCCAAACGGTCCGAGAGGAAGCTGGGGATTGCGCTGGATGCCGACGAAGACGCGTGTTCCGTCCGGTGTGACGGCGATTCCCGAGGGTTCACCGTCCAGGGGCAGCGAGGCGGTCACGGCATTGGTCGTCGTACTAATGACAGATATGGACCACTGGTCGAAACCTGGATTGCCGAGGTTCAGGACATAGACCTTGCTACCGTCAGGAGTCACCGCGATCCCATCGGGATTCACGCCAACCGCTATTCGTGTGAGTACCGAATTCGATGCAGTGCTGACTGCGGATACGTAGTCCGGACCGGGCACGTGCCCGGGTGAACTCGCATAGACGCAGCAACCCGTCTCCGGTGATGGCGAGACGTTGGCTAGAACCGCGAAGGTCGATACCAGTGACGTAGCTGTTCCGAGCAAGGTCGAATACGGTCACGCCGCCGTTATATCCGCCCGAGAAATAGGCGCGCTTGCCATCTGGTCCAATAACCGGCGCATAGAGGGGTGAGGGTACGGGGATGGTCGTTGTCGATATCACCGCATTAGTGGAAGTATCAAGGAAATCGATATCCGTGGTGAAAGCACACTCGAAGCACTGGGGCGGCCTGGAATCTTTGTTATCCCGAAGTACGAGAATGCGCGAAGCGTCCGGAGTAATTGCCATGCCCTGGAGATAACCCTGAAACGGTATCCTCGATACAATCGCGTTTGTTGAAGTGTCGATTACAAAGATGGCAGTGTGCAAGATGTTGTCGGGTCCGTACGACGGATTCGCCGCCACATAAGCAAAGGTTTGGCTCATTCCCGGCGTTACCGCCAGAAGAATTGCAAGCAGGGCACAAAATAGGATCCGGGCGCCGGGGCGAGAACATTCTTGCATGGGTTGCCTCCTACTTCACGGTGGCCAACTGCTCTATACGCAAACCGATAACGGCTACCGTGCGACGTTCCAACATCTGGTACATTATATGGCTTAGCATCCACCGCCGTCATCATCCAAACGGATGAAAACTGCTGAAGGGAGCTTTGTGTATTCCCAAGAGGTTGTTCTGCGCCTTGCCGGACGAATTTACGCCGCTGCTGGCGACGCGAGTTTGTGGGCGGAGTTCCTCGAGGATCTCGCCGGTCTTCTTCGCGCGGGTCCCGCCAACCTACTGGCCTACGATGTCGAGCAGCAGGACGCCGGCATTTCGGCCTCGGTTGGAACCGATTCCGGGATTATCCGCCGGTACGCGGAACATTTTGCTCCACTTGACCCATGGTTTAAAGCGGGAGGCCAATTTATTGCAACTGGCGGCGTGTTCGCGGGACAGATGGTGATTCCCGACTCGGAATACGAGAAGACCGAGTTCTATCAGGACTTCATGCGTCCGCAACGTATTTTCCATCAAGTCGCCGCGGTCATTGAAGCGAGTCCGGGGCGTGTCGCCGTGATTTCCGCCCTGCGGGCGCGTACGCACGGGACTTATGGCGAGGGGGAGTTGCAGCTTTTTGGCGCGCTGCTGCCGCACTTCAGGCAAGCTCTTCGGTTGCATCGTCAGTTCGTCGGCCTTCAGCATGCGGTGAATTCCCTGGAGGACATATTGGACCGCCTGCCAATCGGAGTGGTGCTTGCGGACGCGAAGGGGCGTTCGGTTCACCACAACCGCTGCGCTGCGAGACGGACTGGAGTTGCGACCCTCCGGTCTCAGCGCCGGCACTCCAAGACTAACCGCTCAGCTTCGGGCGCTGATCGGGGCGGCGGCGCAGCGCCTCTCGGAGAATTCGCCGAATGCCGGCGGAACGATGCTCATCGGAAGGCCCTCCTTGAAGCGTCCCTACTCTATCTTGGTCACACAAGCACCGCCGGGGAGTCTCCGGACCTCTGTCGACCGGAGTCGCATCGCAATCTTCATCACAGATCCGGAACGGAAACCAGATCCGCCGCGGCGCGTGCTGTCGGCGCTGTTCGGCTTTAGCAAAGCAGAGACGAAGCTTGCCGCTTTGCTCATGCAGGGCGAGAGCCTTGACGAAGCCGCCGAACGGCTGGGTGTAAGCCGCAACACCGTTCGATCTCAACTGGCGCAGTTGCTTGGCAAGACCGAAACTCACCGCCAAAGCGGCCTTCTTCGACTCCTTTTGCGCAGCCCAGCGTCGCTCGAATCATGAGTAGACAGTCTTGCTGCCTTCCCCGAGTAGTAGAGGATCGCTTTCAGCACCCGCCGAAGCGCGGCACTGTCCAGCCCCACCTTGGGAATGAACCAGTAATAACATATCATCCCTAGGCGGATTGATTACTTTGTACGCATCGAGTCGCGCTTCCGCTTCAGCTAGCGCTGTCTGCATCTTATGTTTGTGATTACGTTCGATCGCTGCTGTTCTTGTTGCGGCATGACCTGGCGGCTCGGCAAATCCGAGCCCTTCCAGAATTCGCAGTCATACGCTGTGTTTTCTCCCGACGGGCATTGGCTCGCCTATG
>JBGPJK010000400.1:0-4291 GCA_041485425.1 Terriglobia bacterium | reverse complement strand
GGGGACTTCAATGGCGACGGAAAGTCGGATGTGGCTGTCTCAGTAAACGGAAGCATGGGAGTCGCATTCAGTAACGGAGACGGTACGCTCCAGCCTAACAAGCTTTATCCGATTCGGGGAGGCTCAGCAACACTGGCGATTAGCGACCTGAACCGCGACGGCGCCCTGGATATTGCAGCTTTGCATCCCGTCGACGCCGGCGTTACTGTCCTCTTAGGTAACGGTGACGGAACCTTCCGCAATAGTGGCAAATACAACACGAACAGTGCCGAGGAATTTGCTGTGATCGCGGCGGATCTGAACGGCGACGGCTACCCGGACCTGGTTACAACAGGCCCTTTGAACAACATCATCAGCGTGCTGCTGAATACAGGAAAGTGAAAGCCTCCAGCGTGCGCCGGAGGCTTGAACTTCGCGACGAGCAACGCGCTACTCCCGCTTGCTGGAGGGGACGCCGGCTTTGCGGGCCTGCTCCTGCATGTCATCCAGTTGCTGCCTGGCGTCGTCGAGCGCCTTCTGTTTGTCGGCAATCTGCTTTTTGTACCCGGCGTCTTCCTGGTCCCAGGCGCCGGAGCTACGCAGGCGGTTGCCGGCGTCGGCGTAGAAGGCAGCGGCCCGCAGACGGTATTCGCGCTGCACCAGGTCGAGTTCGCGCGCCAGCATGTCAATCTTGTCCTTCTGCGCGGAAATCTTCTTCTGCCACTCTTCTTCGGCTCTTCGCCGCTCTTCGGCGGCTTGCTCGGGACTGGATTCCGCCTTGTTCGCGGAGTCGTCGGGCTGCTGCTCCGGCTGGGAGGCGGCCTGAGACGGTTCGCCACTTTGCGGAGCGGCCTGGGTGTCAGCGCCGGCGTCGGGGCTACCCTCGGCGCGGCCCGCGTTGCTCAGTTCGGGGTTGTCCTCGGCGGGGTTCGAGGTCTCGGCAGGCTTGTCGGCAGGCTTGTCAGCGGGCGCTTCCGGGGCATTCCCGACTATGCTGATTTTGGTTTGCTTCGGAATATTGTCGTTGTCGAACTGCTTGGCGGCGGCTGGCTTCTTTTCTTTGCGGACCGCACGGGCATAGTCGCCCAATGAATCCGACTGGGCACCGGCCAGGGTGACCAGCATCCCTGCCAGAATGACTCCCAAGAACCAAACATAGGCAATGCGCTTCATAGTTGCTCCATCCTTTGTGCCGTGGCCGCCCAGCAATGCAGGCAGCAGCGGCGCGTAATCAAATCGAGCTTTGCGAGGCTGCCTTCGCGGCCTTTGCGCCCGCGAGGAAGCCGCCAATCGTGCGCCCCAAATGGGCCGACTCCGCGGCGATATCCGCGGCCAACTGCCGCGCCAGTTCGGGATCGCGGTTCGCCGCCAGTTGCTGCGCATATCCCGAGATGGTGGCCAGCGAATTCCGCAGCTCCAGCGCCATCTCGGCCGATATGTCTCCGCGCAACTCCTGCTGCCGGCGAATCTGCGCGATTTCAGTCTGATCATTCAACAGGCAAGCGGCGCCGAGCACTTCGCCATTGGGCGCGCACACGGAAGTCACGGTTATATCCAAGGTCCGTTCCTCTCCTGCCGGTGTGGTGTAGCGAGCTTCCAGGCGCTGCGATGGCGTCTTCTGCCGCAAGCCGGCCTGGACCGCCTCTGCCAGACTCATCTGAGAACCGGAGGCAGAGCGCAGCGACGCCTTGCGGAAGATTTCCGCCGGGTTCATCCCGATGGGTGAGGCGAATCCGAGAATCTGTTTGGCGGCCGCGTTGGCCTGGCGAATCAGACCGTTTACGTTGAAGAACATCACGCCGCTGGAAAGATTCGAAAGCACGGCAGCGCTGATGTTTTCCGAGGTCTTGGCGCGCCGGCGCTCCCTCTGCTGCTCGCTCAGCAACTCGTGTTTCTGCTGCTTCAATTGTTGAATGACGGCGTGGTAGGTGTGCAGTGGGAAGCGTTCCGGGGAGGAAGAATCCTCGGTCAAAGCTGCTTCCTCGTCGAGCGAGCGGCGCATGCGTCGCATCATCAGCATGCCCATGACAAAGGCAAACACGGCGGCGAAAAAGACCAGCGCCATGCGGAGCACGATGGGATTGCTCAGCGGCTTCACATCAGCCCCCAGTACCATTGCAGAAAGCGGTTGCCAAAGAAGAAGGCAACCATGGCCATGCTGCCGAGGAAAACCCCGAACGGCATCTGGTGGCGGCGGAGGGCAATGGCAGCCGATTCCCAGGCGTGGCGGCGCGCCTGGCGCGCAGTTTCGTGATGGCGGACCATCCGCCGGCGGGTGCGCTTGATCCAGACCGCGAACACGGTCGCCACTCCCACCAGCGATCCGGCAATGGAGGCGGCGAACAGGGTGAAGATGGTCAGCTTAAATCCCAGAAACGCGCCGATCATCGCCATCAACTTGACGTCGCCAAAGCCCATGCCCTCCACGCCGCGGGCGCGCAAATAAATCGCGCCGGCGCCGTAGACGAACGAAGCACCGACCGCACACCCCAGCAGGGCATCCGCAAGCGAGAGCAGATGCGCGGAAAGATCGGAACTGATGGGCAGTGAAACCAGTCCGGGCAACAACTGGGAAGCCAGGTCGTTCACGGGAACCACCAGGCTGAACAGCAATCCCAGCACCAGGCCCGGAAGCGTCATCTTGTCGGGTAGAAGTTGGGTTTCGGCGTCGGTAAAGATCAGGCCCAGCAGCAGGAATCCGAAGGCAGCGTATTTCAGCGTGGCGAGGGTCAGGCCGAAATGCGCGTAGCAGGCCAGAAACAACGCGCCGGTCAGCAATTCAACCAGGAGGTAGCGCGGGCTGATGCGAGCTTTGCAGTGGCGGCAGCGGCCGCCCAGAAGCAGCCAACTCAGTACCGGGATGTTGTCGTAAAAGCGAATCGGTTGGTCGCATTTCGGACAGGCGGAGCGAGGGTGGACCACCGAAATATCCCGCGGCAAGCGGTAGATACACACGTTCAGGAAGCTGCCGAATGCCAGCCCCAGAGCGAAAATCGCCAATGCCAAAGCAGGGTCCACCGTGCCCTTTATGCAAGAGTGCAGATTTCTGCTGGTTTGGCCATGATTATACGGTGAATGTGCGGGCGGGACCCAAGGTACTAAAGGTACTGTACCGTCGGACCAAGGGCGCCAACACCTGGCCAGCCCGGTGGTTAGAGCGAACCGCCCCGGCTCCCTACCATATTTTCCCGAAGAACAAGCTGTAGCTGTTCAAGTGGCCATCCAACTCCGGATGCACCTGGTCACTGTAACTGCCGTACTGGAAGCGAATGCCGCTATCAAAACCTTCCCCCCAGTGGTAATCGAGAGCGGAACTGGCCAGATACTGCGGCACCGCCACGGTCGAGAAATCAGCGGCAAACGCAGTGGAAACGGAACACGGTTGCACGGTGCCGGCATCACAAAGCGGCGCCAGCGCCAGGTTGGGACGCAAGCTGCTGGTCGAGTTCACGTGGGCCAGTTCCACATTCCAACCCAGCTTCTTCTTGAACAGGTAGGTGGAAGAAATGCTGTAGCTCCGGCTGATGGCTTTGAAAGGCGCCAGCGCCTCGGTATAGAACGGATCGGTGCCGTACACCAGGTCGCTCTTCAGATTGTTGTGGTAATAGGCATAACCCAGGCCCAGGGTGAACTCCGTGACCGGCCTCAGGGTCACATAGGCAGTGTTCAGATACAGACGGTTGCTCCGCTGGATAAGTTTGAAGTCACTCTGCCGCAACACGCTGAAGTCTTCGCTGAAGCTGACCCAAGGCTTGGGAGTAAGGCTCCCGCCGGCGAATAGCCGTTGCGACGTCTGCGGGTCGGTCAGATAGCCGGGATCATGGGTTCCAATCCACTCATAGCCGGAGCGCAGGTTCCAGGTTTGAGTGCGATGGAACTTTACCGTGAAGCCGAGAGTGTTTGAAAAAGTAGACGCGACCAGGCGAGGGACAAACGCGTCCGCAGGCGTACCAATCAGCCCGAAGCTGCTGGGCGAGTAAAAGGGTTGCGGCCACAGATCCGAATTCGAGCGCGTAATCCCGGTTCGTTGATAGTGTGCCTCCACGTCAAACATCGAGCTCAGGTTGTACTCGACTCGAGCGCCGGTCCAGTGACGGTGGAGCGAGGGATTACCAAAATAGATGTACAAAGACGGGATGAAGTCGTTCAGCAGGTTTTGCTGGTGGTAGTCCAAGGTTGCGTGAAGTTTCTTGAGTGGATTCCAATTCAACGTGGCATCGGCATTGAAGGAATTCTGTGGGTTGTTGGTCAACAGGTTGGTGGTGCGGCCGTAGCTTGCACTGGCATTGAAAGTGAGGGTACTGGTAATGGG
>JBGPJK010000399.1:0-4309 GCA_041485425.1 Terriglobia bacterium | reverse complement strand
CGATGGCGACGATGGTGTCGTCGAGGTTCACGGGAAGATTGTAGCGGGTAGGGTCTGCTGTACCAGGACATAAGTTACGCCTTTAAGATGCGCTGCACAGGATGCGGCACATGCCTGAGATCACGCTATCAGGTGACGGAAATCACGGCCCTGCGGGGAGCGCGGGAACGACAATGATAAGAGACTTCCCCGATGAAGAGGTGACTGAAGAGGAATCATGCGCCTGCTAGAAAAATTGAGAGGTCAGGGAAAGTCTAAGAATCAGGCTAGCTTAGTTGAGTTGGTGAAGTCGCTCTCGGACTATCAGAAGCGTCCGGTGGAGGAAAGGTACGGCGTGGTGGCGTATCAATATCGGGACGGAAGAATGCTCCGCGATGAATCAGGCCAACGGAGAATCGACCAAAAGCGGCGAGTTGCAGAACAGAACGTCCAGAATAGTCGCGAAATGCTGATCGAACTCGCACGGCATAACTCTAAGGACGTAACGCGGCAGCTGTTTCTTATGATAGCCGACCCTACAACAGCTGAATTGAGTGGAATGGCCGACTCTCTACTCTCCGATTTAGCTAGAGAAGTCGGGAGTGAAATCGTGGACGGGGTACTGGCATGCATTCTGGAGGGGCACGTCATTGAGAATCGTTATTTTACGTCGCTTCTTTTGTTTGTTGTAGTGGAACAATCTCAGACAAGGGTGGGCCCACTACCACCAGCCTCAAAAGAAGCGCTGATGGTTGCGCTTAGTGATGCAAGAGCCGACGTGCGCTTCTGCGCGGCCAGTGCCCTGAGGCTAGTCAGCGGAGCAGAGGTCATCGCTCGCTTGAAGGAAGTCTCGCAGAGCGATCTGGATTCCGAGGTCGCCTCGAAGGCGCGAGAATCGGCAGAGTGCTCCCGCTCATCCCCGTAAGGCTTGTACCCAGTCGCCTGAACCGCCGGTTCCGTTCAACCTGCAAATAATCAGGGAATCGTCTTCCGCGCCGGCTTGCCGGCAGGCCGGTAATTCTTGGGATAGACCACGACCGAGCGGCGCAGACCCTCTCCCTGGCTTTCGGTGCGCAGGTCGGTGTGATCGCGCAATGCGAGGTGGACGATGCGGCGCTCGCGCGACGACATGGAAGCGAACTGGTAAGGAAGGCCGGTCTTGCGCACTTTTTCGGCGGCTACACTCGCGGCCATACGGAGCTCTTCCAGACGCATGGCGCGGTGGTTCATGCAGTCGAAGGAAACCTTCTCGTGCTCGTTGCCGGGAAGGCGAAGCATTTCCAGCGCCAGCAACTCGATCGAGCGCAGCAACTCGGCGCCGCGTTCCAGGAGCAGTGTAGAGTCGGGGCCCGACAGTTCCACCAGGATCTCGGGGCGCTCCCAGTCGCGCTCCTCAGTCAGAGGTGGGTCCACGGTGATACGGTATTTCAGGCGCAGGCCGCCCTGAGTCACAACCCCGCGCAGGAGTTCGTCGATTTTCTTGGCGGCGGCGATCTTATCGGGAATGGGCATAGCTTCTAACTTCGAGCACTTGGCACTTGGCCGTTAAGAGCATTGGACCATCAAGTAACAAAACCCGAATGGCTAAGTGCTAAATGCCAAGTGCTAAGTGCTCACTTGTCTTTGTCTTTCTTCCTGGCGCGTTTCAGCATCATCTCGCGCATTTCGCGGCCGAGCGTGGTCTTGTTCATGACCGCCTGCTGCACGATGGCGATCAGGTTGCCTTCCGACCAGTACAGGCAAAGCCCGGCGGCGAGGTTCCAACTTATGACGCCCAGCATCACCGGCATCAGCATGTTCATCATCTTCTGCTGGGACGGGTCCATGCCCGCCTGCGGGGTCATGCGTTGGGTGAACAGCATGGTGATGATAATGGCGATGGGCAGGATGTGCCAAGGGTCGGGCGACGACAGATCGCGGACCCAGAGCCAGTGCGCGTGGCGCAGGTCGATGGCCACGCCCAGCATGCGGTAGTAGGCGAACAGGAATGGCATCTGGATAAGCAGCGGCAGGCAGCCGCCGACCGGGCTCACGCCCTGCTGCTTCATGAGCGCGGCAATTTCCGCGTTCATCTCCTGTCGCCGGGGATCGCGCAAGCTGTACTTTTTGTATTTCTCCTTGACAGAGTTCATCTGCGGCTGAATCTTCTGCATCTTCAGCGCCGACTTCATGCTGGAGATACGCAGTGGCATCAGCGCGAGATTGATGATCAGGGTCTGGATGGCGATGGCCCAGCCCCAGTTGCCCGCAAGTTTCTCGTAGGTCCACCGGAGCCAGATGAAGAGCGGGCGGGCGATCACGCCCAGCCAGCCGAAGTCCACCAGTTGGCGCAGGTCCGGCTCCACGTTTGCCGGCATGCCGGCAACGTGTACAGACTCGAGCGTGTTCAGGATCTTGGGACCAACATACATGCGCTCGACGGTTGGGCCGTGCAGGTTGCCCACGCCCGCGCCCAGTACATCCACCTTGACCGTGTCCTGCGGCTTCTGCGGATCTTTGGGGACGTCGATTTGGTTATGCAGCGTGACCATGGCTGCGGCCTGCGCGTCCTCGGGTAGGAAGACGGCGGCGAAATACTGGTCCGACACGCCCGCCCAGTTGAACGGGCCCTGCACGGTGGCGCCGCTGCTGACTTTTTTGACGGTGACGCGCTCGACGTTGCTGTTGTTCTGGTATTCGATCTTGTTGGCGGCGTAAGAGGCGGGACTGGTCTCGTCGCCGAAGCCGGCCGGCCACAGGGGGAAGGCCGTGACTTCGCTCCCCTTGGAGACAACCGAGACTTCGACGTGCACGACGTAAGTGTGGTCGAAGCGCAAGGTCTTGCGGACGGCAACGTCCTGGTCAGAATATTCGAAGCTGATTTCCGCGGGAGCCGTTTGGGTGCCCTGGCTGGAGGCGACGTACAGCGCGGAGTTCAACTTGTTGCGCAGGGTCTCGTCGTAGGTCCAAAGCGAGAGCGGGAAGCCGTATTTTGCAGAGGCGGCGTTGTTGACCAGCTCGAGAGGCTTTCCTTGGTCGTCGTCGAATTTCTTGAGGATCCAGGATTTGACCTGGCCACCACGGTTGGTGAAGGCGATGCGGTAGAGATCGTTCTCAATGACGGTCTCAGCTTCTGACGAAGCCTGTTTGGTCACGCCTGCCGGCGGGACAGCGACGTGGGCTTGTGCCGTCGGAGGGGGATTACTCGGCTGCGCCGGTTGGGGCTGGGCCTGAGTTTGGGTTTGCTTTTCCGGAGGCGGAGGTGTGGGCAGATACTTCTTCAGCAGCGGCTGGAACGCCAGAATGACCAGGAAGGTGAGCGCGAA
This sequence comes from Terriglobia bacterium, assembly GCA_041485425.1. Taxonomy (GTDB): domain Bacteria; phylum Acidobacteriota; class Terriglobia; order Terriglobales; family Acidobacteriaceae; genus JAIQET01. The sequence continues at coordinate 1,025 of JBGPJK010000399.1, read as the reverse complement.
GACCAGCAGCAGCCGGCGCTCCATTCCGGGATCTTGATGAGGATTGGGAAAGTCTGGCAAATTTTTACCGTACGTCGATCAGGTTCGAAATACCTACCTAAATGTGTGGTGCCGAGGAGACGCAGCAAGCTGCGTCTCTAGGCTTCACCGGGTCGTAACCGCCCTTGGCGAACGGGTGGCAACGCAGCACACGCCAGATTGCCATCAGGCTCCCGCGCAGGGCGCCGTAACCATCCACTGCCTCCGTCGCGTACTCGGAGCAGGTGGGCACGTAGCGGCACGCCGGCGGAAACATCGGCGAGATGGCCCATTTGTAGCCGCGCAGCAGGTGCAACACCATCGTCTTGGCGATCTGGTTCATTTCCCCGGAGTTCGTTTCGCTACCGACTTGCTAACCACCTCAAAGGCGCGGCTGACTTCGCTCAGCAACTCGGCAAAGTCCACAGTCAGCAGCGACTTCTTCGGGTTAATCACCACGTCGACCGCGGCGCTTTCCAGCGGACGATGCCGGCGAACCGCTTCCCGCAGCCGCCGCTTCATGCGGTTGCGCACGACCGCGCCGCCGAGAACGCGTCCAACGGTGAATCCCACCCGCAGGCCGTCGCCTTCCGCACGCGCCAGGTAAAACACCGTCATGTGGGCGGCAAAGTGACGCCGGCCCTGCTTGTACACGCGTTCGAAGTCGGCATGCCGGAGCAAGCGTGCGCTGCGGGGAAAGCTCGCCCGCCGGCCGGAGCCGGACACATTGCGACTGCCATTCGGAGCGCTGGCGCTCACAACTCACGATCCAAACTCAGGTTGCCCGCCATTTCCGGGAAAAGGGAGACGCCTACTCACGGAAGCCGGGCTTCACCGACACCCGCTTGCGACCCTTGGCGCGCCGGCGGGAGATGACCGCGCGTCCGCTCTTGGTCTTCATGCGCGTACGAAATCCGTGCGTCTTCGAGCGGTGACGCCGGTTGGGTTGGAATGTGCGCTTGGGCATTGAAAAATACCTGCTCCTGGTTCAAATGGCTAGCGTAAGG
>JBGPJK010000398.1:0-4332 GCA_041485425.1 Terriglobia bacterium | reverse complement strand
GGTGTACCAGGACCGCGGACAATACGACAAAGCATTGCAGGCGTACAAAGAGTCGCTGCAGATTCAGCGCGATACCGGCGATGAGAATTATCAAGCGTTGTGCTTGAGCAATATCGGGTTTGTGTACCTGTCGAAGGGCGACACCGACAATGCCTTCACCTATTTTCAGCAGGCATTGCAGCTTCGGGAGAAGCTGAATATTCCGGGAGATATTGCGGACAGCTTGCACGGCATGGGGCAGGCCTACGCAGCCACCGGACAGTACGATCAAGCCCTGGCAAGCTACCTGAAAGCGCTGGAGCTGTGGCGGAAGGTAGGAGACTCGCGGGGAGCGGCACTGGGTTCGCACCAGATAGGGTTGGTGTTCCAATACCAGGGCCGCTTTGGCGCGGCGCTGAGCTCGATGCAAGACGCGGTCAAGTCGCTGCGAGAGCTGAAGGACTATGGGATCGACACGGCACTGATACTGACAGATCTGGGAGACACGCTGGCACGAGCAGGGCGTGGAGCGGAAGCTTACACTCCGCTGCAGGAGGCTCAGGGATTAGCGCGCGGTCTGAAGAATGAGAGCCTGCAGGCCGCGATTCTGAATGCCCAAGGGAATGTGCAGCTTTATCGTGGCGACCTGAAAGCCGCCAAGGGCCTCTATGAGCAGGCATCTCGCATGGCCTCGAAGGGGACGGAACACGGCAAAGTCCTGGTCTCCAAATTAAGCCTTGCCAAGGTGACGCTCGCGGAGGGGCGCTCGCAAGCGGCCATTCGTGACTTGCAGTCGCTATCCCAAGAAGCCGACAAACAGGGATCGAAATATCTCGGGCTGGAAGCTTCGGTTGACGTGGCCGCGGCGATGGTGAACAACAAGGATTTTTCGCACGCCAGGCAAGAGTTAGAGAGGGAGTTGGGGATCAGCGAGAAACTTGGGCTGAGGCTGCAAACGGCGCGGATTCATTACCTGCTGGGCACGGCGCTTCGGCTGAGCGGAAGCGCAAACGATGCGGCGGACCACTACCGGAAAGTGCTCAATTTGCTTGATGAAATGAAGAAGGAAGCCGGCGCGGAGCACGTTCTGGAGCGTTCGGACCTCAAAACCATCTACGATGAGTCGACGCGGTGGTCCAAGTAAGAAGCAGAGCAATCCGAAACTACAATTTACGCCCTGACAGATAGCACAGAATCCCAAGAGAACGATCTAATCGTGAGCCCCGGCTCTTTCCTCCAAGAGAGGAAAGAGCCGGATGGCTCGTCTCGTTGCTCAGTTCACTCGAAGCGTTGCAGAAGTGCTGTCTATGGCTGCCCCGTTCTTCATCGTTGTGGTTGTGACTGTGTACGTTCCCGCGCATACGGCTTTCGTAATCGGGAACGGGAAGGTGATGGAGTTGGACGCTCCGGATTTGATGGTGAACGCCGGAGTCGTAAACATCACGGTGCTGGAATTGCTGCAGTGACTCCCGAGCGGTCCCGACAGCGTGTACTTGACGCTGACGGTCTGAGCGGCGGCCATGCAGTCGACAATCCTTGAAGTTATGAATATCAGCGCGGGGCGAGTTACGGATGAGGGGCTGATTCCCACCGAGGCGTAGTGGCAGCCAACCGTGTAGCTAAAGAACGTCGAGGAATGATTCCCCACGTTATCGACGCTGCTGACCGTGAACGTCTTTGACGTCGTGCCTGCGCCGTTCGGGGCGGTATCGATGTTGCTGCCGCTCGCGACCGCGACGAGGTTCCCCCCCACGCCGTTACAGCCAGCCGGCAGAGGCGCGCGTCCCGATCCACCGTCCACGCAGCCATACGAGGCCTTAACGACCTGATTGGACGAATAGCTCGCGCCGTTGGATGGGGTGGTGATCGTGATTGTGGGAGGCTTCTTGTCGACCATATTTCCGGAGACGGGTCCCGCCGTCACGCAGTTAGCCGCCAGGTCGCAGACTGGTTGGGAATTGGTGGGGGCATTGCTGGTTTCTGTACCTGTCGGCACATTGGTCATCAGTGAGAAGGACTCAGGGGCTCCCGGTCCCGCAGGGCTAGGAGACGCCAAGCCCGATGTCGGGTCGGACGCCGTGCAACCAATGCTGACATCATTCGCGTGCCACACTGGCGTTGCCGAGCCGCAGCTTGCGGAGGGCAAGTCGGTATCCACGTTGATGGTCAGAGATTTGAAGCTGGTGGACCATTTGCTGGCGGCAAATGCGAAGTTCAGTTCGTGGGTTCCGGCACAGTCCGTCGTGGAGTAGTGGAGCAGGTTCGAAGGACTCGTCAACGATAACTGAACAGCCGCAGGTGTAAAGGGCGGCGCCGAGGGGCCGAACATTGAGGGGCAAGGAGAACTACTGCTGAAATTGGGGAGCGTGGGGTCGGCCGGAAAAGCGCTGCTGCCCGGGAACGGAAGTGGGACATGGGGAGGCTGTCCTTGACTGGCCGGGTTTATGCCGTATTCGATGAAATTAATCGGCGGGACGATGGCCTCCACCGCCGGATTGCCTGTAAAAGTGACGGAGGGCGTCGGGCTGCTGGTCCAACCTGTAGCGGGCCCGGTGAGGACGAACGGAGAGACCAAAACCCCCGTAGTTGGGGGGATAATCCCGCTAGCCAGGACACCCTGGGAGTTTGTGGAAGAAGCTCCCCTTCGGCCGGTGTACTCTCCAGGTCCAGAGAAATCCACGAGTTGATTTTGCGGGCAGCTCTTACCGGCCTCCAGACCGTCGAGGGGGCAGCCCCCCGCGTCGTTAAATTCCAAATAGCCGAAGACGGTAGTGGGATCGGTGATGAGATCCTGAGGCCTAGGATCAAACGTCGTGGAGAAAATGATGTTTGGTGAGGACGAATCCGGGCAATTGGGGCCGGACGGCGTTGCGTTGCCAGGTTTCGTGCAGACTTGCAATTTACCGGAGCAGTTGCCATTCAAGCTGGCCGAGGGGATGCAGGAAGCGTTTGCGAACGGAGTTCCAGCCACAAGCGTGTTGGAGAAGAACGAGGGGTCGATCGAATTGTTGGTGACGATTGGAGTGGCGTTCTCAGTTCCGGGGACAATGGTATTAGCGGCAGTTGCGATCGAATAGTCGAAGTTGTACTGGTCCAGGTTGTTGGGCGTGCTATCGAAGGTCAACGTTTGGGTCACGCCGGAATTGTTGGCCGTGTTTATGGGGTTGCCGGTCTCTGAACCGGTTTGTACGTTAGTCGGAGTGCAGTTGGTCTGCAAATGCAAAGTGGACGAGCCAAGCTCACCACCAGCGTCCACCATCTCAAAAGTGACCGTCTGGGTGCCGGAAAAGAGCAAGCCGCTAATGTCCAGCGGCGCAACACCGAAGGTCGGGAGGAGGGGGGTACCTGCTGTTTCGTCTGAGGTATTCGTTCCATTGGATACCGCAACGTCAGGGTCTTGGCCCACGTAGTTGACCACATCATGTTCGTAGTTGGGCTGAAAGCAGTTTGAGCCTGGAATCCCGATGCCGCCTAAGTTCGAGTCGCCGCCCGTGCAGACATTCTGGGGCGAGGAATCAGAGGCGGAATTCTTCACACGGATATAGTTGTCCTGGAATACAAAGCCAGCCCCATCAGGAGAAGAAGAGAGTATCCCTGTGGGCCCAGGCTCCGCAGGGCACGAGAGGGTGACATTGACGCTGGCTATAGCCTGCCCAGGCCAAGTGGGGGTGTTTGGTAGAGAGGGATTCACATTGAGGGGATCGAAGAGCCGAATGGCGCCCTTAGCACCCGACAGAGGAACATCTAGCTCGAGGGAGCTTTCTACAAAGTGCTTCACGACAAGAACGGCTGTTTCCAGACCAGAAGTTGAAGGCGAAGGCGTAAATGTCACATTTACGGTGCAAGAGGCGGGCAGAGTAACGAATGTGCTCATCAACGGGCCACAGGTGTTGGTCTGAGTAAAGTCAGTTGCGTTCGTACCGATGATAGAGATGCTGTCCACTATATCGGATGCTGGTCCCGTAAAACTCAACGTCAACGACAGTTGCGCCCCGGTGGTGCTTCCTGTCGGCACGCCGAAAGAAAGACTGCCGGGCGAGGCAGAAGCCACTGGGAGGCCTTGAGCTTGAGCTAACTGTCCACTGAAGATGAAGAGACAAGCGAGCAGAAAAATCGGCGCCACCAGGCGCAGGGTCGATCCGAGTGATTTCATTGTGCCCTCCTGGGGGCTGTGTATGCGAGTAGAACGATGACAAATGACATTTGGGGCTTAGATTCGAGAGGAACAGGGGACTGGAGCCTCTTGCGAACGATCATTGGCCGCGGAAATTCTGCGATTTATATGCGGGTATGTCAAGAAGAAAGGCGTTAACGAGGGCTGGCAGAAGAGCTGCGATACAAGAGTCAACAAAT
>JBGPJK010000397.1:0-4333 GCA_041485425.1 Terriglobia bacterium | reverse complement strand
GTGAATGACTTGGGCGCCGTTCTTTTTCATTTCCTCGGGAGCATACTCCACGTTCCCGCCGGGACATCCGTCGCAAGTGGTGTATCCGACTAACTCCACGTCCTGGCCCTGATACAGGCGGAAAGCGCCTTCACGCTCTCGCAATGCGCGAAAGCATTTTCCTCCCGCACAAGTGTGATAGCGATTGCAGATAATGATTCCAATCTTTACGGGATCGGTCATCGTCGCCCTCACTTCGGCATACCTTGCCCGCGAATGCTGGTCTCGCGCTCGGCATGCAGCCGCCTTAAACCCGAAGCTTGAAATACCAGCCCTCGTCCGTCGACAAGCAGTTACCCTAGTCTATACGTGTACTATACACCTATACGTGAGCGTTCTAGACGGATGCAGCAGCCAGACTTTTTGCCCGTTCCAGTTGCGAACAAAAAACTCGGCACGTAACGAATCCGCCTGGGAGGTTTTTTGCGGCAAAGCCGCGTTGCAAGAGGATGCGTAACGCGTAATAGGAGCGCTGACCAACGTCGCAGTAGAGCCAGATTTCGCGGTCGCGCGGCAGTTCCCCGAGCCGCTCCCGCAACTGCGGTAAGGGGATGTTGACAGCGCGTGGAACATGAGCGGAGGCGAACTCCGCGGCATCGCGGACGTCCAGCAGCAGGGAGTCGGTCCCAGGGACATCTTCCCAGTGCGTCAAAGGCAAATCTCCCGCTGTTCTCGGTCGATGCCGCTGACTTCGTTCTCAGTCCGCACCGTGCCCGTGCGGCGCAAGATGCGCCGCCGGCGCCTCCGCCTACAATGAGAATTCGCCGTTTCGCTGGGCTCATGATTGATCTTCTTCAAGCTCCACGATCTCCGGAACATAACCGATCCCAGCACCGCCGCAACTAGTCTCTCCGCTAAGTTCGGCGTCGATCAAGTCCGCGAGAAGGCGGGCCTGCGTAACCAAGCCAGGTTTGCAGTAAAGAGGGTCGGGTCGGCCGGCCACAGCAATGTCATCCGGTGTGGTGTTCTCCGTGACCACAAACCTTAAGCCCATCACGGTCTTCTCCGACAGCTCACTGAGCCATAATTGCCGTGGTTACGCACCTGTGACCGTTATCGAAAGACGTTCCGGTAAACCCAACAAGCTGGCACATTGAATCCGCTGCGTCTGTGCGATTGATCACCCTCTCTGTGTGATCGACTTGTGTATGGGACGGCATGCTTGCACGGTGACCGACGGACAGCGTCCGGTGCACATGCGCATGACCGCAGGCCAGGATGCTCATCCGTCTCGCCTCAACGTCCACACCCCACGGCCTCAGCTTCGGTGCAGGTGTCCAACTCAGTTCACTTCCTTTGCCTATCTCGCAACTCCGCAGGGAATGGTCTAGCTTTCCCCAGGATTGTTGGGCTCGCCTGTGTCGCAGATTGTATTCGGTTTCAGTGTATCCAGGTACTGCGCGATGGTGTCCAGCCGCTGGCGACTCTTCCGGACAAGTTCGGCATTATTGAGCTGCTGAAAATAGTTGGCGGCTTCCTCGAAACAGCTACACGCTTCCCTCAGATAAACCTCAGAACAGGCGCTCCCTAGCGCCACGGAAACCAGTGCCTCGCCGCGGTTGAACAGCACCATTGCATACTCGCCAGATTGATCTTCTTCTGTACGGAGAGCCAATACTTGATCATAGTGCCGCAGAGCACGTAGGCCGTGGCGAACCGCCTTAGATTTCTCTACTTCGGCAAGCGACATAAACGAATTGCCAAGGTTAATCTGCAAAGCTGCGTACCCGTGCGGGTGCGAGCCGCGCCTGCGGACCTGAAGCGCACGCCGATAGCAGAGAATCGACCGCTTGATATTTTCTACGCGATCCCCGGTGCGTAGTTCGCGACACGCGATGCCGAGGTTCTGGAGGGTCCCCGCATAGGCATCCGGATTTTTCTCACGCGTCCTCACTTGCAGTGCGTTTTCGTAATTTTCGATCGCATTTTGCCATTTATTTAGAACACTTTCTTCCGGCAACTCGGAGAAAGCATTCCCCAGGTTGAATTCCTCCCTGGCAAAGTCATCGGGTCGTCCCTCGGATTGAAAAATGCGGGCAGCCTGCTGGTGACACTCGATGGCCGCCAGCAGGCGCGCTTTGAGGGGCATGTGGGAGGAGGAGGCGTAAGTGTTACCGAGAGCGGCCATAATCTTTGCCCTCTCGAGTGGATCTGCGGCTGCTCCCAGCAGGGACAGAGCCTTGTCAAGATGGACATGGGCAACTTGGAGGTCAACCAGCGAGTGCTGCCGGCATCCACCGCTGTAGCAGATGCCAAGGTAGTAATGGATGGTAGCGTTTGCCGGGTCCAGTTGGGCTGCGGCCTCCGAGAAACCGATGGCATCTTCGCACTGATGGGAGTGGCAACGCTCGGCCGCACTCGCCATCAAGCTTGAGGAGTTGTTCTGCGGAGTGGGCATCGTTATGACCTCCCATGAACTGGTCCGAACGGCATATCTGCGATGCCGAACGGAACAACCATTCCCAGGACACGGCCTTCCACTGACAATCTCTGCTCAACAAATGCAAGATCAGGCGTTTCGTTACCGAGAAAAGCCATATCTTTATCGGTCCGAGGGGCCCTGGCGTGACGGTCGTCACTGAACTAGCTCTGGTTGCGCGGTACCAGGAACGTCGCCCAGGCGTGCGCACGTTCTACACCTGTGGTGCTGGTAAGAGTTGCTTCCGCCAGGATCCTCCGTCGCTGTTTCTCAAGTACCCAGCCCCGGATTCGGAGGATTTCCCCTGGCGAAACGCGACCAAGAAAGCGCACCCTCAGATCGACGGTCAGAGCCTCCCAGCCGTGGGCGATGATCGCCTTCGACATCGCTTCATCCAGCACCGTAGTGATAATTCCGCCGTGGATCGTTCCCTGAAAGCTCTCCCAGTCACCGGTTGGTATCCAGTCCGCGCAAACCGAGTCCGAATGCTGTTGGAAGCTGATCCGCAGTCCTTTCGGGTTCATGGAACCACAGACGATGCACGCTGGATTGAGTCGTGCCCGTTCGCGCTTTTTGTCGATCGCCAACAATTCCCGCTCCTTAATCACAGTCTGGTTCTTTCCCCCTGTCCGCTGGCCCCCTACTGGAAGGCGCCCTTCCCTCCAATCTTTTCTCCAGGTCGCTGGAAAAGAGCAACCGTGGAGACAACGGCAATACCCGATATCGCGATCAGCGATCCGATGCATAACAGACACCAGACCGCGAGCACATGAGCCTCGATATAAGTGAGGTAGAGAGCGAATCCCAGCCCAATCCACGCCGCTGCGGCGCGCAGGCGCGCGATGAACCGGTCGCGCCAGAGTGTCATGGCGAAGAGCGCCAAGTAGCCCATCAAGCCAATCAGCGCTACCGGCATCCCCAGAAACCGGGAATACACACTATGGTTCACGAGATCGCAATCGAAAGTTTCATCTAGCGCACAGTATCCAGTCGGGGCCGTACTGTAGTGATTACGAAGTGATACCGCGGACAGACCGGCGCCAACCAGGCAGAAAATGATGACCATGACGCGGAGCATGTTCTTCATGGCAGCGCGCACCCCGTCTTTGTGCTTAACTGCTGAAGCGTCTGCGTCCCCTCACGGCGCTCGCCGTCGGCAAATGTCCAGGTGGGGGTGAACCGAATGTGGGCGATCTGGCAGGCAAAAGTCAACTGACGGCCGCCAGGCACCGAGCACTCCACGTAGTTCACATATCCAAAAGATTTTCCGAATAGCTTCTTCTGATCGTCGCAGTGGCTGCACCAAAAACTCCCATACATGGTCGTTTTCTTTTCGGTGAGGCACTTTGCAAAAGCGTCCATTCTGGCTTCATCACCGGAACTTGCAGCGGCGCCCGACACAAGGACGACGGCCAGAGACAGCAAAACCATGCGAGCAAGTCGCCACCGAATGCCGGCGGTTGCCTTTGACTTATCTCTCTGCGGGCTCATCGCTCACTCGTCACCAATCCCTTCTTCGAGAATTTCGCATCCCATCTCCAAGCGTCGTTCTGGTTACCGTCCGATTCGTATTGCTTTCAAACAGCCCACCGTTGCCGCTGATGGACTTGCGCCCTTGCCAGCTTGGGAAGCAAGCGACACAAATCAGTGACTTCAGGGAAAGCACACGAACAGTAGACTCGCCGTTCGCGCCGCACAGTGCTGAGCACACCTGCCACCTTCAGAATTCGGAGATGCTGTGATAGGTTTGGCCCCGATATATTGAGTGCCTGCCTAAGTTCCGAAATGGTCCGCTCCCGATCACGCAGCAAGCCAAGCACACGCAACCGCGTCAGATGGGCAAACGCTTTGCACATTTCAGATTCCTGCTCGTAG
>JBGPJK010000396.1:0-4337 GCA_041485425.1 Terriglobia bacterium | reverse complement strand
CCTTGTGGAAAACACCGTCAACGAGAAGGAGCTTGCAGCGATTCTGTTTCGTTCGGTCCACACCATTCACGCCGAGTTCGCGAAGATTCTGGATGCCTTGGACGTGCACAGTCGGTTCGCCGCAGTGAAGGCAGCGCTGCATAGGGGGTGGATTTCGCTAGGTCATGGGCCGAAAGAGTGAAGTTGTACGGTTTTTGGTGCAAACAATACACAGTTGTGCATTGACTGGACGAACAGCGGGTGTTAATATGCCCATGTTGCTGACATTGAGTGGTTGAAAGCTGCTGTAATTAAGCACACTGCTCCATCGGTCTCGGCGAAATGAGGCAAAGGAACCCCCATCCACGAGCGGTTCCTTCCCGATAAGATAGCAAAGTACTTAGCTCTCGCATACCGGAGTATCAGACGATGGCTGGGGCACTCACTCCAGACGCCGCGTCAAGCGGACAAACGTGGCGAGCTTGTCTTTCCACGGTCGTGAGGGTTGCACTGACTGCTGTTTTCATTTCCGCGTCGGTCGCAAAAGTCCGCGATGTCGGAAGCTTTCGAACTTCCCTTGCCGCTTCAATGCTGGTGCCGCAATATCTCGTCTCAACCATCGCATGGACGATCATTGCGCTTGAGGTGTGTCTTTCGATCGGTCTGTGGATTCCGGGAGCGCGTCTGGCGGCGCTCCGCTTAGGCGCGGTTCTCTGTTCCGTCTTTCTTGGCTATTCAGCGTGGCGAGCGCTGCAGGCGATACCAACACCTTGCCACTGCTTCGGCCGGCTGTTTACGATGTCGCCCTTGCAGGGGGTGGTTCTCAACACAGGCCTGCTTGCCTCAATTGCATGGCTGATCTCGGCCGAGCCTGCACCTCCGGATCGGCTACCGACACTCGAAAGGAGTGCATCATGAGAAAACTAATGACGGGAATGGCAACAATCTGCCTGCTCGCCTCCCTGGTGGCTATTCATGTGGAGAAATCCGCGGCGCAGACAGGGGGGAACGGACAAACCTGCCAAGGCTCGACGAACTGCACGGCCGTTGGATGCGCATTTATTTTCGGCTCGAGTCCGAAAATGTGGAGGGACTCGTACGTAACAAACCATTCGGTGTGCATTGCTGGCGGCTCGCAGGATTTCTGCACCAATTTCGGGCAGTACGCTTGCACGATTAACCGGTACTGGACAGGAGGCAATGGTTGTAACGGTACCTTTACAACACTGAACGGTCAGATTGTTGCCATCTGCGGACTCTGAGAGGTATCCTGAAGTTTGTGTTAGGGATAACATTAGTTGCGACTGCTGCTTTGACGTAGCCGCAGTCGCATCCGCCGATGAGCGCTGCATTCCGCGGGTACCGGTGCGTGTCACACCGTCCGACGTGCCGGGGAATCCCCCCGCAAACGCACCGTGGAGGGTTTAGATATGCCACTCACCGCTATTTCGCGCTCGTTGCGTGCGCAGTTGTCGGTACGACTGCTGCCAGCCAGCCTCGCTGCCGCGTTCATATTGGCTGGCGCCGGCTCGCGTGCCCAGTCCGGGGGCGGAGTGGATGTGGATCGCCTCGTACAGGGAATCCAGGCAGCGGAGGCCAGGATTCAGTCCGCTAAGTGTACCATCACGGTATCCGCAAAGAACGCGGACATCCCCTTGAAGGACGCAAACGGTCTCGCCGTACCGCCGATGCCGGAAAACATGGTGACGATTGTGGCCACCAAAGGCCGGAAGGCGTATATGGAAACTGTCTCCACAAGCGACGATCCCCCTCCCTCTCCACACAGCGCGTTATTCTACCGCTATGCGCGTCGGTTCATCAACGACGGCAAACAGTCATACCATAATGAATCGCCGAAAAACCCAGCCTCCGGCCAGCCCACCATGTGGATTCCAGTATCGCAGGCGGGCGCCGCTGGCGTGAAGGAATGGCTTTATCACGTCAACCTCAACAAGAATGTCCTGGATCTGCTTCGCAATCGCCAGTACACGGGAGTGGCCGCATCGTCGTCACCCGCCTTTGGTCCTGTTGTGACTATTACGTTCGATCCACAAAAGCACCTCGATACGCCAGAGAAGTCCGAAAGCATTGATCTCGCACCGGCATACGGCTACGCCATCGTCCGCGTTCGTACGGACGGCCTCGTAACGCAGGAAATAACGAAATTCACACGCGAGGCGGGCGTCCCTTTGCCGTCGCAGGCCAGGCGGACCTCTTATGTATATTCAAAGCTCTATAGAGTGGAGACCATAACATTCACGGATTTGGAGATCAACAACGTGCCGGACAGCCTTTTCGCAGCCAATATAAAGCCCGGTGACATTTGGCAGGACAAAGGGACGCGATACATCATCGGGCGCAATGGAGCGCGGATACTCCAGTGGAGCGATCACGACCGGGTCAACCGCAAAATGCCGATTGGTTGGCTTTTCATCGCCAGCTTGACGACGGCCGTCTTGCTAGGTCTTGGTGCGCTGGCGCGGCGGCGGCGGACGGTCCCCATACGGTGAACCCGCACGACTGGCGACGCATCACGCGCGCGGCGGCGCTCCGCGTGGTCGCCGGTACCACGGTTCTGAGCCCTGGAATTTGGCGATGATATGAGCGTAGAGGCTGTAGCCGGCGCAGCACAGCCGGCGAACGGCGCAGCGGTTGCGGCGAGACCTGCGCGCGTGGATTCCGTTTGTTGTGGCCTCATGCTCGCCGGAGTCGCCCTCTATACCGCCGTGTTCTCGGTGCTTTGCTGCCGTCAATTCGACCGATTGGCCCACTCGGGTTTCGATCTCTCGATCTTCTCCCAGGCGGGCTGGCTCATCAGCCACGGCGAGACGCCGTTCTCGACGATCCGCGGCACGCATCTCCTGGCCGACCATTTCAGCGCCATCCTCTACCTGCTCGCGCCGCTTTGCTGGATTTGGAATAGTCCAAAGGTGTTGCTGGTGGCACAGACCGCCGCACTCGGCCTGGGCGCGGTGCCAGTCTACGGCCTGGCGCTCAAAGTGGTACGCTCCGCTCCGATCGCGTTACTCTTCGCCATCAGCTACCTACTAAACCCATCGGTTCAGGGATACAGCGTTAAAGAGTTCCATCCGGACTCGTTTGTCACGCCACTGCTGCTTGGCGCGTTCTACTTCCTTCATGCCAGCCGCTGGCGTGGCTTCTTCGCCTGCCTCGCCCTGGCCGCCCTAACCAAGGAAACGGTTGGGTTGGTCATTGTCCCGCTTGGTGTATACGCGGCCTTCTTCGATCGCCGCAAGGGCGCTCTGGCCATCCTGCTTGGCCTTGTTGCGCTCGTAGTTGCGCTGGGGACCATGCGTCATTTCAGCGGCGGCAAGTCATCTCCCTACACGGCTGACCTGTACGGGCAGTACGGTCACACACCAGCGGAAGTGGTATGGGCGGTCGCCACGCGGCCTGGCAGTTTGGTTCGAGCTGCGGCCAGTGAGAATGGGCGAACCTACCTCTTCGAGTTGGCGGAACCGCTCGCCTACTTTCCGCTCCTCGCGCCGGAAGCGGCAGCAGTCTCCATTCCATCGGTGGCGGCCAACCTGCTCGGTAGGCGGCCTTCCTTTCGCGAGGCCGACATGTGGTATAGCGCCCCCATCACACCGGTGGTTTTTGCGGCAGCGATCATAGGGTTCGCGCGCTGCTACCGATGGCGCATCAAAGTAGTCACCTGGATGCTATTGGCTAACCTGTGTGCCGCAACGCTTCTCGCGACCGTCAACGGGCCCCTCGCGGCGTGGCACCGGCGCGGTATGTATGCCCTCACCGCCCGCCAGGCTTCGGATGCCCGGCTCGTGCTTGCCCACATTCCGCCGGATGCCTCTGTGTCCGCTCAGACGGTGCTGCTGCCATCCCTGAGTGAGAGGAAGCAGGCGTACGTCTTTCCGAATCCCTTCTACCGCTCGTGCTGGGGACTAACCGTGGACGCACTCACGCAGCAGGAGGGAGAGGGCTTCGCCGAGTGGCCTGCTGGGAAGTACGAGCGCGCCATGTCCTCGGCGACGGTCGAGCTCGTGGTGCTGGGTCCGCAGCCATACATGCCGATCCCGCAGCATATATATGATGCGTTACTCGCCGCACTGCTGGAGTGCCCCCGCTACGGCATCGTAGAGATTCGCGGCGAATATATGCTGCTGCAGCGCGGGGCAGACCGCTCGGGCGGGCTCCGGATTCTTGAGAGGGCTTCGGGCCTCGCCGTTCACACGCACGCGGACATAATAAACGCCTATTGGCTATCGCGCAATCGGGCTGCGAACACATCTATTCCAACAGAAGGGGGGACAGTGGAATGAACCGGAGTGTCGAGCGCGCGCGCGCCTTCACCCTCATCGAGCTCCTCGTCGTTATCGCGG
>JBGPJK010000395.1:0-4338 GCA_041485425.1 Terriglobia bacterium | reverse complement strand
GTGACACTCAAAGTGCTCAACCACATTGACCCGGAGCGCGATATCCAGTTCACCCTTGGGCCAGTCGATTCGCTCGACCACGCCTCCCGCCTACCCAACTACGGGTCGAAGATGGGGATCGACGCCACCCGTAAATGGTCCACCGAAGGCTTCTCCCGTCCCTGGCCCGACGAGATTCTGATGGACGAGAAGACCAAGGCGGCCGTCGACAAGAAGTGGAAAGAGCTGGGGCTGGAGTAAGGCACGTGCGCGATTGCCCAATCTGTCATCCTGAGCGGAGTTGTCGTTCGCAACGCGTACGGCAACACAGCCGAAGGATCCCATACCTCCATGTAGTGAGACGAACCTGGAGAGGCATTCTCTTGATGCGTCGGCTGATCGGTGATCCCTGATGATGCTGCACCTGGTTTGAAGAGCGCAGGGGTCCTTCGACTCCGCAGCCGTTTCGCCTCGCGAAACGGCCACTCCGCTCAGGATGACAGCTTGTTTGGGCCCGTGCGCGGGTCGCGGATTCACCGGCTTTCGTCCCGTCACCGCTTACTTCGGCTTCTTTTTGGTAATCTCCAGTTCGACGACCTTTCCGTCCCTGTTCTTGACCAGCAGCACTTTGCCGTTTTCTTTCGCTGGAAATTCTTTCCCGACGACCCACTCCATAAAAGTCGCGGCGGGCGCGCTGGCTCGGCAGATGTAGACAGCATCTCCCATGCGCAGGGAGAGCTTGTAGCGGTCCAGATCTCCCGTGTGTTTGCCGTCATTGGCGAGCTTCTCGATGGAGGCAACTGTAGCCGTCCGATAGCCTTCGTCACTGCCCTGCGCGTAGGCGAGCATCGCGGCCATGGTGATGCAGCAGGAAATCACAACTGCGTGTTTCTTCATCGGTGTCTCCTCTGAGGATCGAGGGAAAGTATAGATCAAGTGCCGCGACTCGGAATCACGAATGGCAACTGCCCTACCCGTGGGCACTTTCAAAGCGCAGGCGACCTTCCCCTACGCAGACGCCTTGGGATGGCGCATAATGTGAGTGGAGCGAGAGGAATAAATCGCCATGACGAATGTTTAGATATCGCTTGCCGATCTTCGTGGGGCTGCTTCTAGCACTCGTCCAGTTGTCAGCGCAAGCACCTCCTTCCCTCCGGATTCAAGCCAACTCCAACCGCACCCCAGCCGGCAAACTCGAAAACGGCGTTCTGACCCTCCACCTGGTGTTGCAGCACGCCGATTGGTATCCCGAGGCCGACACCGGCCCCAGCATGAAGGTGTACTCGTTTGGTGAAGAGGGCAAGGCCCCGCAGGTGCCCGGGCCGCTGATTCGCGTTCCTGAAGGCACAGAAGTCCGCGTCACCCTGCGCAACCTGTTGCCGAATGCAGCCGTCGTACACGGTTTGCACCCGCATCCCGGAGACGCCAAAGATGTCACCCATGTTCCCCCCGGGGAAGTCCAGGAGCTGAGTTTCCGGGCCGGCGCGCCCGGAACCTACCAGTACTGGGCGAGTGCGGGTGGACCAGTGCTTAAGGAACGACCGTTTCGCGAAGACAGCCAGTTGGCAGGCGCCTTCATTATCGACGCCCCGGGAGCGGTGCCCGACGATCGCGTATTCGTCATCGGGAACTGGCGCAGCCAGGCAGAGCGGGTACTCTCTCAGGACGTTCCGGTTATCAATGGTAAGTCCTGGCCTTACACCGAGCGCCTGAACTACAACACAGGCGACACTGTCCGCTGGCGCTGGATCAATGCCAGCGATGGCCCGCACCCCATGCACCTGCACGGGTCGTACTACCGCATTGACAGCGAAGGGGATGGTGAGCGTGATAGCCAACTCCCACCCGAGCGGCAAGCGATGGTCGTCACGCGCGGCATGGTTCCCGGTTCGACAATGACGACATTCTGGGTTCCAATGGCGGGACGATGGATCTTTCATTGTCACATCCTTAAGCACTTCCTGCCCGAAAGTACAGTGGCGGGTGCTATGGGAATGCCCGAGCACAGCTCGAATCACATGGCTGGCCTGGTGCTCGGCATCACGGTGCCGGGCAAACGGTTTTCACCCCCCTCACACGGCGAGGTGCGAAAGCTTCGATTACTGGTTCGCCAGCGTCCGGCGCAGAACGGTTTGGCAGCGGGTTTCGGTTACCAGGTTGAGGAGGCTGCCGAGAAGTCGGTCTCTGATCAACCTACGACTCCGGGGCCGGCGCTGATTCTGGAACGCGGGCGTCCCGTCGCAATCACCGTGGTCAATCAACTGTCCGAGCCTACCGCCGTGCACTGGCACGGCATAGAGCTCGAAAGTTACTACGATGGCGTGGTTGGCTGGGGCCGGCGTGGTCGTAAGATAACTCCCGCCATTCAACCGGGACGCTCCTTCCTGGTTAAGTTCACTCCGCCTCGGGCTGGTACTTTCATGTACCACACTCACCTTCATGACAAAGTGCAACTCGGTGCAGGATTGTATGGCCCGATTGTCGTACAGGAGCCGGGCGTCACATTCGACCCCGCAACCGACCACATTCTCCTCCTGAGCCTCGGGGGCGAGGACGTTCTTAAGGACCCGCTCCTTGTGAACGGCAGCCCGAGCCCCGCTGTTCTGCACTGGCGCGTGGGGAAAACGCACCGGATCCGCTTGATCAACATCTCCCCGGCCAATGTTCTCGCCTGCTCTCTGCTGGGCCCGTCTGCACTGCTGCAATGGCGCCCCATCGCGAAAGACGGAGCCGACCTTCCGCCGAACCGCGCTGTAGTGCAGGACGCGAGGCAGGTCACATTTGCGGGGGAAACCTATGATTTCGAAGTCCAGCCGCAAGCCCCCGGCAGTTGGCGGCTGGAGGTGGCAGCGCTCAATCTGCCTCTGAAAGTCGTACAGCCTATCGAAGTCCAATAGTGAATCGCGCCGACCGGCTAGGGGAGCCCATTGATTTCGAGCAGCGGTCCTCGGAGATCGCGTAACCTTTCCCCAACATCCCCAGTAAGCATATATAGGTAGAGCAAATGCCGGTGCTGGAGCAGCCCGCGGAGCTGTTAGAGCAGTTTGCTCTTGGCGACCTCGGCGCCTTTGAGACGCTGTTCCGGGAGTTCGAGGATGAGGTGTTTCGCTGGATCGTACGCATCGTGCGCGATCCGGGAGTGGCGGAAGACCTGACCATTGAGACCTTCTGGCGGATTTATCGAGCACACGCACGCTTCGACCCGAAACGCAGCTTTGGGGCGTGGGCACGCAGGATCGCCACAAACGTCGCTCTCGATCACGTGAAGATTGCACGTCCGGAGGTGGCGCTTCCGGACGACTCACCCGGACCAATTCTTCCGGATGCTGCGGTACAACGCGACATTCGAGAGCGGGTTGCGGCAGCCTTTAGCCAGTTGCCAGCGAAGCTCCGGGTGGCAGCCACTCTGGCCCTGGTTGAAAAGCAGCCTTACAAGGAGATTGCCGATTGCTTGGGGATTTCGGTTGGCGCCGTCAAGCTGCGAGTGTTTCGCGCACTCCGGCTCTTGCGAAAGAGCTTGAAGCAACAGGGGATTGAACCATGACTGAACCAAATGATGGCAAGGTCGAGGAACTGCTGAAGCAGAGCATCCGTCCGGTGAACCACGAGTTGCAGGGTGACCTCTGGCCAAAGATGCTTGGCCGGTTACAGGAGCGCCGCACCGCGATGCCGTGGTTTGACTGGGTCTTGCTGGCCGCGCTGGCGCTCTGGCTCTGTCTTGCGCCGGGAACAATTCCGCTGTTGTTGTATCACCTTTAATAAAGGAGTTGCTATGAATACACATCCTTATCTCCGCGCCTACATGGCGGGTATTGTGGTGCCCACGATCGTTTTGCTGTTCGTGCTGACGGGATTGGTGATTGCGCGCTACGTGTGTCAGGTTCCGGTCCCGATCGAGCGGGCAATTATCTTTCCAATGGGAATTGTGCCCAGTGCTTTTGGTGTCTGGAACATGTTCTACCTCTGGTTGCACCCGCGTCGTCATCTACCCATCGGCTTTCACGGAGCGATGCTGCCCTTGCTGCTCGTGCCAATTGGATACCTGTTGGGGCACACGCTCGGGATCCTGACGGTGGGGCCGGAAGGCTTGGTATATCTTCAAGCCTTCACCATTCCGTATGCGTTCTTTGCAATCGCCGCCATGTTCGGGCTGATCGCTTATTACCTGATTTGGAAGTATCTGATCGGCTTCTTCAACCAGATGCTGGGGATCGGATGAGGAGGTAGAGTCGCTTTTGCCGGTCCCCGGCGACCGGCGCTGTCCTTCCGGTATACTAGTGGTCTGTGCCAGTACTGAAAAACATTGCTGCCATCGCCAAGGGCATGAGCATCACCTTCATGGAGATGTTCCAGCCCACG
>JBGPJK010000394.1:0-4346 GCA_041485425.1 Terriglobia bacterium | reverse complement strand
GTTCTTCAGCAGATCATGAGTCATGGGCCGGGGAGTCTGCACCTTTTCGATTTCCAAGGCGATGGCGTTGGCTTCGTATACGCCCACCCAGATGGGCAACACGGCGCTGCCGTTTGCGTCTTTCAGGACCACGATGGGCATATTCGTGACCGGATCCATCATGAGCCCGCGAATTTTCATCTCGACTTCCATCGTGACCCCCGACCAATCAACAATTCCCCGCTCCTTATATCACCATTTGTCCCAGAAGGCTGTTGGGAAAAATCCCAGTGGTAACCACCGGAACGTAGCTCCCCACGCCCGGCGGCGCGCCTTCCAGGGCCTTGAAATTAAGTACTTTGTTCTGTGAGGTGCGGCCGATCCATTGGCCGCGGGCCTCATTCTTCCCTTCAACCATTACTTCAATGATCTGTCCCAGATGCCTCTGGTTGCAGAGCCGCTGGATCTCCCTCTGTTTTTCCAGCACCACCGCCAGCCGTCGCGCCTTCTCGTCTTCCGGAATGGCGTCGTCCAGCCGCAGCGCCGGCGTGTTGGGTCGGGGTGAATATTTGAACCCGAAGACGGCGTCGTATTCGACTTCCTCGAGCAGCGAAAGGGTTTCCTGGAAATCACTTTCCGTCTCGCCCGGGAAGCCCACAATAATGTCGGTAGTGATGCTGATCTCCCGCCGTGCCGCCTTCATCCATTGGATGCGTTCCAGGTACTGCTCGCGGGTATAGAGGCGCTGCATGGCCTCGAGCACGCGGGTCGAACCGCTCTGCACCGGCAGATGAACGTGGTCGCAAAGGGTGGGCACGGATTCGATCGCCTCCACAATGTCACGGCCAAAGTCCCTGGGATGCGACGTCGTAAACCGGACACGCTTGATGCCGCGAACCTCTGCCACCGCGGCCAGCAATTCCGCGAATGTCTTCTTGCCTGCCGTATCTTTGTAGGAGTTTACGTTTTGGCCCAGCAACTGGATTTCGCTGTAACCCAGGTCGGCCATGTGGCGGGCCTCCGCCAGCACGGAATCCGACGTCCGGCTGCGCTCTTTGCCGCGCGTAAAAGGGACGACGCAATAGGCGCAGAACTTGTCACAGCCTTCGATGATAGTGATATATCCACGGTGGGGGTTGGTGCGGGCGGTGAATTCGGTCTCGAAGCACACATCCGTCTGGCGGTCATCCAAGCCGGTGACACGATGGTTCCCTGCCTCGATCTGCACCAGCATCTCGGGCAGATTCCGGTAAGACGCCGAGCCGCACACCATGGACACATGCGGCGTGCGCTCAAAAATCTTCTCGCCTTCCTGCTGCGCCACGCAGCCCAGCACCCCGAACTTCTTGCCCTGCGCCTGCAGCTTCTTGTAATCCGCGAGCCGGTGGAAGACCTTCTGCTCGGCTTTATCCCGGATGGAGCAGGTGTTGTAGAGAATCAGCCCGGCCTCTTCGACTGTTGGAACCTGCCGGTATCCTTCCGAAATGAGCGTGCCAATGACCTTCTCCGAGTCATGCACATTCATCTGGCAGCCGAAGGTTTCGAGGTAAAAGGTCTTGTGGGGCTCACCCGACATATGAATGAAGTATAACTCAGGCCCGAACCGGGTCTGGGCGGGATTCAGAACCGAGCGTGCCCATTATCTCTGCGTATCTTTGGAGAGACAGGGCGGGATGTTCACGCGTCCGCGGCATGCGCGGCCATGTAGGCCCGCAGGATGGCGTTGATGCGTGTTTGATAGCCTCGTTGCTGCCGGAACCAGCGAAGCAAATCCGCATCCAGCCGCATGGTCACGATTTCCTTGCGAGTGGGCCAGACGACCTTGGCATCTTTCCAGAAGTCTTCGTCCGTCGCGCGCGCATCGGGGTCGGCGTCGATGCCTTTGTGGATCTGGGCATCGCTCATGCGCCGGAGCCTCGCCCAGTCCGTGCCCGAGGCCCGCCTAACCTTCGATGTTCTGCCAGTAGTAGCGCCTTTCATGTGGTTCCGCACGCCACGCTGAGATGATCCGTCTTTCATCCTTCTCCCTGTCGGCATAGATTACAGTTATTTCCAGGCCGTTCACCAGACCGATTACTCTTGCGGTTCCAGATAGGCTTCCACGAACGTGGGTCACCCGCCAATTGTTTTGGAAGTGGCTTGCGGCCGGGGAGGGCTCAAGGCTCAATCTTCTCGGCGGGCTCTGCGGTTAAAGTCTTTTGCCGTTCCTCACCAAGTCCAGGAACGCCCGGTGCAGACGCGTGTCTTCGGAGAGCTCGGGGTGGAACGTCGCGGCCATCACTCTTCCCTGCCGTACGGCCACTGGGTCATTGCCTTCGGTGGCGATCACCTCAACGTCCGGTCCAACACGCTCGATCTGCGGCGCGCGAATGAAGACCATCTCCAGCGGTGAGCCGCCAAACTTGCCTTCGCGAATCGAGCTGTCAATCTGCCGCCCGTAGGCGTTGCGGCGAATGCGAATATCGAGCGCGCCCAGTCCCGCCTGCTTGGGATTCTCCACTTCACTGGCCAGCAGGATAGCCCCGGCGCAGGTGCCGAAGGTGGGCTTCACCCGCACGAACTGCTTCAGCTTTTCAAAACCGGCCTCGCCTAAGAGATTGAGAAACGTGCCCGACTCGCCGCCGGGAATTACCAGGCCGTCGATTTCGTCCAGTTGCTCGGGCTTCTTGACCAGCACAACTTCCGCGCCCAGCTCTTCTAGCCGTTTACGGTGGGCATCGAAATCGCCCTGGAGCGCAAGTACGCCGATTTTCATCGAAAAACCCATTAACCACAAAGGACACAAAGGGTTTGAACTGGTAGCCGCTTCGTGTTCCTTCGTGTCCCTTGTGGTGAAAGATTTTGTTTACCACCCTCGTGTCTGCAGCAGGTGCGCCTCGTCCAGCGCCGCCACAGCCAGGCCCTTCATGGCCTCCGCGAGGCCTTCGCTCACTTCAAGTAAAACTTTAGGATCTTGGTAGTGCGTGGTCGCGCGCACGATCGCCCGGGCCCGCTTCTCCGCTTCCTCGGGCGGAGCGAATTCGGTGGAGTTCTTCATGAAGATGCCCGATCCCACGAACACGGACTCAGCTCCGAGTTGCATGACCAGCGACGCGTCCGCCGGTGTGGCAATCCCGCCAGCGCAGAAATTCGGCACCGGCAGCTTCCCTTCCTTGGCCACCATGCGCACCAGTTCATACGGTGCCTGATGCTCTTTGGCTTTGGCGTACAGCTCTTCTTCGCTGAGCACGGTGAGAATCTTCATTTCCTGCACAATCTGCCGCATGTGCTTCACCGCGTGCACTACATCGCCGGTGCCCGCCTCACCCTTGGTGCGGATCAGGGCAGCGCCCTCGGCGATCCGCCGCAGGGCCTCGCCCAAATTGCGCGCCCCGCAGACGAAGGGAACCGTGAACCCGTGCTTGTCCACGTGATGCGCTTCATCGGCGGGAGTCAGCACTTCCGATTCGTCAATGTAGTCCACGCCGAGTTCCTGTAGAATCTGCGCCTCCGCGAAGTGCCCGATACGGCACTTGGCCATCACCGGGATGGAAACGGCTTTCATGATCTCGCGAATCTTCTTCGGCGAGGCCATGCGGGCTACGCCGCCCTCAGCGCGAATCTGAGCGGGCACGCGCTCCAGCGCCATCACCGCGACCGCGCCGGCTTTCTCGGCAATCTCCGCCTGCTTGTAGTCGGTGACGTCCATGATGACGCCGCCCTTCAGCATTTCCGCCAGCCCGGTCTTCAGGCGCAGGCTGGTCGAGCTTCCATTATTTTGTGACATAACCCCTCTCAGTCGTAAGGAACTGTGCTTACCATACCCCCAGATTGGCTAGCTCGGAATGTCCATTTAGTTTATTCTGTACATACCACTTTTGCCATGCCCAAACAGCCCAGCACGCTGCCTCTGAACCTTCGCGGATCGGCCGCTGGAACACCGCTCTACCGCTGGTTCTACGAGGGGCTGCGCTCGGCCATTCTGGCCGGGCACTTGCGCCCGGGCGCCCGCCTTCCCGCCACCCGCGACCTGGCGGCGCAATACGGACTTTCGCGGCCGACCATCGTCACCGCGTTTGAGCAGTTGAAGTCCGAAGGCTACGTCGAAGGCAAGGTGGGTTCGGGCACGTACGTCAGCAAGACGCTCCCCGACGAACTGTTGCAGGTGCCGCCCATCAAGTCACCGGTGAGCGCGCGGCGGCGCCGCATTCCGCTCTCGGCCTACGCACGGCGCCTCGAACCGTTGCCGGGTGCCGAGTCTCGTCCGGCACGCGCCTTTCGCGCCCACCAGCCCGCGCTCGATGCTTTTCCATCGGCACTCTGGGCCCAAGTGGCCGCGCGACGCCTGCGCCGGGTTTCGGCGCGCTTGCTGGCCGGCGGAGAAGCCT
>JBGPJK010000393.1:0-4347 GCA_041485425.1 Terriglobia bacterium | reverse complement strand
TGCACGATCGGCAACTTTGGTAAGCTTATTGGCCCAGCCCGGACGTCCTTTCACCCTGGCCACGGCCCAAGGATAACGGAACGATGTATCCCCGAGCTTTTCACTATCACCGCGCCGGCTCGCTCAAGGAAGCCGTGACCATGCTTTCGCAGCTTGGAGATGAGGCCAAGCTGCTGGCCGGCGGCCAGAGCCTCATCCCGCTGATGAAGTTGCGTTTCGCCAACCCGCAGCACCTGGTGGACCTGAATTTTATTTCCGGCACCTCCTACATCAAGGAAGAGAACGGCGGGCTGCGCTTCGGCGCCCTCACCCGGCACGCGGAGATCGAGAACTCGGCGATGGCGGCGAAGATTCCCATTATTCATGATTGCGCGGCCGGAATTGCAGACGTGCAGGTTCGGAATCGCGGGACCATTGGCGGCTCGCTGGCGGAGGCCGACCCTAGTGGCGACTGGGCGGTGGTCCTCGGGACGCTTGCCACCGAAGTGCGCTGCCTGGGCGCCAAGGGCGAGCGTACGGTCCCGCTGACCGACTTCATCAAAGATGCGTACACCACAGCGCTGGCGCACGACGAACTAGTCACTGAGGTCGTGGTGAAAGTGCCGGGGAAGGGCAGCGGCGGAGCGTACATCGCCTTCAAGCGCTCTGCACCGGTCTACCCCACGGCCAGCGCCGCCGTGCAGTTAACCATGGACGGGGATGTCTGCAAACATGTGGCGATCGCCCTGGGCTGTGTCGGCCTGACCGCGATCCAGGCCAAAGATGCCGAAGCTGCCTTGCGCGGACAGCGGGTCACGGACAAAACCATCTCGGCGGCGATGGACGCCGCCCGGGCCGCTGCCGATCCGCAATCTGACATGCGCGGTTCGGCCGATTACAAGCGCACGCTGGTGGGCGCACTGGTGAAGCGGGCGATTGAAGTTGCGGTGCATCGGGCCCGCGGCGAGCAGGTCGAGGTGGGCCACATCTATGCCTGAAACCATCGGGAACATTTCTATTCAGCTGAAGGTCAACGGCAAGCCCTATTCCTTGCAAGTTGAGCCGCGCCTGCTGCTGGTGGAATTGTTGCGCGAGAAACTTGATCTCACCGGTACTCACGTGGGCTGCGATACCACCTACTGCGGCGCGTGCACGGTCTTGATGAACGGCGCGGCGGTGAAATCCTGCACCATGTTCGCGGTGCAAGCGGATGGCGCAGAAATTCTGACGGTCGAGGGCCTGGAGAAAGAAGGCCAACTCCATCCCATCCAGAAGGCGTTTGGCGATTCCTACGGATTGCAGTGTGGTTACTGCACGCCGGGATTGATGCTCTCGACTCTGGAGTTGTTGTCGCACAACCCGCAGCCGAGCGAAAAAGATATGCGCAAGGCCATTGCCGGCAACACCTGCCGGTGCACCGGGTACCAGAATATTTTCAAGGCAATCCAGTTGGCCGCGCAGAACATGAAAGGGGCCTGAGGCATGGCGATCAAGTTTGCCGGGGAGTTTGAAATCAAGCGCAAGCCGGAAGAAGTGTTTGGCTTCCTCACCGATCCGAACAGGTTTGCTCCGCTGTTGCCCGGGTTCCAGACTATGTCGGTGCAGGACCCGACTCACTTCACGGTCAAAGTGAATGTCGGAGTTTCCTACATCAAAGGGGCGGCGGAAGTGAAGATGGAACTGTCGCAAGCCGAAAACCCCACGCGCGCGCAGTACAAAGGGCAGGGGATCGTGGCCGGCGGGAATGTCTCTCTGATTGCCGGATTTGATCTTTCGTCGGCGAGTGACGGAACCAAGGTCGCATGGCAGGGAGAGGCCCAAATCTTTGGCCGTTTGACGTCGGTTGCCGGTGGCTTGCTGGAACCGCTGGGCAAGAAGAACGTGCAGAAGTTGATTGACGGGTTGCAGGCGGCGTTGAACGCCTCAGCAGCAGCCATGCCGAGCGAAGTCAAGACAGCAGAAGGTTAAGGAGCAAGATTCGTGAGCGCCGAGGCCGACAAGAGGAATTGGATGGGCAAATCCCTTCCGCGCAAGGAGGAGAACCGCCTGTTGCGCGGACGGGGAAAATTCGCCGACGACATCAAAATGCGCGAGATGCTGTACCTGCGCTTTGTTCGTTCGCCCTATGCCCATGCCAGGATCGTCAGCGTGGATACTTCCGCCGCGGAAGCTATTCCCGGCGTCGTGTGTACTCTGACCGGCGCGGAGGTCGCTCCGCAAGTCCAGCCGTTCATCGAGATCGCTCCCGATCCCGGCGGCAGAATCAAGGATTACGCGCTGGCTGTCTCCAAGGTGCGCTACCAGGGCGAACCCGTGGCCGCAGTGATGGCGGAGTCGCCAGGCATCGCCGATGATGCCGCGGAACTGGTCCAAGTGGAGTACGAGGCGCTCGATCCCGTGGTGGACGGGGAAGAGGCGTTGAAGGACGCCAGCATCCTTCACCAAGAAGCCGGAACCAACCGGGTGTGGAATGGGGTCTTTGAATACGGCGACGTCGAGAAGGCGTTCCAGGAAGCCGCTTACGTCGTCCATGTCGACCGTCTGCATTTCCATCGCTTCTCCAGCACGCCGTTGGAGAACAACGTAGTCATCGCGCAGTGGAATCCCAAGGATGAGCGGATCTATTACTGGTGCAACAATTCCTTCCCCTCGTTTGCCATCCAGTTTTTGTCCGCGCATCTGAACGTCCACATTGACCGCATACGGGTGGAGACCTCCGATATCGGCGGCAGCTTCGGCATCAAGATCACCAGTTACCCGCAGATGGCGGTGTGCGCGCTGGCTTCGAAGAAGGCCGGGGGACGTCCCATCAAGTGGGTGGAGACGCGCTCCGAGCACCTCACCTCGAGTGCTCATGGCAACGAGCGGACGTTCCGCGACACGCGCGTGGCGCTGGATAAGAACGGGGTCATCACGGCGATCGCTTCGCGGCATATTGACGATTGTGGGGCTTACCCTCGCTATGAACCACTGGGATGCGTGATCTGGTCACAAGTGTTCCCCGGGGTTTATCGCTTCAAGAATGCGCGCATTGACTTCACGCAGACGGTGACCAACAAGTGCCCGGTGGGCCCGAACCGCGGCTATTCACGCATGCAACATCTTTGGTTCCTGGAGCGGGTAGTGGATATTTGCGCTCACGAACTGGGGATTGCGCCCGATGAGATGCGTTTGCGCAACTACATTCGGCCAGAAGAATTTCCCTACACCACACCCAACGGGTGCGTGTATGACTCGGGAAACTATCCCAAGATGCTGCAAGTCGCAAAGGGCCTGATTGGCTGGGACGATTGGAAGAAAAAGCAGGCGGCGGCTCGCCAGGAAGGCCGGTTGATCGGGATTGGCATTGGTACCACGCTGGACTCGGGGACCAACAACTTTGGCCAGTCGCAGATTGTAAATCCGGGTGCGCCGTTCTCGGGCAACTCGCAAGGCGCGAACTGCAAGTTGGACATCTACGGCGAAGTGGTGGTCGCAGTCGGCTCCTGCCCGCAGGGACAGGGACACGAAACCACCGCGGCGCAGGTGGTGGCGGATGTGCTGAATATTCATCCTGACCTGATCACCGTGCGCACCGGCTTCGACACCGAGCGCAACGTGCACACCGGATTTTCCGGGACTTATGCCAGCCAGTTTGCGGTCTCCGGTCTGTCGGCGGTGCACGGGGCCGCGCAGAAGCTGAAGGCCGAAATGAAGCGCCTGGCGGCCTTCGTGCTCGAAACCAGGGAAGAGGACATCGAGTTTGGCACGGGGGCACAGGGCCCCGAGCTGCGCGCCAGGAGCACGGGAAAATCCATCAACTACTGGGGACTGGCCAACATTGTGAACGTGAACAGCGCGGTGCTGCCGGTTGAAATGTACGACGTCACGCTGAATTGCCGCTACATCTGGCGGGCCCCGTTCAAAGTGCCCGACAAGGTGAAGAAGTACGGCAACCTCACGCTGACCTACGCGTCGCAATTACACATCGCGGTGATAGAGATTGATCGCGACACGTTCATCCCGCATATTCTCGACTACGTGGCGGTGGACGACTGCGGGACGGTAATCAACCCTGGGATCGTGGAAGGCCAGGTGTATGGCGCGACCGCGCACGGCATCGGCGCCGCCCTGATGGAGCATTGCGTGTACGACGCCGTGGGCAACATGCTCACCAGCACCTTCAGCGACTACACGCCGATCACGGCCGTGAACATGCCCAAGGTGAAGTACGGGCACATCCAGACGCCGTCGCCGCACAGCTACAGCGGCGCGAAAGGGATGGGGGAAGGCGGCGCAGCTCCTATCCATACCATCTCGGCGGCATTGCAGGACGCGTTGTTCGCGCAGGGCATCATCATTGATGACTCGTTCAACAATGCCGAAAGC
>JBGPJK010000392.1:0-4349 GCA_041485425.1 Terriglobia bacterium | reverse complement strand
CAATAGGCCTTCCCAGCCTCCCATCGCCTTAGTCTGCGCCTGCTTTTGAACCCCCGATTTCAACCCACGATTTGCACGTCCGTCACGACTTATAGCGACCTCAGGCTTGCTTTTGGATTAGCTGGATCAGCCAGAATGTGAGAGCCGCCACCAGTGCGGAGGCCGGGATGGTCACGATCCAGGCCCAGACAATCCGGGTGGCAACGCCCCAACGGACGGCCGAAAAGCGGTGGACTGCTCCTACGCCAACGATGGCACCGGTAATGGTGTGGGTGGTGGAGACGGGGATTCCGGCCAGCGCGGTGCCGAACAGAGTAATTGCACCGGCGCTTTCGGCGCAGAATCCGCCCACCGGTTTCAGCTTGGTGATCTTCTGGCCCATGGTGTGGACGATCCGCCAGCCTCCGAAATAAGTGCCGGCGGCAATGGCGGTGTGGGCGGCGAGGATGATGGGCCAGTGGAAATGGCCCCAGTTGGCCAGCATGTCGTCCTTGCTCATGAAGCCGCCGGTGTACATGGCGCCGGCAATGATCCCCATGGTTTTCTGCGCGTCGTTGCCCCCGTGTCCGAGGCTGTAGCAGGCAGCGGAGAGCAGTTGCGCCTTGCGAAACCACTTGTCCACCTGCTGGGGCGCCTTCCGTCGAAAGATCCAATGGACGCTGATCATGAATACAAACCCCAAGAAAAGGCCCATGAACGGCGCGACCACGATGAAGATCAGGGTCTTGTACCAGCCGGCGAGAATGATGACGGAAAAACAGGAACGCCAGCCGTGATGGATGGCAGCATGGGTCATGGCGGCACCCGCATATCCGCCGATGAGGGCGTGGGAAGACGAAGTGGGCAGGCCCCACCACCAGGTCAACAGGTCCCACACAATGGCGCCGAACAAACCGGCCAGGACCACGTACTGGTTCACTTCTTCCAGGCGGATCATGCCGCGTCCCATCGTCTTGGCAACCGCGGTGCCGAGGAAGAAGGCAGCCAACAGGTTGAACAGCGCCGCCCAGGCTACCGCTAACTTGGGAGACAGGACACGGGTCGAGACCACGGTCGCGATGCTGTTGGCGGCATCGTGGAAGCCGTTCAGGAAGTCGAAGATCAACGCGACCAGGATCGTGATGATGACGAGCAGAACTTCCGCGTTCACCTGAATGCGCTCCTGGGTTGCGTGGGATTCGGGCCGAGTTTAATTGCTTTTCAGGACAATCGCTTCCAGAACGTTCGCGGCGTCTTCGGCCTTGTCGGTCGCGAACTCGAGCACTTCATAGAGTTCTTTCATCTTGATGAGTTGGATTGGGTCTTTCTCATGCTCAAAGAGGCATGCGATGGCTCTGCGGCTCACATTGTCGGCTTCATCTTCGAGCCGGTTAATCTCGTCGCAATGCTGAAGAACCTTGCCATTCTTTTCGAGGAGGGAAACTCCCCGCGCCAGTTCTTCCGCTTGCAAGACAATGATGCCGGCCAGTTCAGCAGCAGCGACGGGAGGCTGAGAGATCTTGTACATCACCAGCCGAACCGCGGCTGTATTCACGTAATCGAGAACATCGTCGAGCGACGACGCCAGCCGGTGAATATCCTCGCGGTCGAAGGGTGTAATGAAGCTCTGATTCAGCTTCATGATGATGGCGTGAGTGGCCCTGTCCCCATCGTGCTCAATCGCCTGCATCTGTTCAACCCGTTTTTCCAGGTCGGTTGGGTCCTCCAGAATGCTGCGCAGGAGTCGGGCGCCTTGATTCAGGCTGGTGGAAAGCTCGGCAAAAAGATCAAAAAACTTGGTCTCACGTGGAAGAAGACGGAACATGGTCTCTCTATTCGGGCCGATGGCAGGAAACGGGGTACTATCTCATGCCGGGCCGCGCGTTTGCAAGGAAGTGCGGGCTCGGGTAGCGGCTGAATTGGGATGCCATTACCTGGGCTCCTGCGGCTAGAGGGTGCGGGTGACCTTCGAAAGCGAGCGGGGAGTGTCGGGATCGAGCCCCTTGGCTTCCGCCAGCAGTGCGGCAAAGAGCTGGCCGGGGACGATGTACGGAATGGGAGCCAGGAACTCGGGGATTTGCGGATTCATCGCGATGGCGCAGGAGCAGGTGCCGGCGAGCTCGGCATCGGAAGTGATAACGAGCGTCTCGGCGCGCAGTTCCTTGAGCCGTTTCGCCATGGTCAGAACGCCTGCCATCATGGGGCCCGGGGAGGCAAACAGAATGACGGGAAAATGCCGCTCCACCATGGCAAGGGGGCCGTGGAAGAAATCCGCGGTCGAGAATCGCTCGGCCACCACGTAACAGGTTTCCATCAGCTTCAGGGCAAGCTCGTACGCGTTTCCGTAGAGGAGACCGCGTCCCAGCACAACGCAGTTCTCCATGAAGCTGTAGCGCTGCGCCAGCTCGCGGATGGCAGCTTCGTGAGACAGACTCTGCGCGCAGAGCTCCGGGATTTTGTCGAAGCCACGCGTTACGGCAGAGGATCCCGCCAAGGCTTCGGCCAGCAGATAGAACATCATCATCTGCCCCGTGTAGGTTTTGGTCGCGGCGACAGAGCGTTCGCGTTCTCCATGGATGAGCAGCGTTTCATCCACCAAGCGCACCATCGAGGAGCCCGCCTCGTTGGTAATCCCGATCGTGAAGGCGCCAGCCTTGCGCGCTTCGGACAGCACCTGATTGATGTCCTCGCCTTCCCCTGATTGAGAGACCCCCACGACCAGGGCATGATCGAGGCGCAGTTTGGCGCCGTACACGGTGTAAACCGAGGGCGCGGCCAGACACACCGGAATCCCGGTAGCGATTTCGAGCAAGTAGCGGCCGAACAGGGCGGCGTTGTCAGAGCTGCCGCGGGCGACCAGGACGATCAGGCGCACCGACCTTTTCTTTACCGCTTCTCCGAGGCGCCGGATCTTGGCGCTTTCTTCTTGCAGCAAACGGGCCAGGACGTCGGGCTGTTGGCGGATTTCTTCGAGCATCAACGACACAGCGGGTGTCCCTTGCGTGCGAGATCCAGTGGTTTTCCGATGTGTTCCGGAAACTCAGTACCATATCATCATCGGCAAACGGTAAGAAATTTTGTTTGGCTTCTTGCACTTGCGGTATGCTGGCCCGCCATGAACTTTTCCTTACTTGACTGGTCGGCGGTGGGCGCGTATCTGGCCATCACGCTCCTTCTTGGTCTTTACTTCCGCTCGCGCTCCGGGCGCAGCGTGGACGACTACTTCGTTTCCGGGCGCAACGTTTCCTGGTGGCTGGCGGGTACCTCGATGGTCGCCACGACATTTGCCGCCGATACGCCGCTGGTCGTCACCGGACTGGTGTATGCCCAGGGAGTGGCCGGTAACTGGATCTGGTGGAGCTTCCTGCTTTCCGGCATGATGACGGTGTTTTTGTTTGCCCGTCTCTGGCGGCGTTCCGGATTGCTTACGGATGTACAGTTCGCGGAAATCCGGTACGCCGGCAAGCCCGCCGCATTTCTGCGTGGGTTTCGCGCGCTCTATCTGGGCCTTTTGATGAATTGCCTGATCCTCGGCTGGGTGACCAAGGCAATGACATCGATCGTCGCCGCGACCCTCGGGGTCAGCGATCACAAGGCCCTGCTCATCTGCGTTTTCTTTCTGATCCCCTTTACGGGCTTGTACGTTGCCCTCGGCGGCCTTTGGGGAGTGCTGTGGACTGACCTGTTTCAATTTGTTCTCAAGATGGCAATCGTAATCGGGGTTGCGTGGTACGCAGTCGCGGCTTGTGGGGGCATGCACGCGATGCTGGACAAACTTGCGGCCGCACGCGCCGCGGTTCCCGACGCGGCCGACGCCACCTCGTTTTTTCCAGATTTTTCGCGCCCCTTCACGACGGAAGCTCTCTGGACGCTGCCCGCCCTCACGTTCGTGGTCTACCTGGGTCTGCAATGGTGGGCCTTCTGGTATCCGGGGGCGGAGCCCGGCGGCGGCGGGTACATCGCGCAACGCATCTTCAGCGCGCGCGACGAACGGAACGGCCTGCTGTCTGTGTTGTGGTTCAACATCGCTCACTACGCCGTGCGGCCCTGGCCCTGGATTCTGACCGCGCTGGCGGCCATCGTGCTCTATCCGCACCTGGAGCACCCGGAAACCGGATACATGCTGATTGTCAGCCATCACGTTCCAGCTTCGCTGCGCGGGCTGGTCGTCGCCGGATTCATGGCGGCTTTCATGTCCACCTACGCGACACAGTTGAACTGGGGCGCGTCTTACCTGGTTTCAGACTTCTACCGGCGCTTCCTCAGGACCGACGCAACCGACCAGCATTACGTATTGATGTCGCGCCTGGCGACCGTTCTCCTGGTGATCGTGTCGGCGATCGTTTCCGTGCAGCTTTCTTCGATCCGGT
>JBGPJK010000391.1:0-4359 GCA_041485425.1 Terriglobia bacterium | reverse complement strand
TTTGGCCAGCAGGTCCGCCACGTGGCCGCCGCCAATTACATGATCTGCGCGGCGATTCTGGGTGAAAAGCCGCCGGTCGACACGGGCGGCGAAAGCGGACCGGCCTCGGTGAAGACGAAGGCGGACAGCGTCAAGTTCGTGAAGGACTCCTACGCCTATTGCCACAAGGCGTACAGCTCGATCAACGCGGACAGCGCCACCGGCCTGGTGCAGAGCCCGTTTGGGCCCAATAAAGTGTCGCGCCTTGGCCTGGCCGTGCTCAACGTCGGGCACAACTTCGACCACTACGGCCAGATGGTCGAGTACCTGCGCATGAACGGCATCATTCCGCCAGCCAGCCGGGGACAGTAGAAAGGCTTCGGGCTCAAGGCTGCAGGCTTCAGGCTATATGTTGGAGTGAGTCACACTCTGCCTGAAGCCTGCCGCCTTTCCCGGCCGCCATTCCCACCGTTCGAAAACCGCGAACGGAGGGACACCCGCATTTTGCTCACTGCCGAAAGGGTGCCAAAAGGGTGAGCCACCCGCCTGTAAAGGGAAAAGATTTAGGAACGGACCCACATCCGCCAAACCCGGGCAAATGTGGGCTATGCGCCCAAGCACTCAAGGGTGCTACGGCGGATACAGCGCCGGCGGCTCCATCGGTTCCCGATACCGGGGTACATCGGCACTCTCAGGTACATTGACGATCTCAAAGGTAGCTTGGCGCCACTCCGTCTCGCGTCCCGCCGAATCGAAAGCCTGTACTTCGAGCCTGTAAGAGCCTTTTTTCAGTGTGTCTGTGGCGAGCTTTGTGCCTATCGGAATAACTGCATTTCCGGGCAGCACCCACTTACTGGTGCTAACCGCTCCCGTATCCACTACCAATGAGCCGGTTCTCAGGTCGCTAATTCTCAGGCGAAAACTGACTGCGACGTCTTGCTTTTCGAGTAGAGGTTCGTAGATTTCGAAGTAAAGCGAAGCTTGGGCGCTCTTCCGCCAGTGCATATCAGCCGACGGGAAATACTGAGTGCCTTGACTGACGAGAGGTGTAGGAACCAGCGGTTCCGGAAAGATAACCGGTATGTCAAAGGCCAACCAAGATGCACTTCGGGAAATGCTGCTTAATGCGAGATCGCTGATCGCAAGCCGCTGACCGTCGAATGTTCCCACGCGCAACGAGGTTTGTGCCTTTCCGAAACTGTGTCTTCCGTCGCTTACGACAACCCGCACATCGTATTCGCCAGGCGGTAATGCAATCTCTGAGTCAAACCGATTCGGGACACACAATCCGGTGATGTTTTCGCGTAGCTGCTTGACAAGGGTGGGATAACCAACACACGTCAGGCTGTCCCCAAACTGTGCAGCGAGCCGACCGTTCGTTTGATAAATCAGTCCAAGAACATACAAAGCGTCGTGACTGTCGAGGCAACCGGGATAATCCCATCTCCTCACCCAACTGAATTCTGTCGCAACCTGCACCCTTGCTGGCGCGTTGGAGTCCTGTACATCAATCAGATGCCTGAAGTCAGGCGCGGATGTCTTAGAGGGCCACGAAGCTAACTGCAAACTAGACCTAAACGCGAAAGCTTTGCTAGAGACTTTGATTGACCCGTGGGCCGTGGAACGTGCAAACTCCCGCATTTGCTTCCCGAGTGACGTGCCCTCCACCATCGTCTCATCGATTGCATCATCTTTCTTGCGGTTGCAGTAATGGTCGCGGTTTACATCGACGTAGTGACCTTCCACAAGCACCTTTATGGCGCGGCATTCTCCGGGTTGCAGCGCTGGAGGAACATATCCAATCAGGTAGGTCGCCGAGGCGAATCTTAATACAGCTCCTCCCGGCAATGGAGCATATCCCCAGGTTCCGCGTGTTCTGACAGCGAAGTTCCAAAAGGGACCGTCTACTTCTGGAAAATCGGTCTCGGCCAAGTAGTTGACTTGCCGCGCGACGCCGTTTTCGAATACGTGAAAATCCCCTGCGGCTAAGCCGCGTACTGGTGTGGGGTGGTCGGTCAACTTCTTCCCATGAGTGGGGTCCCATACAGTGGCTCCAACCAGAACCTGGCGTGACTCGGTGGAAAACCTATATGCTTCAAAAGCCGGGCCGCTTGTCTGCACCCCGCTGTCTGAGGTTGCGGCGATAGCGGGTTTGGTGTCCGCCGGCGTCGAGGGACGCGAGAAGAGGATTTGAATTTGGACGTCCTTGGGCTCAGTGACGTTGACGGTCCGCTTCCACGGCTTGCCACCGGAGGATTTCGCCTCAATTTCGTGCTTGCCAACGGGCACGGCGAGCCTCCCCTCTTCTCCCTTCTTCCAAAGGCCGAAATCAACGCCGTCAACTTTCCACGTGCAATTGGTGTCGCAGCTAATGAACAGAGTCGCTTGAGGTTCTTGTGCCGCAGCGGCGAACGCCATCAGAACGGTCAAACACATGCACGCGCTGCCTAGATGGAGCCGCATGGCTGCACACAGAACACGAACCCAAAAACGACTGCTGGCTCGCAACCGGCTCGACCAGTCCTTTTCTTTGCTGCTTGATTCTAACAATGGGTTCCTGCGTTGCAACCAAGTTGACCGCTAGCCACCATGCCTCCCGCGATTCTAGACCCTGGTCACACCTCGCCGGCAGCGATTTCCCCAAATCTCCCATCGCAGATCACCCATCACCGATAGAATTCCCTCATGCCCGACTACTCCCTCTCCGGACTCGATCGCGTCCTCACTCCCGCCCTTGCCATCTACCTCGACGCGGTGGAGAACAACATTGCCTTCACCCTCGAATTGCTGGGCGGCGACCCCAACCGCTGGCGCCCCCACGTCAAAACCGCCAAGATCGGCGCCATCATGCGCATGCTGGTGGAGCGCGGTGTCGCCAACTTCAAGTGCGCCACCACCCTGGAGCTGCTCACCGCCTGCCGCTCCGGCGCCCAAGACGTGCTCGTCGCTTACCCGCTGGTCGGCGCCAACGCGGAGCGCGTGCGCGCTGTCGCCGTAGAGTTTCCCCAGGTGCATGTTGCCGCGCTGGTGGAAAATGCGGACCAGGTGGGCCAGTGGAAAGGCAGTCCTGTCGGGCTGTTCGTGGACATCAATCCCGGCATGGACCGCACTGGGGTCGAGCAGGCACGCGCCGAAGAGATTGTTGCGCTGGCCGGCTACATCGGCGAATCCGGCCTGGAGTTCCGCGGCCTGCACTATTACGACGGCCACCTGCACGATGACGATCTCCAGCGCCGCTGCAGCCAGGCGCACCAAGGCTACGATCGCCTGATGCAGATTTCTTCGGCGGTTCTCGAAGCCGGCATCGAGGTCGGTGAGTTGATCACCGCCGGCACGCCCGCTCTTCCCTGCTCGCTGTCCTATTTTCCGTTCGGCAGCCGGGACCTGATCCACCGCGTCTCGCCCGGCACGGTGGTGTATGGCGACACCACCAGCGCTGCCCAGCTTCCCAGCGATTATCGTTACCAGCCGGCCGCACTGGTCATTTCGCGCGTGGTCAGCCATCCGCGCCCCAACATCGTCACCTGCGATGCCGGACACAAGACAGTCTCCGCCGACGCCGGCATTCCCAATTGCGCCATTCTCGGCCGCACCGAACTGAAGCCGCTCACGCCCAGCGAGGAGCACCTGCCCATCGAAGTCCCGCCGGGTGCGCCGGTTCCCGCCGTGGGCGAAGTGATTTATATCGTTCCACGACACGTTTGCCCCACGGTCAACAACTTCGACCACGCACTGCTGGTGCGCGATGGCCGCATCGTCGCCGTTGAGCCGGTCAGTGCCCGCGGCCGCGAGGCGCCCCTGCTGCCCGCCGCGGTGAGCGCCTGAAAACCAGCGTTCCCGCTTCGGAACCGCTCAGCGTGACTTAATAGTTATCTTGTCCTGGAGTTCGTCCCGAATTGGGCTTTTCCACAATTGTTCTACGTAGAACATTTGTGCGCCTAAGTGCCCGTCGCGCCCTTGGCGTCGCCCTCGCCGCTGTCCGCCGCCGCATCCAGGTACTTGATGAAGATTACCTCGTTATGCTTCTCATTATAAAGGAGTTCATCCGCGACCGCGCGCACCATCATGAGCCCCAACCCGCCCGGACGCAGCCCCTTTTGCTGGCGCACTGTCTCATGCGTGAAGACATCCCCGGGCGCGTTGCTGATGGCAGCGTGGGGCAGGTCTTCCAGGCGGAAACCCGGGCCGGGATCGGAGACCCGGTACTGAAGCATGCGCGGGGTGCGTAGCAGCGAGATGCGCACCCGCCGCGTCGGGTCAAGCTCGCCGCCCCACTCCACGGCGTTCATCAGCAGCTCGCGGAAGGCCTGTGCCACGCCCTCGCGCGCGTCTTCCGGCAGGTCGATCTTGATCTGGCGCATGAACTGGTCCATGCGCTCG
>JBGPJK010000390.1:0-4380 GCA_041485425.1 Terriglobia bacterium | reverse complement strand
CTCCTCGGTGACCGCCTCGGCTTCTCCGGCGGTGACGCTATCCAGACGGCGGCTGATGCGTTCCAATGGCCCCAGAGCGATGTGCGACAGTCCCGCCGCCAGCACCAGTGAGAGCAAGATGGAAATGCCGGAGAAGATCACGGCGTGAGTCAGCCGCGGGGTGATCTCGTTCTTGAGGAATACGGTTGAAACGCCCAGCCGGATGCTGCCGAAAGGCTCACCATTTAACTGCAGTGGCATGCGGACGTCGTAAATTGTCGGCGCGTTGTAGACCAGGCGGAGTTGCCGGCGGAACTTGGCATCCTGCACAATCTGGAAGTCAGGGCGCTCTGGGACGGTTTTGCCGACCAAGTCAGCATTGGTATGCAGGATTGCCTTGCCTTCCGCGTCCACGATGGCGGCGTCGTAGATCATTGGCCAGTCGCCCACGACCGATTCCAGCATCGTGTTCAGAACAAGGTTGGTCGCCAGATAGTCGGCAATCGCGCGCCGAACTTTAACCGGGTTGCTGGTGTCAACCCGGGTGCTGCTCAAGTCTGGCACCACCGCGTTGGCGGCGAGATACGCGAGTTGCGAATTCAGATAGGCCGCTGAGTCGTGCGCCGTCGTAACCCGCTGGCGCAGTATCTGCGAAACATAGATATAGGAAAACGAGCACACCAGCGCCGCCACCATGAAGGTAATGGCGAGCACGATCTGGGTTTTTCGGCGCATACCTCAGTTAGAGCTGTTACTCGAAAACGATGACAGGTCGTGTCGAACCAGCCAACTGCCATCCCTAACCCGGACTGTTCCAGCGTCCCGCTAGTCTTCCTTGGCCAAAGCGGCATCGGCCGCCGCGCTGCCGTATTCCTTAAGCTTATTATGCAGAGTTTTCAGGCTGATGCCCAGAATCTCTGCCGCCCGCGTCTTGTTATTGCTGGTGGACTCGATCGTCTTCAGAATTAGCCGCTTCTCTGCTTCTTCCACCGTCGTACCCACACCCAGGTGGATTGCATCGGGATCCTCGGATGAGGTGCGAATCGTGGTCTGACCGAATCCGGGCGTCAGGTGCTTGGTTTCAATCACCGCCCCCTCGCAGACGATCACAGCGCGCTC
Organism: Terriglobia bacterium; assembly: GCA_041485425.1. Classification (GTDB taxonomy): domain Bacteria; phylum Acidobacteriota; class Terriglobia; order Terriglobales; family Acidobacteriaceae; genus JAIQET01. The sequence goes on along the minus strand of JBGPJK010000390.1, from coordinate 3,282 downwards.
CAGAGCGTTGCGCAACTCGCGGACATTTCCCGGCCAGGAATAATTCTGGAACAAGTTCAGGACGGCCTCGCTCACCACTGCCACCTTGCGTCCGTGTTTGGCGCTCATGTCCTTCAAAAGCGATTCCACCAGCGCTGGAATGTCGTCCTTGTGCTCCTGCAAAGGCGGCATATGAATGTTAAAAACATTCAGCCGGTAGTAAAGATCGTTGCGCAACTCGCCGCGGGCCACGGCTTCCTCGGGTACCTTGTTAGTTGCGGCAAGAACCCTGACGTCCACCGTCGTTTCTACCTTGCTGCCCAACCGGCGGAGCTTGTGATCTTCCAGTACGCGGAGCAGCTTGGCCTGGGTGCCCACCGGCATTTCACCGATCTCATCCAACAACAAGGTTCCCCCTTCCGCCAGCTCAAAGCAGCCAGTGCGGCGCTCCAGCGCTCCGGTAAACGCGCCTCTTTCATGGCCAAAAATCTCGCTCTCAATCAGGGTTTCGGGAATCGCCGCACAATTGATGGGAACGAACGGCTTGTTTCGGCGGGGACTGAGCTCATGAAGGGTGCGAGCCACCACTTCCTTGCCCGTGCCGCTGGCCCCAGTAATCAAAACCGACGCTGTGCTCGGCGCCACCATTTCAATCAGCCGGAAAAGCTCCTGCATTTTCTTCGACGCCCCCACCAGACTCCCCAGCGATCCGGCGTCCCGCAGTTTCCGCCGCGTGACTTCGAGTTCCACCCGGGTCCCCAGCAGCGCCGACGCGTTCTGCAGAATGGTGCGCAGCCGGTCGGTGTCGATGGGCTTGGTAATGTAGTCGTAAGCCCCCATGCGCATGGCTTGCACCGCACTATCAATCGTTCCCTGAGCCGTTACCACGATCACCGCGATGGTTTTGCTGTCATCGGCGATTCGCTCCAGCAGTTCCAGACCTCCCATGCGCGGCATCTTGAGATCGGTCACCACGATGGCAGGCGACCAAGTGGAGGCCTTTTCAAAACCCTCCTGCCCGTCCTTGGCGGTCTCAGCCCGATACCCCCACGCCGAGACCAGTTCCGCCAGCCCCGTGCGCTCGTTCTCTTCGTCTTCGACAATCAGTACTTTTTCCTGACTCATAGACCCCGGCTCATGGAACAAAACACAACTATCCCATTATTGAGGCTTGCCGCCATTGCTGCAAGCAGGACGCTGTCTGCTGCTGCGGCAGAACGGCCTGAAGGTGGCCAAATTGTCTCAAATCAAGACACCCCCCAACTCGTCGTTGCTGGACGCCGCGAATGGCCTTCAAGTATCCTTGTTATGAAGATTTGCATTTCTCTGGAGTTGTCTACAAGACATTAAGAAAGTTGTGACGTTCTTAACGGTTGCCATGCAGGGGATTCCCAATCTTGTACGCATGCATGGATACATAAGCTGACTGAAGAAGTTGCGGAGGACGATATGTCATTTCCCAGGATAAGAAGTGGGCGTGTACTGCCTGCCAGTTTCTTGCTGATCTTAACCGTGGTTCTCCTCTCGGCCGTCACCCTAGCCCAGGACGCCGAAACCCCGAAGTATGAAATCTTCGCCGGCTATCAGTGGCTGCACCCCGGCGGCACTGTTCCAGCCCCGAACTCGGACTATAACAATCCATCGCCATTGAAAATTCCAGATATGCCTCTGGGCATCGGCACCGCCCTCACTTACAACTTCGAAAAATACGTCGGACTCGAAGGCGATTTGGGGCGCAACTGGGATCATGGCTACGAGGGAACTATCTCGGCCGGCCCCAAATTAACTTTCCGGACCAGCGATGCCAACTACTTCTTGCATACTTTGTTGAGCTACAACCGGCTCGTAATAACCGACCTGCCCAAGGCGAACGGCATTGGCGCGATTCTGGGGGGCGGAATGGATCTGCGCCTGACCCGTTGGTTCTACTTGCGGCTGTTTGAAGCAGATTACGTATGGGCCCGGCAAAACTATTCGTCGGTAGTGTCCTCGTCGTTCCCCAATCTCCGGCGAGTCTCGCTGAGCGGGGTGCGGCTGCGCACCGGCGTGGTGTTTAACCTTGGCTATCCCGAGACCTTGACGCCCTCGGCAAGTTGCTCGGTGCAGCCCAGCGAAGTCTTGGTAGGCGAGCCCATCACGGCTACCGCCACTCCCGCAAACTTCAATCCCAAACACTCGCTGAATTACGCATGGAGCGGTACCGGCGGAAAAGTCACCGGCAAGGACAACACCGCGAGCATCGACACCAATGGAGTTGCCGGCGGCAATTACACAGTTACCGCGCACATCACCGATCCCAAAAAGAAGACGGGCGGAGAGGCCACCTGCACCGCGAACTATACGGTGAAAGAGCCGCCCAAGAATCCACCAACCATGTCTTGCTCGGCAAGCCCGGCATCCTTGCAGGCTGGCGGGAGCTCAACCATCACCTGCAACTGCACCAGCCCAGATAACGTTCCCGTGACCGTTGGCGGTTGGACTGCCAGCAGTGGAAGCGTTTCAGGGAGCGGCAACACCGGGACCCTGAACACGACGGGCGCATCCGCCGGTCCGATCACGGTGAGCGCGACTTGTACGGATTCGCGCGGCCTGAATACGCCGGCCTCCACTCAGGTAACGGTGGAAAATCCACCTGCGCCACCACCACCGCCGCAAGCCAGCAAGCTGGCCGACTGCGACTTCGAGAATATGGCCAAGATCGGGAAGCCGTGGCGCGTGGACAACGAGTGCAAAGGCAAACTGGACGACGTTGCCAAGAACCTGCAGCAGAACGCAGACAACAAACTGGTCATCGTCGGCAACGCCGAACCCGCCGAGAAGCGCAAGAATCTGGCGGCCGAACGCGCCGTCAATTCGAAGGCGTATCTCACCGGCGGCGAAGCCAAGCTGGGAATCGATCCCAGCCGCATCGAGACCCGCACCGGCAGCGCCGGCACCAAGACCGCCGAATACTGGATCGTTCCCGCTGGCGGTACGTTCTCAGGCGAAGGCACGCATGCAGTGGATGAGTCGGTAGTAAAGGCGGTTCCGGATCATCCCCGCGCCGCGCCCAAGAAGAAGGCGAAGCCCGCGGCTCAGCAGTAAGCAGACTGAGTCCGTCAAGACAGTAGCCGGTCGAGTGCAATACTCGACCGGCGTTTCTTTATCTGCGCGTGCTCTGGAGGCTTAGACCAAAACAGGCTCGTGTGGGACGGGCGACTCGCCCGTCCTGTGGAATCGCGACCAACGGCCCTTCCCTTCGGTAACTTGATTGCCTCGTGTTACCCTGTCAATCTTGGCCCGAACGGATTTTCTTCCGTCGGG
>JBGPJK010000389.1:0-4383 GCA_041485425.1 Terriglobia bacterium | reverse complement strand
CCCCCATGGTAGCGGGTGCCGAAGTTCATTTTGGCGCTCAGAACCCATTTGTTCGTCGCCAGGCTGAAAAGCATCGACTGCGCGTTCGCACCGCCCATGAAGAGCTTGCCGCTGGGGAGCAGTTTCATCTTCAAGTAGGTATCGCTGGTAGGTCCGATGTTGGCACTTGTGGGCAGTGTCGTCCACTTGCCGGTCGTGGGATTGTAGGTTTCCATCTGTGGCACGATCGCCGTGGCGGCAGCGTTCTTGCCGGTGAGCGCCAGGACCTGGCCATTGTTCAGTTCGACGGCAGTGGGGTACCAGCGGGCGAAATTCATTGGCGTGCCCGGCGACCAGGTCTCCGTGACTGGGTCAAAAATCGCCGTCTGCGAGACTCCCTTGTCCGGGACATGGGGAAATGGATTACCCAACAGTCCGCCAATGACCAACAAGCGGCCATCCTTCATGATCGTCATGCCAGAACAGAAGAAGTCCCCGGCAAACGGAATGGTTACATCTTTGATCACGCCGGTCGCGGAGTCGTACAGCTTGGCCGGTGAGTTGGTCGCCGTACCCAACGGGTACCACCAGAAGACTACTTTGCCGGTATGCATCAGAGCGGCATGGATGCCCACCGTGCCCAACGTCTGCGGCACCCCCCAGGAACCGGCCACAGCTGGATCGACCCTGGAGCCCGCCTTGCTGGCGGAAGGGTTTTGCTTGCTCGCGGTCTGCCCGGCTTTGGCCTGCTCCGCCGACAGCGGAAGCGCCATCAGGATGGTCAACACGAATATCACAAGCAGAGCGGTCGGATGGCTCCGCTCCCTGCGGAAAACGTTCAACATGGAGTATCTCCTGTGTGCGAAAAACGCCAGTGTTTCAGAGTGATCGAGTGCAGAGCGAACCCCTCTTGCTGAGAGGGACTAATCCTGGTTCAATTCCCCGCAAAGTTGGGCCCAAGGGAGGGCATGTGAGTGTGTTCCGACACCGCTGTCTATGTCAAGATGAAACAATTTGCACACTTGCCTAGGGCCTTTGGTCTCCATGCCCAGGGCTGACTTCCGGCCATCTTCCAGCGCCCCATTACGCTGCCACCCCAATCGTGTGCATCTGGAGCACCCCAGGCTGCCTTACCCTAAGTTGCTGGATTGCCTGTGCTGGCCCATCCTAAACCCAAGCGAGGTGCCCCGAGGAAGTGATCGCCGGAAAAGGCCATACCCGTCAAATCAGCAGCCCCATCCGCCACCGCTAACTTTCTTCTCCCCAGATGGGTACCCCCTTCGGTAATGTCCCGATTGCACCTTTTTCGTTGCACTTTAACATTGCTGCAATATTCTCGAACTATCATCGGATTTTAGAAGGTTCATGGAGGCTTCATAAAGATGGGTGCGCCCCGGTTTCCGCGGTTTGCTTTACCGTTCCAGGTGGCCGCGGTCTGCTATCGTCGGAAAGGAACGGCTGCCGAGTTCCTTCTGGTGAATACCAATGGCGGGGGGAAGTGGACCTTTCCCAAGGGCGACCCCGAACCATCGATGTCGCACAGTCAAGCCGCGGAACGTGAAGCATGGGAAGAGGCTGGCGTCCGAGGCAGCATTGAGCCGCGTCATTTCCATCTTTATCTGCACTCCAAAGGCGTTTTCTGGAAGCCTCCGGGAATTCAGGAATTTGTGGTGAAAGCGTTTCTGCTCGAGGTCGAACAGTTTTCGCGGCCCCCTGAAGCGATGCGTAACCCGACCTGGTTTTCTGCCGACGGCTCCAAGAACATCCTGGCCAAAGGCCGTGAGATCAAATACGCCTGTGAACTGCAGGCGGTCATCGACCGGGCCCTGGAACAGATCTGCCCTGGCCAGAGTTTCGCCCCCATGGGTTCCAGTTCAACCCCGCGTACTCTGCGTCCTCTGCGTTAAGCTTTTCCTGGATTGTGCTCTCTCATGAGACGATTGCAGGAACACCATGATCCAGTTGTCCTCCGCCGGCAAGCGCTATGGTCACAAGCTCCTGTTTGAGGGAGCCGACTGGCTGATTACCCCTCGCGACCGGGTCGGCCTGGTGGGCGCGAACGGCACCGGCAAATCCACCCTGATGAAGATCCTGGCTGGCCTCGAAACCCTTGACTATGGCTCGAGCAGCACCGCCAAGGGGATTAGCGCAGGGTACCTGCCCCAGGATGGCCTCGCCCTCTCCGGCCGGACTGTCTTTGCCGAGTGCATGACCATCTTCGCTCAACTGCGCGGGCTGGAACAGGAGATGGAAGACCTGACGCGGAGCATGTCGGAACTCGATCATGCGTCGCGTGAGTACGCCCAGGTCGCCGAACGATATCATCGCATCGAGCACGAATTTCAGACGCGTGACGGCTACGCCATCGAGGCGCAGGTGGGAACCGTGCTCTCGGGCCTGGGCTTCCGCAAGCAGGATTGGAGTCGCGATACGGAAGAATTCTCCGGCGGCTGGCAGATGCGCATCGCGCTGGCCAAGCTACTGCTGCAGCAGCCCAACCTGTTGCTGCTCGACGAGCCCACCAACCATCTTGACCTCGAGGCTCGCAATTGGCTGGAAGAGTACCTGAACAACTATCCTTATGCATTCCTGCTCATCTCCCACGACCGCTACTTCCTCGACGTGACGGTGAACAAGATTGTCGAAATCTGGAACCAGCGGATGCATCTTTACAGCGGCAATTACGACAAGTACCTGGCCCAGAAGACGCAGCGCCTGGAACAGCTGGAAGCCGCGCACCGCAACCAGCACGAACGCATCGAGCAACTGGAAGTTTTCATCAATCGCTTCCGCTACACCGCCACCAAAGCCAAGCAGGTGCAGAGCCGCATCAAGGAACTGGAGAAAATGGAACGCATCGAGCTGCCGCAGGAAGAAAGGACGATCCATTTCTCCTTCCCGCAGCCCAAGGCCAGTGGCAGGATCGTGGCAGAGTTCGCGGGGGTGGCAAAGTCGTACGGAGAGAAAGAAGTATTTCGCGAAGTCAGTTTCATGATCGAACGCGGCGACCGCATTGCGCTGGTGGGAGTGAATGGCGCGGGTAAGTCCACCCTGATCAAGTTACTGGCGAATGAAGAGTCTCTGACCAAAGGCGAGTACCGCCTCGGGCACAACGTCCAAGCGGATTATTTCGCGCAGGACCAGTACAAGGAACTCAATCCCGATGCCCGCATCCTCGATGATCTCGGGGAACTTTCGCCGCGCTCGACCCAAACCGAACTGCGCAGTCTGCTGGGCTGTTTCCTGTTTTCCGCGGATGACGTTTTCAAGCGCATCGGCGTGCTGTCGGGCGGCGAGCGCAACCGCTATGCCCTGCTGCGCATGCTGCTGCACCCCGCCAATTTCCTGCTGCTGGACGAACCCACCAACCACCTGGACATGCGGGCCAAGGATGTCCTGCTGAAGGCGTTGTCGGATTACACGGGCACTGTGGTTTTCGTCTCCCACGACAGGTATTTCATCGACAAGCTGGCGACGCGCGTTTTCGAGATTGGCGATGGCCACGTGGACGTTTATCCCGGCAACTACGAGGACTATCTCTGGCGCAAGCAGGGCGGAGCGGAAGCATTGCAGAAAACGGTGGCCGCCTCGCCGCTGGCTACTGCGCAGCCGACGAATGGCAATCAGGCAGGAGCCAGTCAGTCGGCTTCCGAGTCCAAGTCGAAGCGCCTGAATCCCATCAAGCGCAAGCAGATGCAAGCGCGGCTTCAGGAAGTCGAGCAAGAGATCGCCGACCGGGAAGCGGCCATCGCCCAGTGCGAGGCTTCGCTGCAAACCTTCGTCAGCGCGGAAGAAACCCAGCGCCTCACCCAGGAACTGGCCGACAACAAAGCAGAGCTCAAGGGCTTTTTGGCGGAATGGGAAGAGCTCGGGCAGGTGCTACAGAGCTAGATGCCATAGCTCTCCCATGAATGGCCGTTCGGGATAGTTGGTGTAATCGCCTGTGGCTGTTGAAAAACTCACTTTCTAGAAATCCGCAGAAATTAGATCGCGTCAGGATGCCCTACAAACGGCTTTCTCTGCCCGGCTAGACACTTTCTATCCCCCAAATTCTCCCTGATTTCTGAAATCCCGAGTTTTTCAACACCCACGCCTGATTACAACACCTATCTTTGAAACTCTAGATTTTAATCTGAACCCGCAGGACCGCGTAAGAAGCGAAAATGATTACATCGGGTAAGAAGTGAATGAACCAAGGCCAGGCGAGGCCCCTGGTCTCCAGCATGCTTTTGCCCAACAGCCACGCCAGGAAGCCAGTCATCAGAAAACCGATCACACCGGGCGGTGAGCCGTACAGATAATGCGCCAGTCCAAAGAAAACCGCGTTGATCAACAGCGCATGCGTCCTGCCGATGACCGCGGGCAACGTGGACAACAGAGAGGCGCGGAAGTAGATCTCCTCGT
>JBGPJK010000388.1:0-4393 GCA_041485425.1 Terriglobia bacterium | reverse complement strand
CTACTTACCGATGAACACCAGAGCTGGGCCATTTCGTGCACCGAGTGGTACAACCTCTTTGCAGGCGAGGAGGTCCTTCTAGTGCCCATGCTCCAAATGGCGATTGACGAAGCTAGAAGTGTATTCTTAGAGTTTGCGCAGCAACTTGCGAAGGGCGATCCGTCCGATGTCTTGCTTAAGACTGCACAACGCTATTCGCAGTTCTAGAGATGGGGCTGGCCCACCATCTCGCTCCATTAACTACCACTGCGAGTGCCCCACCCTTGTCGCTCCCGGCGTTTGAGCGACAGGGTGGGGTTTTCTAGCGCCGCGCGGTCCCAATCGCGAGCTGCTCGGCAAGACGTACGTTCAGGATCAGAGTTCCGCCGGATGCGTTTCAGCATGGACCCGTTGCAGGGTGCGGATTGCAACCTGCGTGTAGATTTGCGTTGTCTTGATGTCAGCGTGGCCTAGCATTTGCTGGATGCAACGGATGTCCGCTCCGTTTTCGTGCATCAGCGTGGCCATCGTGTGCCGGAACAGATGGCACGCGCCGCTCTTGCCCAGCCTGGCGCTTGCGACATAGCGTCGCGCAATCCACGTCAGGTGATCGCGGCTCAGCGGCCCTCCGTAGCGGCTCAGGAACACCGTATCGGCAACTAAAGCACTCGCAAGTGCTGGACGAGCTTGCAGAACGTACCTGCGTACCCATGTGTCTGCGCGTGTACCAATCGGAATGTAGCGGTCTCTCTTTCCCTTGCCTTCCCGAACAAAGATCAATTTGCGGTCAAGCTGGAGGTCGTGCAGCTTGAGGCGGACCAGTTCCAGCCGCCGGATGCCGGTCGAGTACAGAAGTTCGAGGATGGCGCGGTCTCGCAGTCCTATTGGCGCTGTGACATCTGGTTGCGACATCACGTGTTCGACCTCCAGTGACGAAAGGATGTTTCTCGGCAGTGGTCGCCCGAGGCGGGGCAGTTCGATCTCATCGGCCAAGCCAGCGGTAATGAGGCCCTGCCGCAGCATCCATCGGAACCAGACGCGCAAGGGCACCAGGCGGGCGTGTCGCGAAGCTACCGTGAGCGGCTCGCCGTTTCTCTTGCGGTAATCAAACGTGTACTGCGCGTACTGCTGGAGGATAGACGAGGTGATCTGAGCAGTGACGGCTATGCCGCGCTTTCTGCACCAGCGGAGAAAGAATCGAATGTGCACTAACCGATTTCGAACTGTGTAGTCTGAATACCCTCTTACTTGGAGAGCATTCAGGTGCTGATAGAGCAGGATGTCCAGCGTGGGCGGTTGTTGGCGCTGTGCATTGGTGTCTGTCGTGAGAGCCATAAAGTACCTCCAGGCTCTCCGACGCACACCGACGCAAGCTGCTATCTGTTAGGCCCTAAGTCCCTACCGGTAAAATGCTTGAGGCGGGACTCGTCACCCTTCAGGTCCAAGTTCTCTGTGCCTTCAGCATGTCCACGCTCGTGAGCAGCAATCTTGCCAGCTGTGTCAAGGACCATCGGCAGACTGAAAATCTCCACCTCAGTCGGTAGCCGGAGTATGACCGTCGGGTTATTGGGGTTGCCCTTCAACTTGGCATCTAGTTTGTAATGGTAGGTCACCGTGAACGTGGTCGGGTCGTGAGTCGCGAACTGCCATGTTCGGGCGTTCTCGTCGGCAGCAGTTGCTAAGAGTTTGTGCCCGTCTTTAACATGCGTAGCAATCACGCGATGCCCATCTGTGGTGATCTTCACGTGAACAACTCCCTGCACGTTGGCCGCACGTGCTAGTGGCGGATAGAGCGGCACTGCGGCCCCGGCTACCATCGGCAGAGCTACTTTGGAGTCTTGAGCCATTGCAGCACATGCCCAAAGGACCGCCACCATGAAAGCTAGCCGCCGAAAGTTCTTAGTCATAAAGCACCTCAGTTCGGCCACGGGTTATGCGGCGTCGTTTCTGGATGATTCGGCTTTCCATTTTGATTGTGGAATTTGGTGACGAAGTTGGTGACGTTCTTGTCCACTGCTGCCCAACTGCCATTCCAGAGTTCGTAATTCTTGCCATCATACTTTGCCGAGAACGAGGAACCGCCAAGTGCAGATGCCGCGAAGATGGAAGTCTGATATCCGCGATACTCAAGGGAAAAGTCGCTCAGTGTCGTGGCGGGATTGTTGTACAGCGGATTGCTTAGGTCGTCGATATGCGTTCCTTCATGGGCACCAGCACCTGCGTACTCGTTTTGGCCGCTGATCTTACTCGGATCGAACGTGACGGTGTAATCTACCTTGCCTGTCTGCTGGTTGTACACGGGATCGGTCTCCCCAGCCCCACCGCCCTTCGTCGCTCCGAAAGCTACAGTGACACCATTGTGATCGCCCTCGGTTCCAATCGCCCCTAATGCCTTTTCCAGCCGTGCCTTCTGTATCGGGTCTTTTACGTTCTTGAGTTGGTCTTGCAGATTTTTCAGCCCGTTCTTCAAGTCATCCGCGTGTTGCCTGAACTTCTTGTTGCATTTCTTATTGTCGCTGGCACAGGTGTTGTTCAGATCGTAGAGACCTGTGGGATCGATGTTGCTCAATGGGCTGTTGCGGACATACGAGTAACGATTCCAGCTCTGCGGGTCCCAGGGCCGTCCGCTGTTTAGCAGCGGATCGGGCTGCATGAACCGCCCCATATTGCTGCCGTAGTATCTGGCGCCGAAGTAGTCGAGTCCGGTTTCGGAATCCCGTTCTTTGCCGGGAGAACGTGATTGGCGGCAGGGCGGCAGCGGTTTCGACAGACCGGGAATTTCTACGGAGAGCATCAGGAACGAGATTTTAGCGCTGCAAAACCATATTGTTGGTAGATTTCTTGTCTTTGTCCAGGCCAGAGCGCGGACGGAATCCCAATTTGGTCAGACATACCGACGCAAGCGCAAGCGAAATATGGAGATGCCGGTCGCTGTCGAGGTCCTAACGTTACATACGTTCGTAACGTATCGGAAGCGATTCCCGAAACCGCTGGTTACAACTTGTCTTCCCACTGCGGTAGTGCGATACACGTGAAGGAATACCCGAGAAACATAATCACCATAAGCAGGATGGCACCGAACCGTGCCCAACCGGACTTAATTTCAGAAATATCTCCGACTAGCGTTTCCAGGCCCTTCATCGAGGCGACGCTTCGAACCGAACTCGCGAACGTTTCCGCCCGGTCTTCCTGATCGTAAGGCCCTGCTACCGGATGCCCACTCTTGCGGAACTCGTACTCGATCTGCTCCCGCAATTCGTGCAATAGCGTGTGTTCCTGGCTACCCAGCACGGTGGCGCGGGGTCCAGCCGTTCCGACCACAATTTCCCGTTTGTTCCCATATGCGTGGTTGTATCCCCGAATGCCTTTGGGCAATTCTTCAATACGTATAGTCATTTCTAATTTCTGACAGAGATTTTGAAGGTAATCGAGGGTCACGAATTCCTTGAAATGAAAATAACTGATGAATTCGTCAGCGAGTGCGCTTTCGCTTGGGGGCCAAGACTTGGAATGCTTCGAAAATGCAGCCTCGCAATAACCGCGCAGCGTTAAAGGTTGGTCGATGGTGACTTCTGGGTCCATAGATCAGGCACTCTCCAGCAGCTTTCTTCCCGTTGTTTTCTCGTACATTTCGATAATAAACCGCTTCACATCCAAGCTGATATGTGCGTCCCTAATGCGGGTTCCGTGGTGGTATGTGGGATCGCTGACTACATGCGCGTATGCCTTTTCGATATTCCGCCGCTTTTCCGCTTCTGCATCGTCCGTGAGGTAGCCCGCGGCGACCATCAGCTCTCGCGCCGGTACTTCGTAGACCTTTGCCAAACGGTTCAGAATGTCCGGATGCGGAGGATTCCTGAGACCGCGCTCGAATTGCGAAATGTAGGCATTCGACACCTGGGCGGACTGTTCCACTTGCTTGAGGGTCAGCCCCCTCTGTTTTCGTAACGTCCGCATGTACGCGCCAAATCTCGTGGGCATAGACGAAAGCATATACGCGTGTATTAGCTTTTGCAAGATTTATGGACACAACCGCTTGACAGACGGATGTATAATTACTACTGCAAGAGTCTGTTAACAACTATGGCACAGAAGGCCAATCGCCGTTTCCCTTGTCCGGTGTGCAGCGCCAGTCTCGATGTGCGGGAGACCAAGAAGCGCAAACCCTATGTTGTGTGTGACCCCTGCGGAGTGCAGATGTTCGTCCGCGGGTCGAGTGGCACTCAGAGATTTGAATCGCAAGTAGCGCGGGCCGATGTGGGCACCGCCTTTGACCGCCTGGCCGAAATGGAGCGGCGCTATCGGAAAAAGTGCCCGAAGTGCGGCAAGGCGTTTTGGATTAACCCGGATCTTGCCGAAACCAGTTGGTTCGACGGCGAACTGACCGGCTACAGGTGCCCGGAGAAGGGCTGTT
>JBGPJK010000387.1:0-4398 GCA_041485425.1 Terriglobia bacterium | reverse complement strand
GGCGGGGAAATCACGGTGCCGGCCGAGACGCTCAAACCCGGCGATATCTTCGTCGTGCGGCCGGGCGAGGCCCTGCCCACCGATGGCATCATCCGCGTGGGTCAGTCGAGTCTCGACGAATCGCCGGTCACCGGCGAGTCCATCCCCGTGGACAAGGGTCCGGGTATGAAAGTGTTTGCCGCTTCTATCAATAAACAAGGCGCGCTCGAAGTCGAGGTCACGGCCGCGTTCGCCGACAATACGCTCTCGAAGATCATTCACCTGGTCGAGGAAGCACAGGAGAGAAAAGGCAAAGCGCAGCAGTGGATCGAGCGCTTCGGGCGGCGCTACACGCCGGCGGTACTCCTGGCTTCGTTGTCGCTCCTGATAGTACCGTGGGCGCTCGGGCTCTCCATGGCGGAATGGTCGCTGCGGGCGGTCGTATTATTGGTGGCGGCTGCGCCCTGCGCTCTCATCATGTCCACGCCCGTGGCCATGGCCGCCGGCATCGGCGCCGCCGGCAAACGCGGCATCCTTATTAAAGGTGGCGTGCACCTCGAACACCTGGGTACGATTCGCGTCGTCGCCTTCGACAAGACCGGCACCCTCACCCACGGCGAGCCGGTTGTGATGGAGGTCTTACCGGTGGATAGCACGGAGACCGAGTTGCTTTCCTTGGCGGCCGGGCTCGAACATTTCTCCGAGCACCCGCTCGCCAAGGCGATCATGGCCAAGGCACGCGAGTTGGGAATAACGCCGGCCGAGGTAAGAGATTTCGAGGCGCTCACCGGCGCTGGCGCGAAAGGTCTCATTCACGGTCAGACTTGGTACGTGGGCAACCCCAAGTTGTTCGAATGCCAAGGCGTCGATTTGAGTGCGGTGCAAACGCAAGTCGCCCGACTGCAGGAAGAGGGTAAGACCGTTGTGCTGGTCGGTAACACGACGGGCATCCGTGGTCTGCTTGGGCTTCAGGACCGGATTCGTGCCGAGGCACAAAACGCTATCGTCGCACTGCATGCGCTTGGGATTCGCACCGTAATGCTGACCGGCGACAACTTAAGAACCGCCCAGGCCTTCGCGCGCCTGCTCGGGATCGACGACGTGCGCGCCGAACTCAAGCCGGAGGACAAGGTACGCGCCGTAGGTCAGTTGCAGCGCGAGCACGGCGACGTGCTCATGGTGGGCGACGGCGTGAACGACGCCCCCGCGCTTGCCGCCGCTACCTGCGGTGTGGCTATGGGTGCGGCCGGTACGGATGCCGCCATCGAGGCCGCCGACGTGGCGCTCATGGCCGACGATCTGGTGAAGGTGGAGGAAGTGCTGCGCCTCGGGCGCAAGGCACGGCGCGTGAGCGCCCAGAACATCGTGTTCTCGATCCTGATACTGGTTGTGTTGATTCCGCTCGCTTTGGGTGGAGGGCTGAGCATAGCTATCGCTGTGCTCGTACACGAGGCGGCAGAACTGGTGGCCGTGGCGAATGGACTTCGCGCAGGCTGGATTTCCGCCTTCACCTGACGGGTTCACCTCTACACACGAGTGCTTGTTAATCAGGCATCAAATGCCGATGTGCGCGCCAGCACGCTTCCCTGTTCATCACAGCGGGCTTAGGCATCAACTTTCCATGCGCTTTGAAGCACGCCTCCATTCTTGCGGTTTGTGTCTGGTCCGCAGCGCTCACTGCCCCGTAAGATATCAACAGGGCGATCCCGGTCGTTAAGGCAATCAGAAGTGTTTTCATGACAAGCCTCCTGGATTGATTTCAATACTATGTGACATGAATATGGAACAATCAGTTCCTGGATAGCCCAATATTATGAAAACTCTTGGTTCACCAGGCTAGAGACCTAAAAACGCGAACGCAAAAATGGCACTATGAAAATTGCGCCTTGGCCGGTCTAAATTGCTAAAAAAACGCCACGCGGGGGCAAGGATTTTCCATATAGTTTGTGCGATGGGCGAATAGTGCTTTTGACCTGCATCAAAGTTTATGGCACGGTGTGTGTTTAACTGAATTTGGACTTTGTATCGAAAGCCGACTGTTTGTCTGAATAGTGGCGGTTCATGGAGGAGCTCGTGATGTCGCCAAGCCTGATGCGCATAGGCGCTGCGAGACGGAGGACGTCCATCACCTCCCGGCTGCTGGCGTGTGTATGGCGAATTACAAGTCACGCCGCCACCGGCGTCTGAAAAAGCCCGCGACAGTGTGACATCCAGGCGAACCGATCAAGTTGAACCGGGGTAGGTGGCAGGTCACCGCTCACTTGTTCTGGAGTTCTACCATCAAGCGATGCGTGGACGCGATGTCTGTTGTAATAGTCCTTGAATGTATTCAGCTTCCGCTCCAAGTCGGCGGCATTCCAAAACAGGATCTGATCCAGGAACTCCCGCCGCACTGTTCCAATGAGACGCTCGACGAAGGGATGGGAAATGGGCACGTACGGTATCGTTTTGATTTCCTCGATTCCGAGGATCCGCAGATTGGCTCGCCATCGGTGAAAGGTAAACAGCGGATCGTTATCCGAGCTGAGATATTTCGGATCGCCCCAACGCGAAACGGCCTGGCTGAACATTTGGCAGACTATCGGTCCATCGACATCCCCGGTCGTGACGGCGAATCCAATGATACGCCGAGTGAATTGATCCATGGCCACCATTACCCAATGGGACTTGAGCCGAATCGATTCACATCGGAATAGATCCACGCTCCAAAGGCTATCTTTCATATTACCGATAAAGCTTAGCCACGACGGACCTCCGCCTAAGGATGGGCCAGGCCGGTAGTGTTTCGCCAATACGCGTCGCACGACATCTTTGTCGATTGGTATGCCAAAGGTGTTGGCAATAATGAGCGCGATCCTCGGACAACCATACCGAGGATTGCGTTGTTTAATCACCACGATGGCGGAAATCAACTCGGTCGATGGTCCTTGGGGTCCCGGTTTGTCTCCGTGTCGGGAAGAAGAAAATAGGAGGCTGTATTTTCGCTTTATCAACGCGCGGTGGAAAGACAGCAGGGTAGAGGGCTTGATGACCACCGCTGCCCGAAGTAACCGGCGAGGAGTAATGAATAGCGACAACCATCCCAGGCAGCACCGATCGACGGGCGACAACGCCGGTGCTCGGCGTCGGGAACGCTTCATGACCAGAAGCTGCTGCTTCATGAGCAGGTTCTCCGCGACAACAGATTTGATGCCACCGGGACCGAGCAGCCTAGCCAGCGTGGTCAGTAAATGAATCAGCAGAAACAGGAGCGACCGCATGGTCCCGATGCTACCGGCTATGTGCGATGGGGCAAGACTGAGAATTTGTTATGGATTATGGTACAAAGTAGTATTTCGCCATGGAGAGGCTGGCCACGAACACCGTGCCCCAGTAGTTCAGATACTCATCGTTGAATGTCACCGATTCCTCCGATCGCGCCAGAAATAAATGCGTGCACGACGAGTCTACCGGCGTTTCTAAATATGCAAGTTTGTTCGCCGCCGTCCTAGAACCATAGGTGCGGTGCGGCAAAGTGTGGCACCCCGGGTAACTTTCGCCGTCGCGGTTCGACCGGGATGCAAAAGGGGATCTCGAACCCCAGACCTTCGTATTGCGAAAGCAATCCGCCGAATCTGCGGTCATGTAATTCACGTTACGCGCCCCGGCTCCGCGCGTCCGTGACTCAGATGGACTGGAATGGACTGGAATGGACTGGAGGGCGTCACAATTTGGTCACACTGGCGCCCCGGCCCTTTATCGCAAACGTCGTCGGTCGGCTTGATCAGCGACCGGCGCAGTTTGTGCGTCGTACAGCGTAATTGGATGCTGATGTGAGCAGAAAATTTAGCCTGTCCCTGGCTAATTCCTAATCACGCCGCCACCGGCGTGCGGAACAACCCGCAACTCAGTTTGTTCGACTCGCCCGCACCGGCGCCTGGCATATCGGACACAGCATCTTCTTGTGTTGGTGCGCCAGCAGCATTGTCGGATAACCGCATTTGCAGCGCCTCAGCATCGCCGTCCCGGCCCGAAGGTCGCGGGCAATCACCCAGGCGGCGTTGATGTCTAAGGGCTGATTCGCCAATGCCATCTGGCTGTGAAGCATGACGTACGCGCGATAAGCGCATAGGACCCGGGTAATATCAACCTGCCGGTAGATTATCGACCCGTGCAGCCCGTGGTACACATCGGCGAACAGACTCGCCTGGGCCAAGCGCCCCCAACTTTTTACAACATTCACCGACTGCGGCAACATCCCGGGAGTGGGGCTGCATCCCCATATTTCCTTGTAGAGTTGGCGCACGATACTCATGCGTAAACCCGTGGCGTGTTCGACGATTTTGGTCCGGAATCCGCAACGGATGAGCGTTAGCGCTTGTTCCGTCTTCTGGTGTTCTTCGATCGTGATCATGCTAAGTCCTTTTGGGTGCAGAGGTT
>JBGPJK010000386.1:0-4399 GCA_041485425.1 Terriglobia bacterium | reverse complement strand
GAACAGCAGCGATCCTTCCTGCCCCGACCACAGCACGGCAAACTTGTACGGCGCGCCCAGGTCGCGGTTGCTGTGGTGCAGGATGTAGGCGATGGAGAAGTCGTCCTGGAAGGCGGCCACCACCAGCACCACCGCCGCGAGGAAAACGATGGCAAACACGGCGATGCCGGCGCGGCGCGCGGTTTCTCCCAGCCGCTCCGATCCTGGCCCCGGACGAGCCAGGGCCAGCCATCCCGCCAGGAATGAGTAAGCACTCAGGGCCAACGCGAGTAAAAGCGCGAAACTGCCTATTTGCGACATGGCAAGCTCAGTATTTTTTCAGAAACAACCCGCCGAGGCAACCACAAAGCCCACAAGCAAAGCGATTGAAGGTCGGAGCTTTATCCAGGTTCGAAGGTTGCCCAGAGTTGCTTCCGTTCAACGAAGGAACGCCCCCACTAGAGGCTCGGCCGAACCGTGTGGCTACCAGTGTATCTCACAGAACCGCCCAAACCCACAAACTGTCGAAGGTGCACGTTTGTGACCAACAAAAGGAGGTCGCAGTGTGGGTCAAAATCACGTGTTTCTCTGCACGGCGTCGCGCACCGGGCGGATCAATTCCCAAGGCGGACAAGGTCTGTTCAAAAAGCTGACGTTCAGATTTTCGTACGCCTCCTCAGCCAGGCCGCTGATCCCGAACACCGGTGCGGAAAGACCCACGCGCCGAAATCCGCGTACGAGTACCGCCCCGCTCGCGCCGGGCATCACGGTTGGTAACGATTACCCGGAGTGCAGCGTGGGGATCGCACAGCAGCGCGAGTCCCCGGTCAGCCGTGGTAGCGGTGAGGATGGAAAAGCCGCCTCACGCGGCACGGCTTCGCGGGCACGCAACTGCGTGGGATCGTCGTCGCTGAGCAGGACTTCGGTTAGAAAGAACTCCGTTTCAGGCTAAGGGCGCGCAACGCAGCGGTCCGTAGCCAAGATTCCCGGAGTTCCCGAACCTAGGCGGTCCGCTGCTGGTTGTAACGGGTCATGACTTCCCGTTCGGCAACCAGCCAGTCTTCGAGGTCGTAGCCTGGGGTGCATCCGCGCCGCTCGTACAACTCGTAAGCGTGGCGGCGGATTTCGCCTTCCAGGTCAATCGGGATGGGATGGGAAGTCTTCTTAACTTCCGACGCAACAATGACTTCGGGCATGGCAGCAACTTTGCTCTCGGGCATTGTGGCAACCTGCTTGTTGCGGGAAGGGCCGTTGGTGCGGGGCGTCTTTGCTTTAGCCATCTTCGGATACTCCTTACAGATACCAAGATTCAGGAATGAATCGAATTGATGAATGAGCCACATACACGTTAACCATAGAAATAGTTTGGCCCCACGTAGATTAGCGGTGGATGATGCCGCAATCATAACCCGGATGGCTGTGGATGTGGGAGAAGAAAGAAAAAATTTATACCTTCGTAACATTTGGGAGTGAGTAGCGAGTACCGAGGCAACCATCTCGCCCCCCAACTCAATTGCGCGGTTTTGCCCAGTAACCGGCACTCGCGAGGTCAGTAGAAGTCGTGCGAGGTGGTTTGGGCGCGGGTGATGGAGAGCGGCCGCACCCGTTCGGCCTTCACCGAAATCACGTTGTCCTGGTTCTGCAGAATGCCTTCCACCATAAGAAACTGCTCGGAACTCAACAGCAGCCGGTTTTTCTGAAACAGGTCAGGCTTGATGATTGCGTTGGCCACGCCGGTCTCGTCCTCCAGGCTGAGAAAGACAAAACCTTTGGCGGTGCCGGGACGCTGGCGGGCGATGACGCCTCCGCCAATGCGCACATGCTGGCCGTTGGGAATGCGGCGGAGTTCGCTGGCCCGGCGGATGCCAAGGGCCGTCATTTGCGCGCGGTGATACGCCATGGGATGCGGGCCCACGGTCAGGCCGGTGCCGCGGAAGTCGGCCACCAGGCGCTCTTCTTCATTCATGGGACGCAACGGGGATTTGGCGTCGGGTTCGGGCAGTTCATCCAGCAGCGGGCCGGAATGGCGGACGGCGCGCTCGACCTGCCAGAGGGCGTCGCGGCGGTGAAGCTGCGAGTACGGGGTCCCGAGTACCGAGTTGTCCGCGAGTGGGGGCGAGGACGCCCCCACGACAGCCGGCGAGACGCCGGCGCTACCAATAGAATTCAGCGCGCCGATTTCGGCCAGGGTGTTCAGTTCGTCTTTGCGTAGCTCGGGGACGCGGTG
The DNA here is from genome assembly GCA_041485425.1 of Terriglobia bacterium. Lineage (GTDB taxonomy): Bacteria > Acidobacteriota > Terriglobia > Terriglobales > Acidobacteriaceae > JAIQET01. The sequence continues at coordinate 2,193 of JBGPJK010000386.1, read as the reverse complement.
GACGAGATCGCGAATGGAGGTAAACGGAGCGAGGTTGCGCTGATGAACCAGTGCGCGAGCGGCTTCCTCGCGCAGTCCGCGGGCGTAGCGCAAGCCAAGCCGGAGAGCCGGCGTTTGCCCAACCGCTGAACTGGGAACTGAGAACCGGGAACTGGCGACTGGTTCCAACGTACAAGACCACTCTGACCACATCACATCGATAGGAAGGATTTTCAGTCCGTGACGTTGCGCGTCTTTCACGATGGTCGCAGGACGGTAGAAGCCCATGGGTTGATTATTCAGCAGGGCAGCGGTAAAAGCGGCCAAGTAATGACATTTGAGGTAGGCGCTGGCGTAGGCGATCAGCGCGAAGCTGGCGGCGTGGGATTCGGGGAATCCGTAGAGCGCGAACGAACTGATTGCGAGGATGATTTCTTCCTGGGCTTCGCGCGCGATGCCATTGCGTGCCATGCCGGCGCGGAGCCTGATCTCGATTTCTTTCATGCGGGCTTGCGAGCGTTTGAATCCCATGGCGCGGCGGAGTTCTTCGGCTTCGCCGCCGGTGAATCCGGCCACCACCATCGCCATGCGCAGCAACTGCTCCTGGAAAAGCGGCACGCCCAAGGTGCGCGCCAGCACCGGCTCGAGTGAAGGATGCGGGTAGGTCACGGGCTGGCGTCCTTGGCGACGCTGTAAATAAGGGTTCACCATCTGGCCGACAATGGGGCCGGGGCGGATAATCGCCACCTGCACCACGATGTCGTAAAAGCGCTGCGGGCGCAGGCGCGGCAGGCACGACATCTGGGCGCGGCTTTCGATTTGGAACATGCCGATGGTATCGGCCTTCTGCAGCGCGGAATACACCGTGGGGTCGTCGGACGGCAGGTGGGCAAGGTCGACTTCTTCGCAGTAACTGTCGCGGATGAGTTGGATGGAGTCTTCGAGCACGGCCATCATGCCCAGGCCGAGCAGATCCACCTTAATGATGCCGAGGTCGGCGCAATCTTCTTTATCCCACTGCACTACGACGCGGCCGGGCATGGAGGCGGGTTCCAGCGGCACCACGGAATCGAGTTGTCCCTGGCAGATGACCATGCCGCCGGAATGCTGGCCGAGGTGGCGGGGCAAATCCTGCACCGCGACGCAGAGTTCGAAATACTTGCGCAGACGCGGATGGCGCAGGTCGAGTCCGGCATCATGAAAGCGGTGGTCGAAGGTGTCGTTCTGGTCGCGATACTCCCAGGTGGAAACAGCGGCGGAAACCTTGTCGAGGGTTTCGGGATCGAAGCCCAGCGCTTTGCCCATTTCGCGTCCGGCCATGCGGCTGCGGTAAGTGATGACGTTCGCAGTCATAGCGGCACCGCGCTCGCCGTAGCGCTGGTACAGATACTGGATGACGCGTTCGCGCTGGTCGCCGCTGGGGAGATCGAGATCAATGTCGGGCCACTCGCCGCGTTCTTCGGAAAGAAAACGCTCGAAGAGCAGGTCCATGCCGACGGGATCGACGGCGGTGATGCCGAGCGAGTAGCAGACGGCGCTGTTGGCAGCCGAACCGCGTCCCTGCGCCAGGATTTTTTGCTCGCGGCAGAAGCGGACCAAGTCCCAGACGATGAGGAAGTAGCCGGCGAGATCAAGCTTCTCAATCAGGGTCAGTTCACGCTCAATCTGGCGGCGGGCGCGGGTGCGGAGGTCAGTCGCCACCCGGCCATAGCGCTGCTGGAAGCCTTGCCAGGTGCGCTCGCGCAGGAACGACATCATGGTTTCGCCTGCGGGTACCGGGTATTTCGGGAACTGGTATCCCAGATCGCTGAGGGTGAATTCGAGGCGAGATGACAGTTCGGCGGTATGGGCGATGGCTTCGGGCAGGTCGGCGAAGAGTTGTTGCATCTCCTGCGGTGATTTCAGGTGTCGCTCGGAGTTGCGCGCCAGCAGGCGTCCGGCGGTGGCCAGCGTGCGATGGTGGCGGATGGCGGTAAAGACATCGCACAATTCGCGCTGACGTGGAGTGGCATAGCACACGCCGTTGGTGGCCAGCAGCGGAAGACGCAACGAGCGTGCCAGTTCGATGGCGGCACGGTTGCGCGCTTCCTGCTCGCGATGAAAGTGGCGTTGCAGTTCGACGTAAACATTTTCGCGGCCGAAAATTCCGGCCAGGCGCTCGAGCCCGCGGCGCGCTTCTGCCCTGCCGCCGCGGGTGAGGGCGGTGGCAAGTGG
>JBGPJK010000385.1:0-4427 GCA_041485425.1 Terriglobia bacterium | reverse complement strand
CTCAACATCCCTCAGAAATTGTTCATCGATCCCGTCAATGCGAACAGCGGCCCGCCGACTCGCGGATGCCTGCTTGGCTCGATCAAAAAACACAGCTCGGATTTTTGCGCCGGAAAGTAGCTAGTTGCACCGCTCCACCAGGTACAAAGTCTGGCCGTTCCACGCGCCCGCGGGTGTCAGGGCGCAACCGTGCTCGTGGATCCGAACCATAGCGGCGCCACCCCACAGCTCCGCGTATGCCAGCAGGAACGGCTTGGCCGCACTGTAAAACTCCCCCGCATCGCGCACCGGCAACGGGAAGCCGCGCAGATAGACGGTATGCAGAATGCGGTCGATGCTGTAATGCGGCGATCCCTTCGGCTGGAGATCGCTATCGGTCACGTACACAATCCGGTCGCGCGTGCTCTGCGACGCGTAGTGGCGCAACTGAAACGCCATGAACGCGTCCGTCACCACCAGAGGCATTGTCTGAAACCGCTGCGCCGAGAGCAGCGCGCCTGCTTCGGCCAGCGCCTGGTCCATCCGGCGCCGTTCGCTTAATGCGTAACGCACCCCACGCACCTCACTGCCAATGAACAGACTTGCGGTCAGGCCGAGTAGCAGCACCCCCGCCCGGACATCCCGGCGGCTCAACCGGGCCGTGCCGTACAGCAGCGCCGCAATCGCGCCCGCGTGCCAGAACAGCACGTAGCGCTCCGCGATCATGCCCGAAATCGCGAACGCGGCGATCAGGCCGATAGCCGGCGCCAGATCGTCACCACCCAGGCCGCGACGATTTCGCCGAGTATGCCCGGCGTCTTCCGGCCGGGCAGGCACAGCAACGCCGTCCAAACCACCGCCAGGAGACCCATCATGATGCCAGCCTTGGCCGAAAGGTAAGCCTGGGTCAGCATGGAAAGATGCGGCGTGTTCCATGCCCCTTCCGAAGAGAGTTCCATGGACTCTTGGACCAGCGGCCAGTGCAGCGCCACGGGAACGCACGCCAGCGCCATGAGGCCCCACACCGCCCATCGAACTCTGCGTTTGCGTCACTGTATGGACAGTCTCTCCGGCGGCCAACGCCGCAAACGCCGTGAAGCCGTAGTAGTGCACCGTCGAGACCGCCACGAGCGACAGAAACAAGCCCCCCAGGGGCCACCACCGGCTGCCGCCAGCGAGAGTCTCGCTCCAGCAGAATAACGCCGCCGAGGCAAAACAGAACACCAAAGCATACGGTCTGGCCTCGACTGCGAAGGGCGCAACCATCGTCGCCCAAGGCAGGAACAGCGCCGAGGCCGCGAACACCGGCGGAATCAGCCGCCGCAAATGGAAGAACAGGAACAGGCTCCCGAGCCACAATCCCACCACGGACGGCAGGCGAAGACCGAGCTCGGAGTCCATCAGCGCACGGCCCGCTTTCACCAGCAGGTAGTAGAGAGGTGGTTGCAGGTCCCAGCCTTGCCGCAACACGCGAAGCAATTCGGCAAAGCTGCTCCGTGTGGCCACGACCCGGGTGAATAGTTCGTCGTACCAAAAGGGCTTCAGAGCCGCCGTCGAGAGCGTCAACGCAAAATAGATCGCCGTGTAGAAGACAATCACGAATCCCGGCTTGCGGTTCACCAGATCGCCAACCTTCTCCAGCCACGGGCTCGACTGCGTCTGCATGGGTGCGCGGACCTGCCTTTTCAATCTACTTCATGCGGGCCGGCGCCCAAAGGGGCTGTCGCACGGCTCATGTGATAAGCTTTTCGTTTCATGAAATGAGCTTCTTCCAACATCCACTCGCGGTTGTGGAATCATCTTCCATCGGAGATAATACCCGCATTTGGGCCTTTGCCCACGTCTTGCCGGGCGCGCACATTGGTTCTGAATGCAGTATCTGCGACCACACCTTCATCGAAAATGACATCGTCATAGGCGATCCCGTGACGGTGAAATGCGGCGTTCAACTCTGGGGATGGAATCAAGGTGGAAGACGATGTCTTCATCGGACCCAACGCCACCTTCACGAACGATCTGTTTCCGCGCAGTACACAACACCCGCGGAAACTGCCCCGCACCCTGATCCGGAAGGGCGCCTCGATTGGGGCGAATGCGACCATTCTGCCCGGGCTCACCATCGGCGAGCGGTCTATGATCGGCGCCGGCGCTGTAGTGACTCGCGACGTGCCAGCCGATGCGATCGTTACGGGTAATCCGGCCGAGATATGCGGATACGCCGGTGTTTCCGAGTGGCGCCTTCCCGCCATGAGAACGCCTCCTCCCGAACCGGGAAGCGTTGCAACGTTGGTGAAAGGCGTGACGATACATCGTCTGCCAAGCGTTTACGACCTCAGGGGCAATCTAAGCTTTGGCGAGAGCAATCTTCAAATTCCGTTTGCCGTGAAGCGGTATTTCCTGGTTTTCGGCGTTTCGAGCCAGCAGATTCGCGGCTAGCACGCCCATCGCACGCTTCAGCAGTTCCTGATTTGTGTGCATGGCTCCTGTCATATTGTCGCCGACGATAGCAGCACGCGGCAGGAGTTCGCCTTGGATCAGCCATTCGTCGGACTCCACTTGCAGCCGATGACCTGGGCGGTGCAGTACAAATTCTCACGCGATGCGGTCCTGCTCGTTCTGGCTTCCGACTCCTATGACGCTGACGACTACATCCGCGACTACGCCGAGTTTCTCGCTCTTCGCAAGAGCTGTTCCGGCTGCTGACTTCCAACTCGCGGCGATCTGTTCGCTTTGCTGGCAGCGTACCTATGGATACACCCTAGAGAGAACTAGGTAGTACTAAGTAAGAGTCTAGAACTAATACTTGACTCTTCAGGCAAGAGCGATTATTCTTATAAGGTGTTTCGAAACTCAGGAGGAGGGACTTGATGAAGCAAATCTCAAAGTATTTCTTAGTGCTGATGATTGCGTTGGTAGGTAGCGGCATAGCATCGGCGGACACCCTTGTTGTGAATTGTGGTTCGCCAAGTGGGCCAACAGAATTGGTTTCAGTCGCCATACTTTGCCCCCAGTTCAATCTGGTTGGGCAAACATTGTCTAGCATCTCGATTACAGTGAGTGGGGGCATCACCGGTTCCATCACGCTGACAAATGGCGCGCCTGCCACTCAGACCGGTTCGGGCACGACGACGACAGACTTCAACTTCGGGGCTTTGAGTGGTTTCACATTTGCCAACCCCATATACTCACCGTCCTTTACCACTGGTGTCCGGACGTTAGACTCTGGCGTGCCTTTGACTATCGGCCCTCTGAGTGCTACCGGTAACGGATCGCTAGGCAGTGACATCACTGACTTTGTACCCTACACTGGCGCTGGCGACTTCACCATTCCGGTTTCCACCTCGACCTTCTTCTCCAGCGGTGGCACTGGCGGCTTTTTCATGGCTGCGCAGGCTTCCAACGCTAACGCAACTGCTGTAGTAACTTACACTTACGCCGCAACCGAATTGACCCCGGAGCCGGCCACGATATCCTTGCTGGGCCTCGGTTTGCTGGGATTCGGGTTCGTAGCTCGCAAATTCAAGGTTCGGAAGTAAGAAAGCGGCAAGTAGAACCTTTGTCCACGGCCCGGAGTGCGAAAGCGCGCTCCGGGCCGTTGCCTTTTGTAGGGCACTTCTCCTAAATCGACCCCTCTAACCTTACCCCTAATTGACTGGGAATCAAGGTTTTAGTAGTACTAAACAGCCCAGAACTAATTCTTGACAGCCTCGGTTGGGACCGGTTACTCTAATGGAGTACCTGTGAACCTTCGGAGGGTTTTCGATGAAACGGTTTGGAAAACATTTGTTCGCAATCCTGCCTACATTGCTATTTGCCGGCATCGCTTCAGCAGACACATTGATTGTAAATTGCAGTACGGCCAGTGGGCCTACTGAACTGGTTTCACAAGCCATTACTTGCGGTCAGTTCAATATAGGTGGCGCGACGTTGTCGAGCGTTTCGATTGCGGTGAACGGTGGCATCGCCGGTTCCATCACGCTGACAAATGGCGATGTCAATAATCCACAGAGCGGTTCTGGCACCACGACGACGAGCTTCAGTTTTGGGCCCTTAAACGGCTTCTCGTTCGTAAATCCGATATACCCGGCAAGTTTCACTACCGGTCTCCAAGCGCTGACTGCCGGACAGACTGCGACTTTCGGCGGGGGCGGCATAGGCAGCGGGTCCTTAGGCAATGACAACACACTCTTTGGGGACTACAGCGGCGGTGGGTTCTTCGACATCTTCGTTAGCACAAGCACCTTCTTCTCGAGCGGTGGTACGGGCGGATCTTTCAGCGCCGCTCAATCTTCCAACGCCAATGCAACGGCAGTGGTAACTTACACTTACGACGTCGCGGCAGTGGCTCCTGAGCCCTCGACGATATCCTTGTTTGGCATGGGTTTACTCGGTTTCAGCTTTCTGGCACGCAAGTTCAAAGTCCGGAACTAACCCCAAGCGTAAGCGCG
>JBGPJK010000384.1:0-4427 GCA_041485425.1 Terriglobia bacterium | reverse complement strand
TCGACAGGTACTTCAGCTCCGTCTTCTTCCACAGCATGTTCATGAAGTTTTCGGTGTAGGTCAGGTCGTTGTCGGGATACACGTACGGGAATCCCACCATGTGCCGGTACGACATCGCCGCCAGCGACGGCATTTTGCCGATCAGCCGCTTGATCTGCAGCAGGCGGCTCTCCGGATCGTGAATATTTCGCGAATCCGGGTATACATTCGAAAGCGCCGCCACCGTGCTGACCAGCATTACCATCGGATGGGCGTTGTAGCGGTAGCCCTCCATGAACTTCTTGGTGGTCTCGTGCAGCATGGTGTGATGAGTGATCTCGGCCACCCACTCCTTCAGTTCGTGCTCGGTGGGCAGGTCGCCGAACAGGAGCAGGTAGGCAACTTCGGGAAAAGTGCAATGCTCCGCCAGAACCTCGATGGGATAGCCCCGGTAGCGGAGGATGCCGCGATCGCCGTCAATGAACGTGATATTGCTGCGGCAGGAAGCGGTATTCATGAAAGCCGGGTCGTAGGTCATGAGTCCGAAATCATCAGGGCCGGTCTTGATCTGCCGCAGGTCCATGGCGCGGACGGTGCCATGCTCGATCGGCAGGGTATAAGTTTGCTTGGTGCGATTATCAGTGATCGTCAGCGTATCTTGCGACATTTCGGCGCTCCTTTGGGGCAACGGGCAGGAACGAAACCGTGGCTAGCCCACCGTACTCTCCAACACCAATGCTAACTACCGGCAGACGCCAGCCTGACTGAAAACGGGAACAATTCCTCCCTCAGCGATTGTGGGCGGGGCCGGAACGGTTGGCAGTGAGGCGGGTCACGCACACGTGTGAGCCATGACGGCAGGGCGAGGCTGGTTTTTCAGGTTCGGGCCAGGCCCGGGCCACCGCCGCCAGCAGGAAGAATAACGCCACCAGCAGCAAAGGCTTGGGCAGCCTGCGCAGGATCTGCCATACCATGATGCTCATCGACCTGATCCTCCGCGCGGGGGAGTCCGCGAACGAATCTGTCGGCCCGCCCCGGCCGCCTGGGCAAAAAAATCGGGGCTTGGCACAGCAGGATTTTCCGGTTAAGTTAGCTGACCCGCCGATTTTACGGCAAAACTGGTGAGGGAAGGCAAGCACTTTTTATGACCTGGATTCGCACCGTCCCGTTTTCGGAAGCTGATGAAAATTTGCGCAAGGCCATGGAAGGCCAAATGGCTCTCTATCCCATTGAGTACGCCACTCCGGTCCACGAGACCGCCGAGGGCGGACCCGCTCCGATTGTCGCCTCCCACAGCCTCATCCCGCAGGCGCTGTACCACGCCTTTTCGACCTTTGGGGTGCTGCTGTCACCCGCCTTGCCTCTGAGCCGCCGGCAGCACGAGATGATCACCACCATGGTGTCGGTCACCAACCGCTGCGTCTATTGAATCGAGTCGCACGCAGAGTTTCTGCGTCGGGTAACGCTGGACGAGGCGCTGGTCGCAGCTTTGGAGAAGGATTACACCAAAGCTCCCATCAGCGAGCAGGAGCGGGTGATGCTCGACTACGTGGTCAAGCTGACCAAAGATGCCACCAAGGTATGGAAGGATGACCACGAACGCTTGCGCGCCGCCGGATTCGGGGACCAGGCGATCCTGCAGATCACGCTGATCGCTTCCTGGTTCAACTACATCAACCGCGTCGCGGATGCGCTGGGCGTGGGAAGGCAGTGAGGCGCTTGCTGGCGTGGGTAAGCACGGGCGGGATCGCAAGAGCAAATCCGCCCGTTCCCGCGGATACTGCCGAAACACTGCGGAGATTGCTACCATCTCTCCCATGGAGCCCCGCTCCCTGGTCGAGTATCTCGATAACTTTCTGCGCCGAGGGCAGGAGTGTGCCTACGTGCAGCGCCGCGGATATCGCACTGAACGCTGGAGCTACCGCCAGGTAGCGGAGACCGCGTTCCAGTTTGCGCGCGAACTGGAGGCGCGGGGAATCCGTAAGGGCGATCGGGTCCTGATCTGGTGGCCGAATTGCGCGCAATGGGTGGCGGCCTTTTTCGGCTGCGCACTGCGCGGTGCAGTGGTGGTCCCCCTTGATGACGTCGCCACACCGGACTTTGCCCTGCGTGTTTGTCGGCAGGTCAGCGCCAGGCTGCTGCTGGGCTCGCGCGAACACCTCCAGCCTTCCATCCCGACGCTGGTGCTCGAGGAACTGTCCGAGGCTTTGGCGAATCGCTCCCGCGCACCCTATCCTGCGGCCGCAATCGAGCCCCAGGACACTCTGGAAATCGTGTTCACCTCCGGAACCACGGCGGAGCCGAAGGGTGTGCTGATCTCACACGCCAACGTTCTCGACAACATCGCGCCGCTGGAAACCGAGATTCGCAAATACCTGAAGTACGAACGCTTCGTGCATCCCGTACGCTTCTTGAACCTGTTGCCGCTGAGCCACGTCTTCGGCCAGTTCCTCGGGATTTTTCTGCCGCACCTGATGGGAGGCACGGTCATCTTCCAGGAGACGCTGAAGCCAGGCGACGTAATCAGCACCATCCGGCGGGAGCGTGTCTCGGTGCTGGTGGCGGTGCCGCGCATGCTGCAATCGCTCAAGGAGAAGATCGAACGCGATCTGCAAGATGAAGGGCGAATGGAGGGATTCCTTAGGCGATTTCGAACGGCTGAGGGCAAGCACTTCCTGCGCCGCTGGTGGATTTTCCGGCGTGTGCACCGCACATTCGGATGGAAGTTCTGGGCGTTCATCTCGGGTGGGGCAGCGCTCGACAGCATAACCGAGGAATTCTGGGGACGCCTTGGCTACGCGGTAGTCCAGGGTTATGGACTCACGGAAACCACGTCGATTATCAGCGTGAACCACCCTTTTCATTTGGGGAAAGGTTCCATCGGCAAGGTGCTGGCGGGACGCGAGGTCAAATTGGCGCCGGATGGCGAAATCCTGGTGCGCGGCAGCGGCGTCGCGGCCGGTTACTGGAATGGACAGCAACTCCAGCCCGTGGCCGGCGAGGACGGCTGGTATGGCACGGGGGATATCGGGGAACTCGACGCCGAAGGCAATCTGTATTTCAAGGGCCGGAAGAAGGATGTGATCGTCACCCCGGCCGGCATGAACATTTATCCCGAGGATCTCGAGGCGGCGCTGCGGCGACAACCTGAAATCAAAGACTGCGTCGTAGTTGCGTTGCCGCACGATGGGAATGCCGAACCATGTGGGGTGATGATCCTGCGCGATAGCAGCGCCGATGCTGCCCTGGTGGTCAGGCGGGCGAACGAATCACTGGCCGAGTACCAGCGCATGCACACATGGTTGCTCTGGCCGGAAGAGGATTTCCCGCGCACCTCCACGCAGAAGCCGCGCACCAATCTGATTCAACAGGTGGTGCAGGCGAAATGGGGGGACAAGCGTTCCGACCTGACGCCTTCGAGTCCGCTGGCAGAATTGATTGGCCGAATCACCGGACGAGCGCCGTCCAACCTTTCTTCGAGCGCGAACCTCGAAACCGATCTGAATCTAAGTTCGCTCGACCGAGTGGAACTGCTCAGCGCGCTCGAAGATCGCTACCAGGTGGACCTCAGCGAGACGCGATTTGCGGCCGTCAACACGGTGGGCGACCTGGAACGCATGCTGCAGGGTAACCCTCCGCCGCGGGTGCGGTACCACTACCCGCGCTGGGTGCAGCGCTGGCCGGTCACCTGGATTCAGCTGATCGCGCATTACCTGCTGGTGCGCCCGGCCGTGCTCCTGTTGGGTTGGCCGCAGGTGGAGGGGCGGGAGAACCTACGCGGCATGCAGGGGCCGGTGCTGGTGGTCTGCAACCACATCAACGATGTGGATGTGGGATTGGTATGGACCGCTCTGCCCGCGCGCTTGCGCCACCGGCTTGCGACCGCCACCGGGGGCGAGTCGCTGGAGGCATTGCGCACTCCCCCGTCCGCCCGGAACCTCCTGGCCCGGGCGTATGACCGGGTGCGGTGGGTGCTCGGCGTGTCCTTATTGAACTTGTTTCCGCTCCCACGGGAGGCCGGATTCCGGGAGAGCTTCGCATACGCCGGAGAGGCGGTCGATCGTGGCTACAGCGTGCTGGTATTTCCCGAAGGGCGTCACACCACGACGGGCAAGATGCTTCCCTTCCGCGCGGGCATCGGTTTGCTGGCAAACAATCTACGGATTCCGGTGGTGCCGATGCGCATTGATGGCCTGTTTGAGGTGAAACAGGCGGGCAGACACTTCGCATCTCCACACACCATCCGCGTCAAGATTGGACCGCCTGTCCAATTTGACCCGGGCAGCGATCCCGAATGGATTGCAGCAGAACTGCAGAAGAAGGTTAAGGCGTTGTGACCGGCCGGAGGTGGAGGCTTTTGCCTCCACTGCCAGGGAGTCCCAGGAATGAATACCGCTGGAAGCATGGGGTTGGCTATAATATTCCCCTATGAAGCGTTGGACCCTATT
>JBGPJK010000383.1:0-4431 GCA_041485425.1 Terriglobia bacterium | reverse complement strand
CCCGCCCACCCCTCCCAAGTCGACGCCGCATGCCGCCTCGGCCGGGGCGGCGCCGGCGCCGGCGCCGCCGACTGCGGCACCGGTGGTCACGGCCAACCGCGCCGTGCTTCCGCCTCTCGAGGTGGAAGTGGTCGCTGGCGGCCAGCATCAGACCATCGCGGCTGGCAACAGCTCCATCAAGATCGAATTGCAGCCCAAATCGCCTGCCCCCGTCGACAACCCCGCTTCCGGCTCAGGCGTCACCAGCGCCGCCGAGCGGGTTCAGCTTTCCCCCGACACCGCGCAGGTGGTGGCCCATCCCGTGCAGCCCAGCTATCCCCTGCTCGCGAAACAGATGAAAGTCCAGGGCGCGGTGGTGCTGCAGGCGCTGATCGGCAAAGAAGGCGCCATCCAGGACCTGCGAGTAATCAGCGGCCCGGCCATTCTCTCGAGCGCCGCCCGCGAAGCCGTCAAGCAGTGGCGTTTCAAGCCCTACTATCAGGGCGGCCAGCCGGTTGAAACCGAGGCACGCATCACCGTAAATTTCACCATCTCAACCTACTAATCTCTCGACTCCCCGGGAGTCGCTTATGAACGTCAAGCAGTTTTCCGCAGAGTGCGTGCTGCTCGTTGCCCTGGCGGCTCTCCTTACTACGCCGACCTTGGCGCTCACCAGGAATTCTGCTGATCCTTCATCCGGCGCTGCACAAGGAGGACGCACCATGGCACTGGCGATCTCCACTACCAGTTTTCAGAACGGCGGCGACATCCCCAGGAAATTCACCTGCGATGGCGCCGATGTTTCCCCGGAACTTTCCTGGACCGGGGCTCCAACCAGCACCCAGAGTTTCGCCCTGGTCGCCGACGACCCCGACGCTCCCGTCGGCACCTGGACCCATTGGGTGCTCTTCGATCTGCCCGCCACCACCAAAGACCTGCCGGAAGGCGTGAGCAAGATCGACGAACTCCCCACCGGCGGACGCCAGGGGCGAAACGATTTCCGCAAAATCGGCTACGGAGGCCCCTGCCCGCCTCCCGGTAAACCGCATCGTTATTTTTTCAAGCTGTACGCCCTCGACGGCAAGCTCAACCTGAAGCCCGGAGCGAGCAAGCAGGAAGTCGAGCAGGCCATGCAGGGCCACGTGGTGGCGCAGGCCGAGTGGATGGGGAAGTACCGGAGATGACGGGTAGGCCCAGACGTCCTCGTTTGGGCGGCCGAGCCAAGCTCGGCACTTCTTCGCACCGCAACGCTGCCGGACCATCCTCAATCTGTCCTTGCGCGCACACCCGCGTTTAGGGTTAGCTTGGTCAAGGCAGTTCATCACCCATGCCCGATTCGCGCTACGACATCGTGATCATCGGCGGAGGCATCGTCGGCCTCTCGACCGCGATGCACTTCACCCGCCGCTTCCCCCGCTTGCGTCTGCTGCTGGTCGAAAAAGAAGGCGGCGTCGCGCGCCACCAGAGCGGACACAACAGCGGAGTGATTCACTCCGGGATCTACTACAAGCCAGGCTCGCTGAAGGCGCGCTTGTGTGTGGAAGGCGCGGCTGCCATGGTCGAGTTCTGCCGCGAGCATAACCTTCGCCACCAGGTCTGCGGCAAGCTGATCGTGGCCACAACCGAAGAAGAGATCCCTGCGTTGCAAGCCTTGTTTGAGCGCGGGCAGACCAATGGTCTCAGCGGGCTGAGGCTGCTGGACGCGAATCAGTTGCGCGAAGTGGAACCACATTGCGCCGGGCTGCGCGGCGTACACGTGCCCGCGACCGGGATCACCGACTATGCTGCGGTCAGCGAAAAGTATGCCGAACTGGTGACGGTGCAAGGTGGCAGCGTGCAAACCGGCACGGAAGTGACCGGCCTGGTCCGGCGCGGCGGAGAGACCGCGGTCGAGACCAACCGGGGAACGTTCTCCACTCGCTACGCCATCAACTGCGCGGGGTTGCACAGCGATCGCGTCAGCCGCATGGCGGGACAGAAACCCGAAGTCATGATCGTGCCCTTCCGCGGTGAGTATTACGATCTGGTCCCGGAGAAGCAACATCTGGTGCGGGCTCTGATTTATCCCGTGCCCGATCCGCAGTTTCCGTTTCTCGGGGTGCACTTCACCCGCCGCATTCACGGCGGCGTGGATGCCGGGCCGAATGCGGTGCTGGCGTTCAAACGCGAAGGCTACCTCAAAACCGACTTCAGCCTGCGGGATACGTTCGAGGCGCTGGCTTACGGGGGTTTCCGGCGCATGGCCGCCAAATACTGGCGGCACGGCGCGGCAGAGTTTTACCGTTCGTTCAGCAAGCGGGCCTTCGTCAAGGCGCTGCAACGGTTGTTGCCGGAGATTGGCCGCGCCGATCTGGTCGCGGATGGGGCGGGCGTGCGCGCCCAGGCTCTGAAGCCAGACGGGTCGCTGGTGGACGATTTCCAGTTCGTGTGTGCGGACAATATGCTGCACGTGTACAACGTGCCTTCGCCGGCGGCCACGGCGTCGCTGCCCATCGGGCGGATGATTGCGCAGATGGCGGCGGAGGGATTTGGGCTGAGTTGAGTTCATGAGCACTCCCTCCACCCCAGCTGTGCCTCTGCATAGAGACGTTCGTCGCGGGGATGTAGAGTCGTCCGGCCACGGTGATAGGGCTGGTTGGGTGTGATATTCTGGCGCCCTTCGGTCCGCAGACCGTTTCTCCTCCCGGTTCCGCAGTGGCTTCCAGTGTAATTTGATGAGGGTTCGGAAGCTGGCCCCACCAAGCGGCTGAGGCGGCGAGAGGTTGCAAGCCGAGACGTTGCAATCCACGTCTCTACCGAGCCCGGCTTGAGAGTTGGCTTTCGAAGTGTCTGGCAGGATCGGGAACGGAGGCAAGGCAAATGGAATCCGAGTTTTCAGGGAAACGGGTGGCGGTTCTGGGCGCGGGCAAAATGGGTGGAATTCTGCTCAAGGCGCTGCTGGAAAAAGGGTTGCTCTCCGCACAGGCAACCTGCGCCACGGTGGCGCACGAAGAGCGAGCGCGTGGTTTATCGGAGAAGCTGGGTGTGCCGGTGGGCACCGACAACCTGGCGGCCGTGCGCGGCGCCGATATCGTGTTCGTGTGCGTCAAGCCGCAGGTGGTGCAGGAAGTGATGGAGCAGATCCGTCCCAATATTTCCCGGGACCAGCTCATCATTTCTGTAGCGGCCTCGGTCCCAACCAGCCACATCGAGAAGGCGCTGGCCGCCGATATTCCTGTGATACGAGCCATGCCCAACACGCCCTGCGCGCTGGGGGTCGGCATGACCGCGCTGTGCAAAGGAAAGTTCGCCAACCCGCGGCACGTGGAGATGGCGAGTGCGCTGTTCAGTGTGGTGGGACGAACCGTGGTGGTGGACGAAAAACACATGGATGCCGTCACTGGGCTTTCGGCCAGCGGCCCGGCCTACATCTACATCATTCTGGAGTCGCTGGCGGAAGCGGGGGTGAAGGTGGGCTTGCCGCGCGACATCGCTACTCTGCTTGCCGCGCAGACTACGCTGGGAGCGGCCACGGTGGTGCTCGAAACGGGAGATCACCCGGCCCTGCTGAAAGACGCGGTCACCACACCGGCGGGATGCACCATTGACGGAATCATGGAGTTGGAGGAGGGCAAGCTGCGGGTCACGCTAATCAAGGCGGTGGTCAAGGCGGCCCAGCGGGCCAAGGAACTGGCTTACAGCTAGCCTGCACCCACCCCAAACCTGCGGGAGAACCCTGGGAACTTAAAGCCTGTAACAAAACCTGTCCTGCCGCAACCTGCATAGTAGGTCGGGCGCGCACCATTGATTCATTGGACAATCGTGCCGTTTTGCGCCACGCTGCGGCAGACCAAAAGCCCCACCCCGTTCACGGCTCCGTGGATGGTGCAATCGCCTCCACAAACGATCCTAGGCTGTCGGGCTTCCTCGACAGTGCTCCGCGGCCGCCGCCGAACCCCTGCTTCACCAGCTTGAAGATGGTTCGCCGATTTTGAGCAATCAATTTCACCCATGCCAGGCGGCCCATCATGGGGAAATAGATGCCGCGGAAACAGAGACGCGCGAGGAAGATGTTGACACGATACCCCAGGGGTTGGTCATCCAGCGCGTCTACGGCTTTGGCCAGCGCGTCGGGGCTGTAGGCTTGGGCCCACCCGTAATTCACCTCGGAATGAGCTTCTGCAATGGTCATCTTCAACGGCGTGTGGGCCATGGCAAACGGGATGAACTCCTGCCAGTGCTTGGGCCGCGTAAGCCGCCCGGCGGTCTCCAGCCGCTTGTAAAGCGGTGTCGCCGGCAAGGGAGTCAGCAGACCAAAAATGGGTAGTCCGGGTGGCCAGGTGCGAACCTGGGCGAGCGTCCGCTCGGCGACGCCCACGGTGTCATTATCCATGCCAAAAATGAAGGAAGTAATCGCATACACATTTCGCTGGGCGAGCCTTTCGAGCACGGCGGCGTATTCACCGGGCTTGT
>JBGPJK010000382.1:0-4435 GCA_041485425.1 Terriglobia bacterium | reverse complement strand
CACGAGGGCAGTGAGCACTACCGAGCCGCTGATGCCCCGGGCGCGGGCGGACGCTGGATAGACCGGTTCAACCTTGCGCACCAGTTGCCCCGGCGTCAGTTGCGGGGCGGAGCCGCTAACCTTGGGCGCTCCTTCCGGGCCGGACACAGAAAGAGAGTTCTGCTCCACGGTGATTTCGGGCAAGGCCGCAGCCGGTTCCGTCCTTTGCTCCGGAGTTGCGGACGGTGCGGTGCTCGACTTCGTTGCTGGCGCCGAATCGGTACCCGCCGGCGTTGAAGTGTGACGCACGCCGACCAGGTACCAGCCAAGTGCAAGCACCAACACGAAAGCAAGACCGATGCCGGCCTTCGTTGTGGCGGAAAGTGAGCGCAGATCTGCCAGGGAAGCAGGGACGTGGTACGACCCCGCCGGTTTGCGAACGCTGGATGCGAGAACGGTAATTTGCTGTTTCCGGTCTTGACTGGGATCAAAGACGGAGCTGCTTGCAGGAGTGGGGCTGGCGGCCTCCACGTGTTTGCCGCTGGGCTCAGTGCTCGTCGCACCAACCGGATGTTCTTCTGTTGAGGATTTCGGCGGCTTCTTTGCGCTGCTCTCTGTGAGCAGTGTCGCAATCCCTTGCGCCATGCGGGACAACGCGTGGCGGTGTTGGGCACCAAACGCGTGCGGCCTCGCCGAGACGACTTCCAAAATCGCTTGCAGGCGCCCGTCCACTACCACCGGCAGGATAAGCACGGACCTTAGACCCATTGCAGCGCCAGCCTGAGGTTCGACCCGAGGGTCACTGGCAGTGTCGTCGCACTGCACCAATTCGGAAGTTCGCAGACATGCTCCGGAAAGACCAGAATCGGCGCCGACCAGCACTCCCACGTCCGGAGCATCGCCTGCGCTGGCGCAGCAGCACATTGCCGATGAATTGCCAATGGCTATCGCCGCCCCGTCCGCGCCGGTGACGCGGGCAGCTTCCTCGGCAGCCAACTGCAGGGCAGCTTTGGTGTCAAGTCGGGGAACGTCTAAGCTGCGCACGGTATTGGTCATACGACTTTAGCGATTACGGAAATTAGGTCTTGCGCTTGCCATTTGCAGTCGGTTCTGTTGCCTGCTCAGGGGCTGCGGAAAGGTCGGTTCCACGCACGACTGCGCCCCTCAGCAGCTAATGCCGCCGGAAACAAACGGTTTGCAACGCGGCTTAAGCTAACATGGAGAGGCCGAATAGTAAGACGAAATGCAACCAAATTCAATTGAAATTCAAGCCTGGATGACGTGCGGCTGACAGTCATCTGGTCATGCCCCATTAAGCGCGCTGTGAACTGAACGCAGTATCGCCAAATTCATACGTATTGACCCCTTGGAGATTGTTCCTGAGTGACGGGCAACTCGGAAACATCCCGGCTGGACATATAACGGGCAGCTCGGACAACGGCAGACCCGTGAGCCGCTTCGCAGCGCCACCGCTTCTTCTTCTTCAAAATTCAAGGGTCACGTGGCGGGCGGGGGTGGCGCTCGTGTTGCGCAGCTTATGAAGGCGCGGCGGCGGTCACGGCGAGGATCAAAACACAGGCGCGAGCGGCGTGTAGACTCCTTGTAGTCATCAGTCTCCAGTCTTCAGTCGTCAGGCCGGAGGGGCCACTGAGCAGTAGATGTCGGTTGCGAAATTCGAGTTGCGAGTCGCGAGTTGCGAGTCCTGAGTACCGGGTTGCGAGCCGCGAGTCCCGAGTCGGGAGTGAGAAATGAGAATAATGACGATGCGCGTGGTGATCATATGCATGGTGGCGATGATGGCGGTGGCGCAGGCGCCAACGGAAAAGCGCGAGAGTCGAGCGCCGGTGACGTCGGCGGACCAGCAGGAGCTCCAGGCCCTGACCAACGACATCGCCCGGATGCAATCGCTGGTGCGGCAAATGGAGATGAACCTGGCGTTCGTGCAGACCACACAGACGCCGCTCAAGCACCAGTTCGAACTGGGAATTGACATGTGGCGGGTCGTGCTGAACGGGATGGAGCGCCGCGTACAGCGTCTGCGGGGAACGACAACAGGTGGCGTAGTCCCGCCTGACACGGTTCCGCTTCGGCAAGGCTCAGGGCAGGGAAGACCGTAAAAACCTGCCGCCGCCACCGGTTGATAGTGAGATGCGCACCCGAGGCTGTGGGGTGAGCGGCGAAGCCAGTCCGGGTACAATAAAGAGCGGGGCCCGTAGCTCAGTTGGATAGAGCATCTGCCTTCTAAGCAGAGGGTCGCGTGTTCGAATCACGCCGGGCCTACCATTTTTTGAAGAGTTCCTTCGCCTGCGGCTCAGGATTTCGCCAGCAGGCTCTCCGACGCGCTTCGCTGTGCTCGGCGCGGCGTCACGCCTGCTAAGCGGCTCAAGTTCGAGTCACGCCGGGCCCGCCATGTATTTCAAGAGTTCCTTCGCCTGCGGCTCAGGATTTCGCCAGCAGGCTCTCCGACGCGCTTCGCTGCGCTCGGCGCGGCGTCACGCCTGCTAAGCGGCTCAAGTTCGAGTCACGCCGGGCCCGCCATTCAACTATTCCGCTCTGTGGGATTTGTCTCTGAATCGGAGCGACCATCGGCAACCCGCTTTTCGGGGCCATGCCCGATTTTGTGCCTACCACCTTACTTTTTCGAGCTTGACGGTCAACTTGCCACCTATGGGACCCTTGCGCGCCCGCGTCACCAGGTATTGGCGACCAACAGCATGGCACGAACCGTCGCGCGGCGGACACTGTCGCGGAGTCAACGGCGCCAGAGAGTCAGTCTAAGAAAACTTTTCGACTAAGCAGTTGCAAACTTTGTGACAATTGTCCATACTCCCGCACAACTTCAGGAGGATTGTATGAGGCGGGGAATCGTGCTCTTGTCAGTCTTGTGCTTGTGTATCTCTCTGGCGCCGTTGACGCAGGCACAGGTTTTCACTGTCAAAGACCTCGGGACCTTGGGCGGCTACTATAGCTTTGGCACGGGGGTCAACGTGTTCGGCCAGGTCGTTGGCTATTCCGATACTGCTGACCACTCTGCTGTACACGCGTTTCTTTGGACTGAGAGGGGCGGGATGCAAGACTTAAATCCCACGGGGGTCGCCCAAAGTATGGGGTTCGGGATCAACAATTTGGGACAGGTGGTCGGTCTCGCCTCGTACCCGATTAATAGTCACACTCAATCCCGCGCCTTTCTATGGACGAAGTCGAACGGCATGCGGGACCTGGGGACGCTCGGCAACTATAGCGTGGCGCACGGGATCAACACTCTCGGACAGGTGGTTGGAGACACTATCGCAGGACAGGCTGGAGACCTCGATCCGTTTCTGTGGACGAGATCGAAGGGTATGCAGGACTTGGGGACGTTGGGCGGTGGTGGAGGCTCGGCCGCGGCGATCGACGAGTTTGGCCGAGTCGTAGGAGGGTCATTTACTGGAGCTGAATTCCACGCCTTCTCGAGGACGACGCGGGGTGGCATGAAGGACCTGGGTACGCTCGGCGGCTGCGAAAGTCAGGCCCAAGGAGTGAATAACGCCGGTCAGATCGTAGGCGGATCTAATATTGTCAAGGGTTGCGCCTCAACGGACCGGCATGCCTTTCTCTGGACGGAACGGACGGGCATGCAAGATTTGGGAACGCCACTGGGCACCTCGTTCGGGGGACCTGGGGCGATCAATTTCTTCGGCATGGTTGTCGGGGCAGCCTGTCCGCAACCGTGTCTCTCTCAGGAGTCGGTCCACGGCTATGTTTGGACCCGAAAAACAGGCTGGCTGGACTTGAACGGTCTGATCGCCGCCGATTCGGGCTGGGTGATTGAAAGCGTATCTGCGGTCAACGATCTGGGCCAAATAACCGGACAGGGATACATCAACGGTCAATACCATGCTTTTTTGCTGACGCCGAACCTTTCACGGCACTAGGACAAAGAGGACGGCCGCGGCGTTGTGGAGAATTTTCTTCTACGCAGAGGGTCGCGTGTTTGAATCACGCCGGGCCCGCCACTTAAAAGTCAGAAGTAAGAAGTCAGAAGTAAGAAGTGGCAAAACGATGAGATTCTGATTTCTTTTCTGACTTCTTACTTTCCAATTCTGATTTCCTTCCTGCCTCACCTCCGTGCTTTGCTGCGCAATCACTTCTCATCGCCAATGACACGATTCAATCCCTGTAACAATTCCTTGGCAGCGGCGCGGAGTTGAAGAAGCTGGCCGGGCTGGAAGCGGAGGTCGGGCCGGCCGAGGTCCTGACCGATGGCGCGGCAAAGCTGGTAGGCAGCGCGGACGCGTTCTCCGGCGAGCATGGAGAGAACCTTGGAGGGATCGCGCTCGGTTTCTTTGGTCTCGGCGTACTGCTGCGTGGCCCAGGCGGTGGTGCGCACCCGGTTCACGGCGTCGCGGAAGTCGGAAAGAATACGGGCATCGAGATCGGCCGAGGCAAGCAAGGCTTCAACCTCGTGCAACTCACT
>JBGPJK010000381.1:0-4470 GCA_041485425.1 Terriglobia bacterium | reverse complement strand
CGGGATCGAGGGCATGGCCCGCTAGACCGCCAGCGTGACTCCTGCCGTGTCGCCTATCGGGATTCCGACGCAGCCGTTGAGAATCATATTGGCGTCGTTGTTGTCCCATTTGGCGGCATTGGTGTGGCAGTCGGCTAACACGATCCGACCGTCCACTTGAGCCGCCGTGATGGTCATCGCAGCCGCAGCCGCAACCGCTCCGCCGATCGAGTCGAAGATGAAGTTGCAGCGCTTGAACCACACGCAGCCGAAGCCGAGCGAGTTTGCATCCGCCGTCTTCACCGCGGGCGTGTTGGTGGTGCTTTCAATCCGCTGTATGAAGTCACAATCCACGAACTTCACCATCGAACAACCCGTGTCGATGAGCACGGTGGAGTTTGCCCCCCCACCGGCGCCGATAGTGAACGACCCGAACGTGCAGTTTTCGAAACTCGTCTCATCGCAGCCGTCGAGCTTCAGGGCATACGCCCCAGCTACGTCGTTGGCGTCGTTGGTGGGCCAGGGGATGTCCACGTTGACGAAGCGGTTGCGGTCGCCGGTGACCTTCACCCCAAAGCTCAGGTTCGCGTCGGTCGAGCCCACTGGAAAACTTACGTTGGCGATCAGACAGCCATTCGCGCTCAGGTCGAACAGGGGGATGTCGCTGGCAGAAGCCGCGGCAGCAGCCCACGCCACGCGCGACCGCTTGTTGTACGGCCCGCCGGCGTTCAGCCCGATCAGGTGAACCATGTCCTTCGCCCAGGTGAGCGTAGTGGATTGGTAGTCGGTTGTGTTGGCCGCCGTGTTGCCTTCGGCGCAGAGCACAACCACGTCGTTCTGGTTAGCCGTGCATTGCGCCAGCGCGAAGGTGAGCGTCTTCCAGGCCGCGTCCGGTGTCTGCCCGGCGTTGCCTTGCAGGGTATCGGTGCCGGTCCTGGGCTTGACCCAGAAGACATTGCCCTGCGTGACGATGCCCAGACTCGCCAATAGCGAGTTTAGGGCGTTCATGGCGTTGTAAGTGAAAACGCCAGCGGATGGTACTCGTTGGTTGCTCATACTGCCTCCTTGGTTTGCCGTGGTGTCGTAGAAACGTCCCCGGCACTACTTTTGCTTCTCATCGACTTCCTTGCTCTGCTTTCCGGCCTCCGCTTTCAGCTTCGCCCGGGTCGGATGCCGCAGAACCCCCACGAGGCGCTTGTGTTCCTGCATGAACTGGCCCATGGTCATCTTCACCGCCGGGCTAGTCGTCCTCATCCGGCTCCACGTGCCCCATCAGCCCGCCCACGGTGGTCTTCGCGCTCGAGCTCGCCTTGTGCTTGCGCTTGGGCAGTCCCTTGCGCGAGGTCGAGGCGAAGTCGTGTAGCTGCTGGTGGGTCATTTTTAAGAGCCCTCGGTTCCGGCTGTAGAGCTTTCCGGGCGCGTGCTCGGCGATCGCCATAACTTGCTGTTGTGTCTTACTTGTAGCTGACATGGCGGTTACCTGTACGGTTGGCAAGTCGCTGCGATTTGGTCCGCAAGCCCGCGAATAGTTTGCACGTTTTCAGTAGGAATGGCACACCTCCTGTTGCATGTCCGTAGTTTACACTACGAGATTTTGGGGGTCGGTTGACAGATCAGCCGAAAGGAACGTAAGGGCCGGGTAAGCGCGGCGTCGCGGGCGGAGGAGTGGGTTTCTTGTCCTGCTTGGCCTCCGGTACCCGGATGTGCATCGCAAGCGACCTGAGCGCGTCTGCAGGATGGCTGGCGGTATCGTGCAAAGGCTCCCGCCTGGCAACCCCGTTCTGCGGCATCTCGCCCCACTGGTAGCGCCGCAATCCGGCCAGACCATCGGCGCATTTCTCGGAGTCAAACCAGCACTGATGGAAGATCGTCCGGACAGCGTTGATGCCCTCGAAAACCTTCATCATCGGGAGCACCCGCACCTTGAAACCCTTTGTATGCAACAGTTCGCGGATGCTGCGGCCGGTCTGAAGCGATTTGACCCCGCCGTCCCAGGGGAGCACGCAGGTGCCCAGCGTGTAGCCCTTTGCCTGCATCTTCGAGACGTAGAAGTCTAGCGCCTGGCGATTGTCCTCCAGGTAGTCGATGATCCGGTATTCGAACCCGACAACCTGAGCGAACCAGATGCTTACCATATCGGCGTACCCGAGGTCCCAGTAGGTGTCCACCGCCTTGCTGGGCTCATACGGCACTACCGTGAGTCTGCCCTCCGCCTCTGCCCGGTGGATCTCCGCCTTGTAGATGGCGCCCTCCACAGTCGAGCGCATGGCGCCGCCGTAAACGTGGTCGAACTCGTCAGGATCGGTGGCCTTCAGAAAGTCGATCTTCATCCGGCTTTCTGCGCTAAGCCATTGATTATCAAGGTAACTTGTCCGCACCACAACAGCCTCGGGAGGCGGCCGTACCACCCAGCGGAGGTAGGTATCATCGGTCGGCAGCTCGGGGTTAAATGTGACCCAGATCTCTGAGCCCGGCTTGCGGATCGTCGGCAACAACACGGTCCAGGAGTGCTTCGACACCACCTGAGCCTCTTCCACCCAGGCTATATCGATGCTCTCAAAGGACTTAATCTGCGTAACGCTCATGTTGAGCAAGCCCACGAAGATGAACTCCGTGCCGTTCTTGCCGCGGATCGTGAACTGCAAAACCTCGTAGAAGTACTCAAGCCCGAGCGCCTTAACCTGTTCACTGAGAAGTTGATGGACCGACTCGCGGATAGACTGTTGCGTCTCGCGGCAGCACAGGATTCGGAGGGGCTTCTGCACGCCCTGAAGCAGCAACGCTCGAGCCGCCGACCAGCTCTTGATCCCATCGCGGCCGCCGTAGAGCACCTTGTACGGGTGTGGGGCGAAGAGAAACTTGACCTTGGGTGGAAATTCGGCGTCGATCTTGCGGACCTGGCGCTCAACCATCTCGCGCTCACCAACCGCTACAGGTTGTGTCCCGATGGCTCATTGTCAGATTGTGGTCAAAAAGTGGTTGAAAACAAAGACAATCACAGTTTACATAATTATTTATTATCGGAAGTTTGGGGGTCTGTGAACCTCACCGTAACCTCGGTCTGCACGGGGCCGCCGTCGGCGCCGGTCACCTCTACGGCAGCGCGGTCGCCGTAGCGCTTGGGGGCAAGCCGACCAGCACGCCACTGATACGCACCCATTACCACTTGGGCTACCCGAGGGTCCAGCGTGCCCGCTCTGCACTCGTCTGCCGTGTCCAGGATCTTGGCGTCCATCACGTCAGCCTGCACATTCCGTGCGCGCGCATATGCTTGTGCAAAGTCGGCGTTGTCCAACCACTTCAAAACCGTTGTCAAGTCAGGGGCTTCTGGCTCAGAACAGATGGTCCGGAGGGACTCTCCGGTTGATAGCCTGTCACAGATTGCTTGGCCGATCTCGGGGGTATAGGTGCTGCGCCGTCCCATTCGCCTTGATTCTACACCACAGCCACATTTTACAATTGAGTCCTTGACGAACTGCGCTGTGTATCCTATACTTTAATTATGGATACCAAGACAACGATGCAATTGCAGCGAGTAGAAAAAGGCGGCAAGCCAGCGATCCGGCTGGTGGTTCGCAACGCAAGCGCCGAATTGCGGGTGCTGCTCGACACTCTTGGGATCCTGCCGGTATGCGATATTGCCAACTGCCGAGAGATCATCTGCTCGACCCCGGCAGAGTTGGACGCCGCACGCAACCCACTCTTGGCTCGGGTTGTCGGAAAGGCCGACCCGAATGGAATCATTGAGTTGAGGTGAATTATGACGGACGATACGTACTACACCGCAGGTTTCGTGGCCCCACAGCACGCGCGGTACCGGCTGTGGATGAGCAACACTCAGGGTGCCACGGAGGAGACGAGCCATCACACCAAGGCCCGCACGCGCGAACAGATCCGCACTTGGGATGCGCGGAACATGACGGCTACGGTCGTTGACGCTCAATCCGGCGAGACAATCTACGAGGGCAGTGCGCTTGGGTTTGGACGATGACTCTCTTATCCGATGCCGCCCGGCTCCTGGCATCCCTCCGCAAGACCCGATCAGGCGGGCGCAAGCTCAAGCGTACCCGCTGTCGCAAATGCAGGGTGTGGTGTGACTCGGCGCGTGAGGCGTGGGTGCATTGCCAGGAGAGGAGGAGCATCTCACCCCTTCCGACGTGAGGAACGGGCACAGTTTTCCTTAATGAGCCGTTCGTACTGCATGCAATCGATTCTGAGCCGCCTGGGATTAAGGGGCCGAAGCCCTTGGACCCTGACGAACCGGCTCAACCCTCGAACTCCATTCGCGCCGGTCCGCATCACTGCGGCACGGAGGCTTCCCCGGCTCTTTACATTCTGCCGGTTCCCCTATTCGCACACTTACTGCGTGCTCGGTGGGCAACGGGTTACCCTGGAGTCCCGCTCCCGAGGCTGTGTTAATTTGCGTTCCCCGGTGAGTGAATTGCTTGGGCGGTGAGATCCGCTCCGACCATAGTTTCTGGCCAGGAATTT
>JBGPJK010000380.1:0-4476 GCA_041485425.1 Terriglobia bacterium | reverse complement strand
TTCGCCATGCTGGGCGATCTGAACATTGCCGAGCCCGGTGCCCTGATCGGATTCGCAGGGCCACGAGTGATTGAGCAGACCATCCGGCAGAAACTGCCGCAGGGCTTCCAGCGCAGCGAGTTCCTGCTGGAGCACGGGATGCTCGACGCGGTGGTTTCCCGCAAAGACCTGAAGCCGTATATCGCCCGGGCCCTGGACTTCATGGCGGCGGCCTGAAAGCTGTCAGCTACCAGCCGTCAGCTCTCAGCTAAACCCTCCTTCCTCACCATTCAGGCCCAGATTTCCCACGGTAAACCACGGGTTCTGGAGTATCGGGCGGGAGCACCCTAAACTGTTAAGCTGATAACTGAAAGCCGACAGCTTGCCATGTCCTACGAAGCCGCAGTTGCGCGCATGTACGCTTTGGGTCACGAACTGACCCAACCGCCGTCGCACAAGTTCGATTTGGCGCACATGCGAGTGCTGCTGGGCGCGTTGAACCATCCAGAGAGCCGGTTCCCGGCAGTCCTGATCGCGGGAACCAATGGCAAAGGCTCCACTGCGGCCACGCTGGCTTCGATTCTGCGGGCGTCCAGTTTACGGACCGGCCTATACACGTCGCCGCACCTGGTGCGCATCAACGAGCGCATACGTATTGACCAGCGCGAGATCAGCGATGACGATTTTGTGCTGTTTCATGATCTGGTGGACCGCACCGCCGAACGGCTGGTCGAGGAGGGCGAGCTGCCCTGGCACCCAAGCTTCTTTGAGATGCTGACCGCGATCGCTTTTGAGTATTTTGCCCAAAACAAGGTGGAGATCGCGGTGTTGGAAGTAGGCATGGGAGGGCGGCTGGACGCCACCAACGTAGTCGAGCCGAAGCTGAGCGTGATCACGGACGTCTCGCTCGACCATCAAAAGTATTTGGGCGACACGGTGACGGAAATCGCTCGGGAAAAGGCTGGCATCATCCGCCAAGGCGGGGTGGTTGTGACTTTGCCGCAGCAGCCGCAGGCCAATGACGTGATCGGAAACACGATCCTGGATTTGAACGCGCGCGCCGTGAGTGCGGTGCCATACGTGCCTCCGGTGAGTCCGGGGAGTGCCCAGTATTTTGTTCCGCGGGCTTCGGTAGAGTCCTTAACCGGGGAGATCGCGAAGAACTGCGCAAAGGACGCCGAGAAAAGCCACGGCAACTCCAGTGTTCCGGTTGCCCGCTACCCACTCCAGGTCCTGGGCAAGGAGATCCTGGTCGAAACGCGCTTGGTGGGACGCCATCAGTTGCGGAACGTGGCCCTGGCGATTGCGGCGGCTGAGGAATTGGGGAAGCAAGGGTTTTCCATCACGGCCGCGGCCATCGAAGAGGGAATTCGCGAAGCCCGCTGGCCGGGGCGTTTCCAGGTGATTCCTGCCAGAGACACGGCCCCTGAATACGTTTTGGATGTGGCGCACAACCCGGCAGGAGCGTGGGCCTTGCGTTCCGCATTGTCGACGTTCTATGAGAACCGGCCACTCACCTTCGTTTTTGGGGCGATGCGCGACAAAGCCATTGGCGAGATCGCTGAAATTCTGTTTCCGCTGGCGGAACGGGTCATCGTTGCCCCTGCCGATAATCCGCGATCGGCCACACCGAGCGAGATCCGGCAAGCAGCCGCACGTACCTCTACCCACATCGAGGACGCGGGCTGTGTCGCCTCGGCGCTCCGCCGGGCGAGCGCAGCGGTGGGCGCTGGTGTAGTGGTCGTCACCGGTTCGATCTACGTTGTCGGGGAAGCCATGCGGGAGTTGGGAGTGAGGATTTAAGTGCAGGAAGCCAACGCATCTCTTCGGGAAGACGCGCCGAGCAAGCCGGAGTCCCGCAAAGTGCAAGACCACTCGCTGGCCCCGGCAGAAAAGCGATATGGTTGGGGAAGCCGGCTGCGCTCTTACTTGATCTTCGATCCACTCATCTGGCTGTACACAGTTGTACTTGGGCTGGTTTCCGTGCCGGCTTCCATTTTTGGACACCGCGAGCGCGTCCTCCACGGTTTTGCGCGTTTGTGGTCGCGGCTCATCATGGCTACGATTGTGTCCCCGGTTGAGGTAACTGGGCTGGACACAATCGACACCGGTAAAACTCACGTGTACGCCGTGACTCACGGGTCAGCACTCGATATCCCCGTGCTCTACGCCAACCTGCCGTTTCAGTTTCGCATCGTGTTCAAGAAGGAACTGTTGAGCTATCCCCTGGTTGGAGGACACCTCAAGCGCTCTGGACAGGTCTGCATCGATCAACAGAACCCTGCTCGTTCCATTGCCGACATCCGTTCGGCGGTTAAGAGCCTTCAGGCAGGAACGCCTCTGGTTATCTTTCCCGAAGGCGGCCGCACAACGGATGGCGAGATCAAGCCTTTTCTGCCGGGAGCGTTTTTCCTGGCCATCAAGGCGCAAGTAGACGTCGTTCCTGTGGCTTTGGTCGGCACCTTTGAACTGCTGCCCATGAACACCTATCACATCAAGTCCCGGCCCCTCAAAATGCGGATCGGAGAGCCGATCTCGACCGTGGGATATACGTCTCGTGATGCGGAGGTCTTATCCGCGAAAGTAAAGCAGGCAATGGAAGCCTTGTACCACTCCTCGGTTCTTTAGTCTCTAGTCTGTGCGCGAGGCGGCACTGACATTTTTGTTCCTCTAGTTCATAAGCTTCACCCGGAGGATTTCATGAAATTCCGTCTTCTTCTGTTCATTTTGTTACTTCCATTGCTGGCGGCGGGCCAGACTGCCGCGAGGCCCACTGTGGCAGATGCGGAAACATTCATGGCGCAAGCGGAAGTTCGCCTTGACGAAATGGCGGTGAAAGCATCGCGCGCCGGCTGGGTACAAGAGAACTTCATCACCGACGACACAGAGGCTTTAACCGCCGACGCCAACGATCAACTTACCGCCGTCACGACCCAATTGCTAGAAGAGTCGAGAAAGTTCGACGGCCTCTCCATGCCGCCGGCGCTTGCCCGAAAATTCATGCTGCTCAAACTGGCGCTAGTCGCGCCCGCGCCGCACGATGCAGCTCTGCGCAAGGAGATGACGCAGATTGCTTCCTCTCTCGACGGCGATTACGGCAAGGGGAAGTATTGCCGTACGGCCGATGACTGCCTCGACATTACCGCCATTGAAAAAATCATGGACGAGAACCACGACCCGAAGCAACTGGAGGACGTCTGGGTAGGGTGGCACAAAGTTGGAGCACCCATGCGTCAGCGCTATGCCCGCTTCGTCGAGTTGTCGAATCAGGGCGCGCGCGAGATGGGATTCAAGGATGTCGGCGTCATGTGGCGGGCCGGCTATGATATGACGCCCGAGCAATTCAGCGCCGAGCTAGAGAGACTCTGGCAACAGGTCCGGCCTCTCTATCTTTCCCTCCACACCTACGTGCGGGCGCGCTTGTCACAGCATTACGGGCCCAATGTGGTTCCACCCAATGGCCCAATTCCGGCCGACCTGCTGGGAAATCCCTGGGCGCAGGAATGGGGGAACATCTTCCCGCTGCTTGGATTGCCCGAGAACAGCCGAGGCTATGACCTCTCTGCGCTCCTGCAGGCCAAGAACCTGGATGCAAAGGGAATGGTCCGCGCCGGTGAAAATTTCTACAAGTCTTTGGGATTCGCTCCCCTGCCGCCGACGTTCTGGGAACGTTCGCTCTTCACCAAGCCGCGCGACCGTGACGTGGTTTGCCACGCCAGCGCCTGGGACGTCGATAACAAAGAGGATCTGCGAGTCAAAATGTGCATTCAGGTCCGCGATGTGGACTTTGTTACGATCCATCACGAACTGGGGCACAACTTCTACCAGCGCGCTTACAATCAGCAGCCGTTCTTCTTTGAAGGCGGGGCCAACGACGGCTTCCACGAAGCCATCGGCGATACTATCGCGCTGGCGGTGACGCCCGAGTACTTGCAGAAAATTGGCCTTCTCGACAATCTCCCTCCAGCAGAAAGCGATATTCCCCTGCTGCTCAAACAGGCATTGAGCAAGGTGGCGTTTCTGCCATTTGGCCTGATCATCGATCAATGGCGTTGGAAGGTGTTCTCCGGCGAAGTCACCCCCAATAACTACAACCAGGCTTGGTGGGACCTGCGGCTGAAGTACCAAGGAATTGTGCCTCCGGTCGCGCGCACCGAGGCGGACTTCGATCCGGGGGCCAAGTACCACGTTCCCGGCAACGTCCCCTATATGCGGTATTTTCTTGCCGACATCTTGCAATTCCAGTTCTATCGCGCCATGTGCCAGGCCTCCGGTTACAGCGGCCCGTTGAACCGCTGTACCTTCTATCAATCCAAAGAGGCCGGAGCGAAATTAAACAAAATGCTGGAGATGGGGGCGAGCAAGCCCTGGCCGGATGCCTTGGAGGCCCTGACCGGGCAGCGTCAAATGGATGCCAGCGCCATTCTGGATTACTTCGCCCCGCTTAAGAAATGGTTGGACGAACAGAACAAAGGCCAGAAGACCGGCTGGTAGCCG
>JBGPJK010000379.1:0-4478 GCA_041485425.1 Terriglobia bacterium | reverse complement strand
TGACGAGGAGTACACGGCATCTGCACTGCGGCCCACGCTCTGGAGCGTGGCGGATCCGGCGCACGCAGTCGCGGTGAGCGGGGGAAAGCTGCAGATCTCGGGTGGCACCGGCGTCGATGGCGCCACCACCATAGAGTTCGTGGAGAAGGTGGAGCTTGGCGGGGCACTCGTGATGCAGCACGGAGATGTCATGTTTAGCGGGGCATCGACCGGAGTCTTGGGCGGACTGTACGTGGGAAACATCTCCGTGGCCGCCTGTTTGGCGGGATTCCGCGCTACTCCGGCGGGAGGGCAGTCGAACCTTCAAGCCCTGGTGAATGGCGCCCCAACCGGCCCCGTAATCAACACGGTGGCAGCTCATCACTACCAGCTGACAACGCGAATCTATTCGCAGGAAATCTACCGGCAGCAGCAAATATTTCATTCTTCGCTTCATCCCGCCGGCGACGGCCTCGGAGGAGCCGTAGTCGCTGCCGACGTACGCATTGTGCTGGAGGTCCACGACATTGACCCGGCAAACCCCGGAACTCAGGTAGCGCCTTCCACCGTGCTCTACGACGGGCTGATCTCCGGGGCGCCGGGTTTCTGTACCTATGCGCTGATCAATGCCTCCAACCTGCATTGCACGGTGGCGTTCACACGGCTTCTGCAAGCCGCCGACACCGAAGTGCGCAGTGCCTTGCCGGGCAGCGGCTATCGCACCCGGTTGGTGGGTCCATTGTCGCAGGGCGCGGAGTGCAATATCACGTCGAGCGCTGAACTCATCTTCTACTCATCCTACGTTCCGGCAGCAAATGAGCTGATTGTGGTCCGCTACCGTGGCAGCGGCAGGGCCATGGCCCGGGTCACCAATCCATCCAGTGTGGCTTCACAACAGCGGGGTATCGACGACGGGGTCCACGGCGCAATTCTGCATGTCAGGAGCCCCCGGGTCCGCACCGCCACAGATTGCGAGAACGCTGCTCTTGCGCTGCTGGATGACAGCACTGGCCCCGCATGGAGTGGAGAGTACGAGACCTGGAGCGATTTTCTACCTGGAGATGCCACCGACATCTTCCCCGGAGACCAGCTGACGATCGACGCGCCGTCGCGGAACGCCGCCTTCCAGGCGATCGTCCGGGAAGTGGACATTGCGGCCAGGGACTTGAAGCATGACCACAGCATTTACACCATTAGGTTTGCCAACGATGCCGCCGACTCTTTGTCGTTTGAATTCGACGAACCACAAGTGGCAGGTTGGTTGGATGTAACTGAACTGGCGAATACGCAAGTTGAAGGGACTCATCTTCCGGATCTGACGTCCGCCGAAGTCACTCAGGCCACTTCGACCACAGTAGCCATCGATACCGGGATTGGCGCGCCGGCTGGAGGCGGATTCGAGGTGCGGTGGAGTGATACCGCCTGGGGACCGGACAATGACCGCAATCTGGTGGGACGGTTTACCAGCCAGACCTTTAGCATCCCGCGTCTTTCCCGAGTGCAGAACTGTTACCTGCGCCAGTATGACGCTTCGACCCCGCCAAAGTACTCACGGTACTCGGCGGCACTCCATCTGGATTATCCGTTATGAAGGACCAGCAAAGCATCTACTCGGACCGTGGCGGTCACGCCGAGGAAAAACCTCTGGTGGTTCGTGTCTCCCACCACGACTTCCAAGGTGAGGTGCTGGAAAAGCTGGCCCGGCTGGAAGCCAAAATGGACATGCTGGTGGGGGGGCCGCAGCCCGGACGAATGAGCATAGCAGAAGATCGAATCCGGGCCCTGGAGATCAATGACATCCGCCGCGGAGTTCTTGACCGGGTGATGAGCGCTGCGATCGCGGCCGCGGTCAGCGCGGTGATCGCCATGCGCGATCATCTCTTCAAGTAGTCAAGGTTCGGGTCGCCGGTCTCCCGTCTTGGCGGCCTTACCCTTCCCACAACTTGTTTCACACTCAATTGCAATACAGGAGAGATACCCATGCCGTTCTTATCCAAACTGCTACAGGCGATCGCCTTTGTGCCCGCCATAGTTAATGGAATTGAAGGCTTGTTTAGCAGCCACTCGGGAGCTGACAAGAAGAATGCAGCGATGTCTTTTTTGCAAGGCGCGCTGTCGATGGCGGACGCGGTTTCGAGCAAACAGATCGTAGACGAGGCAAAATTCAAACATGGCCTCGAAGAGATCATCAACGGGACAGTGGCCTGCTTGAACGCTTCCGTCTGGGCGAAACCCAAATAGCCAATCCGGCGCCGCACATCGCACCACCGGCGCCTCGGCGACAACTCGACCGATGTACGAACCAAACAAGGACAACTCATGAAAACATTACTGCTTTGCTTACTTCTCTCGCCCTTCGCCTTCGGGCAAAGCTCTTCCGCTCCCTGCCCGGGACCAATCGGCACGCTGTGCGTGAATGTCACCTGGCAGGCGTCTTTGACCCAGGGCGCAACCTACAACATCTTTCGCGGGACCGCTCCCGGCAAAGAGAGCACAACCCCCTACGCCACAGGGATGGTCGGAACTTTGTTCCAGGACACGCAGGTCACCGGCGGAAACAACTACTGCTACGTGGCAACGGCCCACACCGGAGGGGGGTCAAGCGCGGCTTCGAACGAAGCTTGCGCACAGCCAGATCCGCCAACGCTGCCGACGGCCCTGGTGGTTTCTATTCCTTAGGAAAATATGCAAGTAGAGGATGTGCTGACCGAACGCGAACTGGAATTGGTGAAGTTGGCGGCTCTGGGAATGAGAAACCGGCACATCGCGTGGCGGATGGGTTTCGCAGAAAACACTGTGAAACATTTGTTCATCGCGATCTTCGACAGGACCGGAACCTGGAGCCGCCTGGAGCTGGTGATGCGGTGGGTGCGGGAACAGGTCCCCTGAGGAGATGGCGGAAGGAACCAAGGGCCAGCGATTCTTCAGTCTTAGTGCACCTACCCCACCTCTTCGCTCCAGTTCTCCAGCGTCTTCTTCACAAAGGCCATGAATTGATCCGCGACCGCGCCGTCGATCACGCGGTGGTCGTAACCCAGCGTCAGATGCACGACCGAACGGATGGCGATGGAGTCATTACCGTCCTCGTCAGTCACCACCAACGGCATTTTAGTGATGCCACCTACGCCCAGGATTGCTGTGTTCGGCTGATTGATGATCGGCAGCCCAAAAACCGCACCGAATTGGCCTGGGTTGGTGATGGTAAAAGTCGAGCCTTCGACCTCGTCGGGCTTGAGCTTCTTGTTGCGGGCGCGTTCGCCCAGGTCGGTAATGCTGCGCTGCAATCCCAGAAAGTTTAATTCGTCGGCGCTCTTCAGAACGGGGACGATGAGCCCCCAGTCCAGCGCGACCGCAATGCCAATATTGACGTGACGGTGGTAGCGAATGCCCTCGCCCTCAACCGACGCATTGACGATCGGGTACTGCTGCAGCCCGATGATCGCGGCGCGCACGAAAAACGGCATAAAGGTAAGACGCGCCCCGTGGCGCTGTTCGAACGCCGCCTTGGATTTGTTGCGAAGCTGCACGATGCGGGTGATGTCCACTTCGAACATACAGTGGACGTGCGCACTGGTGCGCCGTGACTCGATCATGCGCTGGGCGATGATCTTGCGCATCTGGGTCATCGGCACCATATCTCCCGGGATCGGGGCAGGTGCCGGCACACCGGCAGGTTTTGCAGCGGGGGCCCTTCCCGAGGCGGATGCCGCGGCCGGAGCCGCCTCCTGCCGCTCCAGAAACGCCATGATGTCCTGCTTGGTGATGCGTCCGCCGAGACCGGTACCTGTCACCTGCGACAGATTCACGTCGTGCTCGCGCGCGATCTTGCGCACCAGGGGCGACGAACGAGCGTGGTCCTCCTCTTCGTGCTCTTCCGCCGCGGGCGCCGGGGGAGCAGTGGGCGCTGCCGCCTGCGGCTTGGTGGGTACCGGTGGTGCGGGCTGGGTTGCCGCGGGCTTGGCCGCCGGAGCGGCAGGCTCGCCATCGCCGGCAATTGTTCCCACCACGGTATTCACCTGAACGGTATTGCCCTCAGTGACCTTGATGTCCTGGAGCACGCCGGAAGCGGGCGCGGGGATCTCGGCGTCGACTTTGTCGGTGGAGATCTCAAATAGCGGCTCGTCGCGCTGCACCTTGTCACCAGGCTTCTTCAGCCACTTGGTGATAGTTCCCTCAAAAATAGACTCGCCCATCTGGGGCATGACGATATCGGTCGGCATAATTCCCTTCCACGCGGCCCCGGTTAAGAATTCCAGCCCGGACGCAATCTTTTATTATATCCAACCACCCAGGATTGCTCAGTCGTGCTGATGATCGTGGCCCGTCTCTGCACCCTCGGCTGGCGGTCCCACGCCATACGCGTTCTTCCAATAATCCTGCACCTTGGGCGGCAGCTTCTGTATGCGGGACAAGAATGCCGTGACCTTCCAGATGTCCTGGTCGCTCAGCGCCTTGCTCCAGGCGGGCATGGCGGTGTAGCGGACTCCGGTGCGAACGGC
>JBGPJK010000378.1:0-4482 GCA_041485425.1 Terriglobia bacterium | reverse complement strand
GTTCCGCTTCCGCTGTTCGCAATGGTGCTCGGCTGTGGTACCGATGGCGCCGATATTGTGAAAGTCACGTTCACCAAAATGGGCGATGACAGAATGCTCGGAGCGCTCACCGCAACCGTGCCCGTCACCGGAGTCCCCAGCGGTGTATTCGCCGGAACCTTCGTGGGATCCACCGATACGTTGATCGCCTTTGACGTATTCCCGCTGGCGCTATCCACCGAAAGCCACCCGCCGCTGCTGGTGGTACCGACGGTAAAGTTCGTGGTGCCGCCGGTGATCGTGACCGTCAAGGCCTGCGATGCGGGCAGGGTGCTGCCGACCTGGTAGGTGAAGGTGAGCGTCGCCGGCGAAACGCTGAACGTTTGAGCCTGGGTTACCGTCAAGTTCGCGACGATCGTGACCGGCTGGGAAGCGGAGCCGGGGAAAGCGAGCGTGACCCTGCTGGTGTAGGCATTGGGGTTCGCGGCGAGCTGGTTCGCGACCGTGGGATTCACACTCAGGGCGAGAGTTCCGCTGGAGTTGATGGTTCCACTAGCGGAGCTGACGGTCAGCCAGTTGCCACCGGTGATCGGAGTGACCGTGGCGGTGAAGTTGGAGGTTCCACCAGTCGTGGTTAGGGTCAGATTCTGGGCTGGAGGAGCCGGGCCGCCTTGCGGCTGAGTAAAGGTAAGGGGACCCGTTGGCGTCACGCTGACCGTAACATTCGGATTCACCGTCAACGAATACGGGATCTGGACGAAGCTGCTCGCCAGGCTCTGGGATGTGATGGTGATTGCGCCCGCATATGGTGTGGCGCTGGCCGTCAGCGGTATGGGCGAGCTGGGCGACACAATCACAGTAAGAGTCTGCGGCGTCTGGGTGAGCGACGTGGGGGCCACCGCAAGCCACGATGTGTTCGAGGAAGCCGTGAAATTGACCTGGTTCAGCGGATCGGAACTGCTCAGACTGATGCCGAACGAGGTTTGGGTCGCGCCCTGCTGCACCGTTTGTACGCCGAAGCCAAGCGGGAAGCTGATGTTCAATTCCGGAGTGTTGCTGATGTCGATCGTCACCGGAATGTTCAGCACCTGGGAGTTGCCCCCGGCGCCCGGAGTGAGCACGATGAGATTCGAACACGCACCCGGTTGCATGCCCGCGGTTTGCACGCTGACGGTGAGGAGCGTCGGAGTTGTACCCGAAGGAGCCGTCGCTGAGAGCCAGTTGGCCGGGCAATTTGCGGTTACCGTGTTGGGTGGCACGGTAATGGTGAACTGAACCGGCTGGCCCGTGCTTCCAATCTGTACCAGTTGCGCCGCCGGCGCCAGTTTGTTGGTTTGATAACTGAAATGCAGCACCGGTGGTCCGGCGGTCAACTGGGAACCGAGCGCCACGTGAAGGGAAACCGTAATGGTCAGCGAATAGGGATCCGCGTTTTGAGGCAGCACCGTGAGGGTGCCGGTATAGTCGCCAGAAGGAAGAACCGAGGGACTGGACGGATTCACCGAGACAGTCAGCGTCGCCGGCGTAGTCGAGCTGGCGCTGCCATTGGGCGGCGACACCGTGAGCCAGGTGGCATGAGAATCGGGAACCACCACGAAACCCACCGGATCGCTGGTACTTGAGAGAGTGATTTGCTGATTCAGGATGGTTTGGCTCCCGAACAGCGTTGCAAGCGTCACCGCGTTGTTGCTGAGCTTGAGCAGCCCGTGACTGCTGACGACCAAAGTCACGTTGATGGGCGATGGCGCGGTGCCGGAGGCCGGCGTGATGGTGATGGCCGTGGTGTATGCGCCCGGGTTCGCCGGCAGGCCGCTGGAGTTGATATTCAGATTGATGGGTACGGGCTGCCCGCCGGTTGAGCCGCTGGTCTTGTCCAGCACCAGCCACGAAACGGGTGGATTCATCGCCACCGTGAACTGTACCGCGCCGCCAATCGAGCTTACCGCCAGGGTCTGCTGGGTCGGCTGCACGGCCGTCGAACCGATCTGGTAAAGAAACTGGGGAAGGCTCGCGGGCGAAACGGAAATCGTGGCATTTGCACTGACCGTCATGGTGACCGGAATCGCTACCGAGTCCGTAGTCGTGGTGCTCTGGACAATGATGTTCCCTTGGTACGGGTTCGGACTTGGCGTCACCCCTTGGGCCGACGGATTGACAGTCACCGTGAACTGAGTCCCGTTGCCGGTGGCGCACGGAGAGCTTACGCTGCAGGCGGGAAACACGGAGAGCCATTGATTTCCATCCGCCGTGGTGATGCTTATGGTGTAGTTGAAGGCTATCCCGCTGCTGGTGATCTGCGCGGGAATGCCTTGCGGCACTCCCACCTGAGAACCTTGCTGTCCGGTAAAGCTCATGGAGGCCGGGCTGGCGGCGAGCAGGTTCGAAGCCGGGGTCACCGTGAGGTTCAAGGTAATGGTCAGCGCGTTGGTCGGCGCTCCCTGGATACTGAGCGTGAAAGTGTACTGATAGTTGCCGGGTCCGAGATTGGTGGTGTTGGCGGTTACGTTCAGAGGCGTCGGCTGCGTGCTCAGCACGTTCACATTAGGGAAGGAGCCACCGCTGACCGCCGGCGTGACATGCACCCAAGACGGCGGGGTTATCAGGTTCACGAACACCGTAGTGG
The DNA here is from genome assembly GCA_041485425.1 of Terriglobia bacterium. Classification (GTDB taxonomy): domain Bacteria; phylum Acidobacteriota; class Terriglobia; order Terriglobales; family Acidobacteriaceae; genus JAIQET01. The sequence continues at coordinate 1,880 of JBGPJK010000378.1, read as the reverse complement.
AATTGTTCGTGCTGATGTTCAACTGCTGCGTGCTGACGCCATTGGTGGGCAGCGTGAAGTTTATGGTCGACTGATCGACCGAGATTGTGGTTCCCTGGCTGCGGGCTGTGTCGGAAAGACCCAGAACCAGCAAGCACGGCAAAACTCCCAGCAGCATAGTCCTACGATTTTGACGATTCATTTTGGTCGCTCCAACCTCAATCTCTATCGAGACTTAAGAAACAGAGAGAAATTCACCGGATACCTTCCGCGGGAAGGCGGAAACTCCGAGGTCCTGCCATTGGCCGTGGCAATCCATGCGCCAACGCACCTTTCATATCATAAAATACAAATCGACCCCAAAATGTTTTGGAAACGACGGTACCTCGCCACGTCGTTCGCTACGGTACGTTCGCTACAGTAGGTGTACAGGACATGGATCGCCAGCCAGACTCAGCCATTCGGGCCGTAGGACTGAACAAGACATACCGCTCGGGGAGCGCGGACCTGGTCATTTTCTCCGGTCTCGATCTGGAAGTCGCGCGCGGCGAGCGGCTGGCGCTGGTGGGAGAGTCCGGCGCAGGCAAAAGCACGCTGCTGCACTTGCTTGGCGGTCTGGACAGACCGACGGAGGGTGCGATATACTTCGGGCAGAGTGACATATGCAAGCTTCCGCCGAACGAACTCGCGGAGTTTCGCAATCGGGAGTTGGGTTTTGTGTGGCAGATTCATTCCTTGCTTGCCGAATTCACGGCGCTTGAGAACGTGATGATGCCGCTTCTGATTCGGGGGCAATCCAGGGAACAAGCCAGTCCTGTCTCCATGGAGAGGTTGCAGGAAGTCGGTTTACGGGGCCGCGCTTCGCACCGCGCCGGGGAATTATCGGGCGGCGAGCAGCAGAGGGTAGTACTGGCGCGCGCCCTGGTGGGCGATCCAAAAGTTTTGCTGGCGGATGAGCCGACGGGCAGTCTCGATTTCCGGACTGGGGAAATGATGATGGGACTGATCGAGGATCTGCATCAATCGCGGGGCCTGACTTCGATCCACGTCACTCATAATCTTCAATTCGCTCGCCGCGCGGACCGTGTCGTGGCACTGAAGCGAGGAAAGCTAATCCCGGCGGTGTTTTCGGCCGATTCACCAAGTGAGGGTCCCATGGACCAAGGCGAGAGCTATGTTTGAACGCTATACCGAGAAGGCGCGCCGGGTGATCTTTTTCGCCCGCTACGAGGCCAGTCAGTTCGGCAGTCCCTGCATTGAGACGGAACACCTGCTGCTGGGGCTGTTGCGGGAGGACAAAGCGCTGGCCAACCGCTTTCTCCGTTCAAGCGCGTCGGTGGAATCGATCCGCAAGCAGATCGAGGCGCATACCACCCTGCGGGAAAAAGTGTCGACTTCCGTCGACCTGCCTTTGAGCCATGAATGCAAGCGCGTGCTGGCATATGGTGCCGAGGAGGCCGAACGGCTTAATCACAAGCACATCGGTACCGAGCATCTGCTTCTTGGACTCTTGCGCGAGGAAAAATGCTTCGCCGCGGACATCCTGCATGAGCGGGGTTTGCGCCTCTCGCAAGTTCGTGAAGAGATCGCCCGGTCGAGCTCTGAAAAAATGTCCTCCAATCGCCCCAAGGAAAGTTCTCTGCTCAGCGAGTTCAGCCGTGATCTGACCCAAGCGGCCATGGATGGCTTGCTGGATCCGCTCATCGGCCGCGATTATGAATTGGAACGGGTCGTCCAGATCCTGTGCCGCCGCACGAAGAACAACCCGGTGCTCATCGGCGAGCCAGGCGTGGGCAAGACCGCGATCGTGGAAGGTCTGGCCCAGCGTATCTCCGACGGCGAGGTACCCTCCTTCCTAGCCGACAAGAGGATTCTTGCGCTCGATCTGTCCTTGATTGTCG
>JBGPJK010000377.1:0-4541 GCA_041485425.1 Terriglobia bacterium | reverse complement strand
CATCTTCCAGGGTGAGCTTTCTCTGGAACAGCTCTTCTTCCTCAGACCCGTGCCGGGCTGGGCGCAATACCGCACGCCCATCAAGAACCTTTATATGTGCGGTTCCGCCACCCACCCAGGCGGCGGCATCATGGGCGCCAATGGACGTCTGGCGGCAATGGAAATCCTTAAAGACTTCAAGGGGGCGGCCTAAACCATGCCCGACAGGCGCGATGTCGTCATCATCGGCGGCGGCCACAACGGGCTGATTACCGCCTTCTACCTGGCCAAAGCCGGATTCAAACCCCTGGTGCTCGAACGCCGCGCCCAACCTGGTGGCGCCGCCATTACCGAAGAGATTCATCCTGGCTTCCGCTGCTCCACCCTCGCCCACGTTGCCGGACCGATTCGCCCGGACATAGTCCGCGACATGCAACTCGAAAAGCACGGCCTCAAGCTGATCACGCCTGAGATCGGCGTCGTTTCCCTGTCGCCCGCGGGCCGCGCCCTCATCCTCTACAACGACGCCAGGAAGTCGGCACAGGAAATCGGCAAGTTCTCCCAGAAAGACGCCGCCAAGTACCCCGAATTTCAGAACTCGCTCGGCAAGATGGGGCGCGTCATCGGCAAAGCACTCAGGCTCGCGCCGCCCAACATCGATAGCCCCAGCAAAGGCGACCTCTGGGGCATGCTGCAGACCGGGCGCGCCATTCGCAAGCTGGGCAAGAAAGACATGTATCGTCTGCTGCGCTGGGGTCCGATGGCGGTGGCGGATCTGGTAGCCGAATTTTTCGAGACTGAACTTCTGCGAGCCACTATCGCCGCCCGCGGCATCTTCGGCACGTTCTTCGGCCCGTGGTCCGCCGGGAGCAGCATGGTTCTTCTCATCCGCGCTGCCAGCGACGGGCATCCTGCCGGTTCGGCTTTCTTCGCCGCGGGCGGAATGGGGTCGGTGACGCAAGCCATGGCCTCCGCCGCCAAGCAGGCGGGCGCCGAAATCCGCTGCGGTGCGGAAGTGATCGAAGTCCGCGTGAAAGACGGGGCCGCCACCAGCGTGGTGCTCTCCACCGGCGAAGAAATCAGCGCCAGGGCCATCGTCTCCAACGCCGATCCCAAGCGCACTCTGCTCAGGCTGGTCGATCCCACCCATCTCACGCCCGACTTCGTCATGAAGCTCCAGCATTACCGCATGCCGGGCACGGTGGCCAAGGTGAACCTCGCGCTTGCCGGCCTGCCCAGGTTCACCGCGCTGAACGGCAGCGACGGTAACACTCTCAGCGGACGCATTCACATCGGCCCGGAGATCGATTACCTGGAACGTGCTTTCGACGAAGCCAAGTACGGCAACTTCTCGCGCCAGCCTTATCTGGAAATCGCCATCCCCTCGATCACCGATCCCTCACTTGCGCCCCCAGGCAAGCACGTCATGTCAATCTACGTGCAGTACGCACCCTACAAGCTGAAGAACAGCGATTGGGAGAACCAACGGGTTGCGTTGGGCGACACCGTAGTCAAGACCATCGCCCAGTACGCGCCCAACCTGCCGGAATTGATCCTGACGCATCAGATCATCACGCCGCAGGATCTGGAAGACACCTACGGGCTCACCGGAGGCCACATCTTCCACGGCGAGTTGGCGCTCGACCAGTTCTTCACCATGCGGCCGCTGCTGGACTGGGCCCGCTACCGCACGCCCATTCAGAATTTGTACTTGTGCGGATCAGGTACGCATCCGGGCGCAGGCTTAACCGGCGGATCAGGCGCCAATTCCGCCCGCGAGATTCTGAAGGATTTGAAGAAGTAGCGCCGGCGTCCCGCCGGCCACGATCAGCACGTGAGCGTAGGATCCCGTCCCTCTTAGCCGATCACTTTGGTAACCACAGTAGCGAACACACCTGTGCGCCTGCGCGTGTTAGTTTTACTGGATTACCGCTCTTACCTCCTATATCCAGGCTTCCGGAGGGAGGAGTCTGCAGGAGTTGAGCGTGGCGGAAGATCCGAAGTGGGACCTGGCCATCCTTGCCACGGTACAGGGCTTCAGTGAGAAGCTCCTGCAGGACTATGTGCAGGGAGAGCTCCCGGTTCCGCAGGGGCTGGAAGCGATTTCGCTGCAGCAGAGTGAAGGTGACGTGCATGACACCCTGGCCAGAATGCGGCTCTGGCTGCGGTTGCTCGACATGGCCACCACAACTGCCATGACGCGGCGTGCGCTGACCGCCGATACCGATCCCGAAATTGCCGAGTCCCTGCTGCGCTATCTGGTTCGCAAAAAGGATCTCAGCGACGCCAATCGCGATAAAACCGATTTGGTAGCGACCTTTCTCTACCGCCATCCTCGGGTACCCGGGCAGTGGGAGCGCCGTGGCTACGGGCTCGACGGTTCCATACCGCTCCCCCCTTTTGAGATCGCGCTGCTTGAGATCCTGGCCGACAGCGACGTGCCAGCGCTTACCGAAGAGCACGTCCAACTGCTCCACTGCTTTGATTCGCTGCGAGGGGAAGCACAGAGCTTCCAGGATCTCAACGCGCTAATCGACTCCGGCATCATTCCGCGGGTACGCGAACTGAAGCGGTCTCTGGATGCCTCTTTCTATCACCCCGGGGTTCTGGCCACCGTCGCGCCCTACAATGCCGCGTTCGGCAGGAAGTTCGACACGCTGTTCCACGCGGCCACCGCGGAAATCAGGAGCTTCGCGCAAGAGTTGCAGGAGCAGGGTGGCAGCATTCTGGGCACCGTGGACGGGGTAGATGTCACCGTGGAACACGTGGCCGCCATGGAAGAGGCTGAGTTGCTGAAGATTGACTACAGCACGGCTTTAGAGAAATTTCGCCGCGTTTCCCAGCTCAAACAAACCCTGGAGCGTCGGCCGCCCATGCGTCGCGCGCTACGTCCCATAGCGATGACCGCAGCTGCGGCGGCAAGCGGCGGAGTGGCTGCCAGCGCACCCGCTCCGGTCCAGCCTCCGGTGTTTGACCTCCAGGCCATGCGGGCTGCGGTTACCCCGCAGCAGATTAAGGTCGAAGAGACCAAACTTCTCAAGGTAGAGGAATCCATTCGCATTTTCGTGCGCGTGGCCGATCCCAAGTTCCGCCAGGTCGTACCTATGCGCTATTTCAACCTGACGCTTACTCCCGCGGAGGCCGGGGCCTACTGCGCCGACTACCTGGAGGAAAACAGCCTGCGCGCCGAGGTAGCTCGCGTCCTGCTGCGCCTGGTGGCGCTGGTGGCGCGCATCACCACCGAACTGGAGGAACTCCAACGGGACGAGAATTCCAGCTCGCTCTGGAGGCTGCACGCCAATTCCCTGGTGGTCCTTCTCCAAATCGCCGGTACTGTGACCGACAAGGCCAGCCAGTTGATGGAACTCGCAACCCACCACGACGGTCCCGAGCAAGCCGAGGCGATCAAGACCTCGATGGAGAAACTGCGAGACCGGTCCGACCTGGCGGCCAGGGCGCTGGGGCGAAGCGGCTAGGCCAGCAGTTGGTCACTTCTTAATCTCTGTTCCAAGACATCGAGGGCGGAGGTATACCCCTCCGCCCCCTTGGACCACGCCTACTTCCCCGTTCCCGTCAGGCTCACCATCTGCGGACTGCCACCACCATTGAGCCTGCCCTGAGCGGAGTCGAGGGACGCCCGCCCCACCCCGGCAAAAAAATGCCGGGCTTGCGCCCGGCCGGGACGGGTCAGAGACCCGTCCTCACACAATCCATTCCGATTACGTGATGTCGAACTGCTCCTGGTGCACCGCGGGATCGCTCTTCACGATCACCGTGCGCTTAGTCAGCTCTTCCATCTCGGTTAGCGCGCGGCCGCTGTTGGCCTTCAGCGCTTTGGCCACCTCGGGATTCACCCGCAACATGACGTCGGCATGTTCCAGGTGCTTGGCGATCTTGCGCATCTCCAGGTAAATCTCGTTGCACACCGTAGTGACCGACTTCACGTAGCCGGTGGACTGGCAGTACGGACACGGGGTGCCGATGGTGCGTTCGAGCGACTGCTTCACCCGCTTGCGGGTAATGGCCACGAGTCCGAAATCGTTAAACTGCAGGACCTTTGACGGCGCGCGATCCCCGCGCAACGCCTCTTCCAGCGCCTGCATGACTTTCTGGCGGTTACGGCGCTCGTCCATGTCGATGAAGTCAATGATGATGATGCCGCCCAGATCGCGCAAGCGAATCTGCCGCACGATTTCCTTGATCGCGTCCACGTTGGTCTTGACGATGGTATCTTCCAGACGCGATGTCTTGCCCACGTACTTACCGGTGTTGACATCGATCGCGACCAGGGCTTCGGTCTGATTGATGACGATGTAGCCGCCGCTCTTCAGCCAGACCTTGGACTTGAGCGCTTTGTCAATTTCCTCTTTCAACCCGAACTGCTCGAACAGCGGAGTCTCTTTGGTGTAGAGCTTGACCCGCCGCACCAGCGCGGGCTGGAAGCGGTTGGCGAAACGCAGAATGCGCTCGTATTCCGTTTCGGTGTCGACCCAGATGGCGGAGAAGTCGGACGTAACCTGATCGCGCAGGACGCGCTCGACGACGTTGAGGTCGTGGTAGAT
>JBGPJK010000376.1:0-4559 GCA_041485425.1 Terriglobia bacterium | reverse complement strand
GAGCGACCAGCCCGGTTCAGATGTATAGCAGCGACGCTCCGGTCAACGACTGCCGCAGCGGCGTATGCCGCCCCGCCTACCTGTGGTTCAACGGATACGTCGCCCCGACAGTGGCCAATGCCGCCAAGAACGGAGTGACAGGTCTGCCCTCGAACTACACTCCGTACCTGGCGCCCATCAACAACACGCCGGGTACGGCGAATTACGGCAATAACAATGTGACTGTCAAACTGAAGGACGGGAGCTCGGTGGTGACCGCCTATTCACCCGGCCCGGCGGGAGCCAATGCGTTCTCGCAGACGATACTGCTCGGACCCTACAACTACGTCGCCGATATTTCGCTGTACAAGACCTTTTCGATTACCGAGCGGGTGAGGCTGAGAGTGAACATCGATGCGTTCAACGCGTTCAATATGCAAGGGCGAGTTAATCCGAATACGTCGGACGGCATCGAGTCTCTCCAGAATTCCTACTGGACACCGCGCCAGGTTCAGTTCTCGGCCAGGTTGTCGTTCTGATCGTCGCAGCACGGACTTTAGTGCGACTTCCTTACTGGCCTGCTGTCGGGCTTACACCCGGCGGCAGGCCAATTTCCGATACATTCTATTCAACTGGTGGCCATCACCGTCGACTGAAGAGACTGGAGCCGCTCACTTTCGAACGTCTGCCTCGAAGGAAAGCGTTACAGGAACCTTCTGGACCCCACCGCGCCGAAATATCGTTAGTTCCATGTTGGTCCCAACCTTCTCTGAGAGTGCTTTTGTCAAGTCGTCCTGGCCTTGCACTGGCTTTCCGTCGATGGCGGTAATCAAGTCGCCACCGGCCATCAAGGGAATTTCCGTCTCGAACGAATTTCTATTTTGTACGATGTTGTCCGACCCTTTCAATCCGGCTGCTGCTGCGGGCGAGTCGGCCTCGATGTTTTGAATGAGCAAACCACCCGACGGCGGGAGATGCAGTCTTCTCGCCAATTGTCCCGAAACCAGAACCGGTTTTGTGACGCCAAGCCAAAGTTGCAGACGGGGGCACTCCACGCTGCCCTGCTGCCCCTTGCGTGTAACGATCAGGGAACAATTGCCAACGACCGTGCTGGTCCTACCGCCTGATTCAGCGTGCTGCTGGCCGTGCAGGGACCAAGACCGCAGTATGTGATTCAGATCTGCGATGGAGGAGAGAGAACGTGTAACAAGAGGTCCACCTGGTTGCAATACATCCACGCCAAACCAGTCCCGCGTCGTTCTATCGCCACCCAATCGAACAGCCGTTATAACGTCTCCAGGCGCCAATTCGCCCGTACCTGGCTCCACAGCCGTGACCAGCAGGCCGGCCTTGATGCCCATCTGATGCCCTACCACCTCCGGCAGCACCATTGCAGTAGCCCCAATATCCGATTGAGCACCTTCTCCGGCTGCAACGCTGCACCTCGGATAATCTACACAAGGGAATATAGAGGCTGTTTGGCATTTCGATCGTTCACCCACAGTTTTTGGAAGACTTCCCATGACCAGGCGCCCTTAAAGGATGGCCATCTATCAGTTATGATCGGCGGCCGCGTGGTGTTGCTCGAACCCAATATCATCCATTCTGTCCGGCGCCACGAGCCGCCGATGCATACCTTCGAGACCGCATCTCCTTTGTCGAAAAAGATTCTTACTATGCAAGTTGGGCCAGTTCCTTCATCCGGCTTCCATTCGGCTCGCCACACTGAGACATTGTTTGCCTCCTCGTACGGCGGACCGACTACCGCTGTAAGCTGATCCTTCCGAATGCGCGACACGAGACGGCTCTCCACAACCTGAGAACAGATTGAGACCCCCGATGAACCGCAGACCTTTCGCTCCCTATCCTCTGTTCGGAGGAGCGAGTGGAACATCTGGGTTGTTGGCCGAGCACGCTTCGGTTTATTACCACACTGGCTACACACCAGTGCGCCCGCGCATATGCAAAGCGTCGCGGCCCAGCGAATGGCCCATTCGACTCGGCTCGTGGCTGGATTCGAGCAGGGCAATGCGTCCGATCGCTTCATCGAATTCGCCGCAGACAACGTGGTTGAACTCCGCGAATCAAACGCATGCCCCTGCCCCGAGACCAACATGCACGTAACAAATTCTGGGTGCCCCTCTTTTTTCTAGTCTATTAGTCTACCTCAAGACAGCTAAGGACTCGTGTCGCGTACTTCGGACTCTCTTCCGATAATCCGGCGTTATGTCCACTTGGCAGCGTAGTCGGCGAAGAGTAGATTCACCCTACACCCTCCCAACGCTCTGCGTCCCAAGCAAGCGGCCCCTCGTCCGCCGAGAACTCGTCGGGCGAAGGCGGCACGGACCGGTAAACCGGCGCGTCATTGCCCTGAGGCACGGCGATCAAGCGCAGCAGACGAACGCGTTCTTGCGGCGTCAGGGACGCGACCAGCGGAATAATATCATCGGCCGTCAGAGGCTTAGGCATCGCTTGCATTCTACCAGGACGACCCCACTGCGCCAAACCCGCTGATCTATGCTATCCCGGCCTGAGGAGTTGGAACGCCTGGATGTCCCGGCGTCCATTCACCGGGACCGCCATTGCTCCGGTCCCCAACTCCCGCTCCAGTGCCCACTTCCCCGACTCACAGCGCTCGCGGAAATACCCTGGAATGGAAAGGGGGGCAACGTGAACCATCGTCCACGTTATCGAATTCGTCCTCAGGAGCGGAGCATTCCTCCGCTATGTCGGTGAGAGTTCCTTGGCGTGCTTTGGTGCGACAGGCAGCGGACAATCTACCGATGTAAACGTGGAACCTTTGGGGTTAACGGTCGGGGTGAGGCTTTCGTGCAAAGGCAGGGACAGGGAGCCGGCCTCAGTCGCTTGGGCGTTTCAAACGTGCAATGAACACGCCGCAATCAATCGTCTTGACCGTACTGGGCTGCGCCTCCTCAATGGCGTCGGAGATTTTATGAATATGCGACCTGATCACAGGCCAGTTGATCGCGGACATAATCAGCACGGCAAAAGGACGGCCTTCAAGCCGCTGCTGTTTGTCCATGTTCTTGTCGCCGGTCAGAAAAACGTCGAAGCGCTCCCGCTCAATCAGCGCCAGCAGCGCGCCATTCTTGATGCTGCCCCACTGCATACTGACCACGGTGTGAATCTCATGCTGAGGCAGGAACCGCGCCAGCTTGCCCGGTACATCCTCGTCGAACAGGACCTTCAAGGCTGCGCCTGAAATTGATGCTCGACGCGATAGTTGAGAATGGCCTTGATAGCGTCGATGCCTGCTTCCGGGTAGCAATCCAGTGTCTCGGCAATGGCCGCCTCCGGCGATAATCCCTCATCGCGGAAAGCGTCATAGTTCTCGATGATGGCGTCCACCGGCAGGCGGGTGTTCTTAAGCAGCGGTGCGCCGCTGACCTTGCCAGGAATGATTTCAACCAAGGGACAATCGGACCAATCGAGAGTTGCCATATTCGTACCCTCCTTCCATCATAGCCTTTTACCCCACGTATTCCAGCGAGTGCGCCCGCCACACGATAGTCAGACAGCTTGGAGGCAGCAGAAAGCCGCTTATGCTCACTTTCCTAGCTGACGAAGCGTCTGAGCCGCTGCCTCACGCACTGCAGGGTCGGAGTCGGCAGCCGCTTTCTGAAGGTGCGGGATGGCTCCGGTCAGGTCGCCAACCGCTACTAGGGCCGAGCCCAGGCCTAGATGCGCCCTGCCAAATTCGGGCTGGATCCGAAGCGCTTCGCGATAGTGCTCGCGCGCAACCTGCGCTTGCCCCTTGGCCATCAGCAGGTCTCCCAAAAGCTGGTGGGCGTCCACGAGTTCTCGATCGGCCCGCAAGGACGCCTCCAACTCGCGCTGCGCTTCGTCGAAATGGCGTGTCCGCCCAAGGACCATGGCAATAGTTGTACCGGGTGGGGGCACCGTCTGGCCGCAGCCGCAACGCAATTTCGAAGTGATAGCGCACCTGCGTGAGATCGCCGGCTCCAGAAAGAAGATTGCCCAGGTTGCCGTGCTTACTGGGTCAGTTTGAAAGATCCGAGCCTTTTCACGGACCGACCTGCCGCCCCCGTTCCCCTCCAGGCCGAAGTCGCCACCCGAGATCCTGTCCGACCCGATCGTGTCTCAGAATGTACCGAAAACCACGAACCGGTTACTGGGACGCGCTGTTTCATGGAGCGCGCGTCGGCGTAGTGCTGATATTCTCGCTTTGAACGTGTCAGGCATTTCGTTTAGCGAAGTGTCATGAGCGCCTCCCCTGCGAATCGTCGCTCGCCGCTGGGGTTGTTCCCCGGTCGGGCCAACGTCGTCTGGACGTCCATCTCAGCCATTTCACGCGGGTGCGTGCCATTATGAAACACGAAGAAGCGTCGAATCCAGTGCAGGTAGGTATCGTGGCGGTCGAGGATGCAGAGTCCCCTTGATCGCTTTCACAAACCCGAGTCCATTGAGAGTGTCGGGATTCTCCGGACTCAGCGGTTCGGTAAGATTAGGAAGGGGATTGCCGAGCATAGTAGAAGTCACCACAACCAAAGAGGTTGCTGTTTGGGCGGGCCGCCGGTGCTTTCGTCTTAGGCCGGCCG
>JBGPJK010000375.1:0-4561 GCA_041485425.1 Terriglobia bacterium | reverse complement strand
TCGCCTGCACCCGCTGCCCGCGTCTGGTCGCTCATCGTGAGCAGGTTGCCCGCGAGAAGCGCCGCGCTTACCGCGACTGGGAGTACTGGGGAAAGCCGGTACCGGGGTTCGGCGATCCCAATGCTCGCGTGCTGGTCCTGGCGCTCGCTCCCGGCGCCCACGGCTCCAACCGCACCGGACGTCCGTTTACCGGCGACGCGTCGGGCTACTTCATGTATCCCGTGCTTTATGAAACCGGCTTCGCCAATCAGCCCAATGCCACCCACCGCAATGATGGGCTGAAGCTGAAGGATGTTTACATCACCGCCGCAGCTCGGTGCGCTCCTCCGCAGAACAAGCCGCTACCCGCCGAACTGGCCAACTGCGCTCCGTATTTGGAGCGGGAAATTGACGGTCTCAAGAAGCTGAGAGTAGTCGTTGCCCTGGGAAGGATCGGCTTCGACGCCTACCTGAATTTTCTCAAGCACCGTGGCCAGGTGCCGCGCAAGAAACCCTACCTCTTCCGGCACGGCGCCAAGTACCAGATGCCGGACGGCAAGATCCTGCTGGCTTCTTACCATCCTTCGAACCAGAACACGCAAACCGGAAAACTCACGCGGCAGATGTTGGTGCGAATTTTTAAAGAAGCGGCCCGTCTGGCCGATAGATAACCTGGGGCGGCGTCGCTGGGGCCGGGTTGCGAGACTTACCCCGCCATTACCCATTCATCAGGGCGGCAGCCCGGGGCGGCGCCGTCCCACCACATCTTGGTCTTGTCCTTCAGCTAGAATGTTCGTTTATCTTCGGACTTGAGGACACGTGCGCTCCACATTCCGCTGGTTTCGATTTGTCTTCGCGGCCTCTTTGCTCTGTGTTGGCGCTGTTGCCCAGCAGGTCACCTCTACTCCCGCTGCCAGCCAGCCCCCAATCCAGGACAACAGCTTTCTGGTCGAAGAAGCCTACAACCAGAACTTCGGTGTCGTGCAGCACATCTCCAGCTTCACTCGTTTCTGGAACAGCAAGGACTGGGCCTACACCTTCACCCAGGAGTGGCCGGTCCCGGGCGACGAGCGTCACCAGCTTAGCTATACCCTGGCCGCGCAGCATGCGGGTGCGTTCCCTGGTTCCGGGGCCGGCATTGGCGACGTGTTGCTGAATTATCGCTATCAGTTGGTGGGAGACGGAAATGCTCGCGTGGCTTTCGCACCTCGCTGCAGCCTGATGCTCCCCACGGGGGATTCCACCCAGGGCCGCGGGACTGGAGGTTTCGGTCTGCAGACCAGTCTGCCGCTGAGCGTGGTCCTGACCCCCAAGTTGGTCAGCCACTGGAATGCTGGCGCCACGTTTGTCCCTCACGCCCAGGACGCTTCCGGTGACCGCGCCTCCACCGCCGGCTACAACCTTGGCCAGAGCTTCATCTGGCTTGCCCATCCTCGGTTCAACGTAATGCTGGAAACCGTTTTTTACAGTGCGCAATCCGTGGTAGCCCGCGACAAGACGGAGTGGTCGAATGCCCTTTACCTGAACCCCGGCATCCGCTGGTCCTACAATTTCAAGAACGGCTTGCAGATCGTTCCCGGCATCGCTGTGCCTCTCGGGATTGGTCCCAGCGCCGGGGAAAAGGGAGTCTTCCTCTACCTCAGCTTCGAACACCCCTTCCGCAAGCTCAAGCAGCAGTGAGTCGATTGCGGGAACGAGCCAGTAACCATCGCTGGCTTCTCCTCCCGGCACTTCTCGATCACCGTAACTTGGTGACGGTCACCTCGAGTTGGTACTGGCGCTTGGAATTGGGATCATCCACCATGCCGATTACCGCCGGCTTGCCAGTTCGCAGTTCTCGGTTCTCATTTGCGCGGCTCAGAAACCTACAAACACCGGTTCGGGCTCCAGCCGGACACCCCAGATCTCTTCGACTCGGTGCTGAATCTGGTCTTTGAATGCCAGCACATCGGCGGCGGTCGCATCGCCACGGTTGACGATGGCGAGTGCGTGCTTGCGAGAGATGCCGACCCGCCCGTTGGTATAACCTTTGCTGAAACCGGAGTGCTCCACCAACCATGCGGCCGAGACTTTTCTGTTTGCCTCCAGCGCGGGATAACTGGGAATCTGCAAGTTCTTGGTGGCGGCGCGGCGGCCCAAATCCTCATGTTCAGCGGCTGACAGCACCGGGTTCTTGAAGAACGAGCCGGCGCTGCGGCAATCTTCGTCGCCGGGCGTGATCAGCATGGCTTTGCGGGCACGGATCTGGCGCACCGCTTCCCGGGTTTCGGCCAGGGTTGGCACCGCGCTCCACCCGGCAAAGTATTTCTTCAGGTCGGCATACTCGATGCGCGGCTCACCACCCGGGGTGAGAGCGTAGGTCACCCGGAGAATGATATGGCGTCCACGCTCGGTGGTGTTGAAGATGCTGCTGCGATAACTGAATCCGCAAGCTTCGCCGCACAGTTCGCGGACCTGGCCGTCCTTCAGGTCGAGTACAAGCACCGACTCGATGGTCTCCGCCACTTCCTGGCCGTAGGCGCCAACGTTCTGCACCGGGGTGCCGCCCACGCTACCGGGGATACCGCTCAAACACTCGACCCCGGAGCAATTGCACGCCACTGCGCGGACCACGAATTTGTCCCACTCCTCGCCCGCTCCGGCTTCAAAAAACAACTTTCCTTTTTCGGTGCGTTGGTCGATCCCGGGAATGGCGATCTTGAGCATCAAGCCGGGCCATCCCGCGTCGGAAATGACCAGGTTGCTACCGCCACCCAGCACAAACACGGGAACATCTTGCGAACCCGCGTAATCAACCGCATCGCGCACCACGCTGGCGGTCCTGGCCTCAATGAAATAGCGTGCCGGCCCGCCGACTTTCAGAGTGGTCAGCGGCGCCAGGGGAACGTTTTGCAGAATGAGCATGAGCTGCCAACAATATATATGAGGCCGAACCACCGTCGTAGAGACGCAGCGTGCTGCGTCTTTATTTTCTCCACCGATACTCCGCGTGTTCTAATACCCACCCGAGGAATTCCCATGAACCGCACCGTCTTCCACCCCACCTCCCCGTAGAGACGCCGCTTGCTGCGTCTGCGCTAGAAGCGAAACAGGTACGACGCCTTGATGAAGAAATTCCGTCCATCGTTGACGAAGCGGTTGCCGCGCAACAGGTTCCCATCGGAATCCGCGCCCGGCGGGTTGAGTATGTTTTCCAGGTTGCTGTTATACCCAACGTAAATCGCGGTGCTGGGATGCACCAGGTAGGTGACCAGGAAATCGGCGTTAAAGTTCTTGGCTGTCTGCAACGATGTGAAAGCAGGATTCGCCAGGACCGAAGCGTACTCTCCGATGAACCGCAAGGACAATTTGCGGGTGAACTGGTAATTCCATTTGGAGCGAATGATGTCGTCGTTGAGACCACCGAATGAGCCGGTGCGATTGTGCAGGCGAAACAGAAGATAGCTGTTGTCGATGCGCAGAGACTTGGTCGGCCGCACGGTGAGCGTAGCCGTCACGCTGGTGCGTCCCGCCAGGAAGGGAATCCGGTCCCCGGGTGGATCGTAGTTGACGCGGCTGCCAAAACGATAATCGAAGTGGAATGAGACCGGCCGGTAATAACTGGTATCAAACGCAAACTCGGTGGTGTGGCGAACATACCTGTGATTGCTGGCCAGCACCGAGAAGTCCTTGGGCCGCAGCAGTTCCATCTCCTTGGCGTACAAGACCGTCAGAAAAGTCTGCCCGGTGAGTTCCATCCTCATCGAGGGGATGTACCCCGACATCAGATAATTTCCCTCGTGGTCGAGGGTGTTGTAGACCTCCATCTGCGGCCCCCAGGAGATAAAGTGCTTTCCCTCCGGGCGAAAAAGGTACTGCACCCGCTCGTAAAAACTGTGGATGTCGGGCTGCGGATCGAACCCGGTCAAGGTCCGGAAATCATTGCTACGGTCGCTGTAGTCCATGAAAATATTCAGCTGACGCCCGTCGCGCTCCAGGGTAGCTTCGGCGGCAGGTCCAGCCTGATAAGCGCCGGTGGTGTTGAAATTCGAGTCCACCACGTTGAGCGTGGAACTGACCACTCCCTGGAAAGTCGCGACCCAGTTGCTGTTCAGCTTGAAGCGCCCGTCGATGCCCCCGACGCGATTGAAGTAGCCGTCGCGTTCGCGGTCCACATAGATCACACCAAGTGTGGACTGACTGCCGATATCGCGGCTGATCCGGGCAATCGCGAATAGAGCATGTTTGTCGGCCAAAGGATCATTCCGCGGCACCTCCTGTCCGGGCGCGGCGTCGTCCGCCAGCAGCATGCCCACCGCCCACGGCCCATCTTTGCCCGTGAGCCGCACTCCCCATTTAGGCTCCTCAATGCGCCGGGTGAAAACCAGGTCAATAGGCGTCTGGAAGAAATTGGAGTTCTCCAGGAAGAAAGGCCGCTTCTCCGGGAAAAACACCTCGAACCGCTGGTTCACCGTGACCTGCGGTTCATCCGACTCGACCTGGCTGAAGTCGGGATTGGCAGTGGCGTCGAGAACGAACTTATCTTTCAGCACGACCTTGGCATCGAGTCCAACTTGCCCATAGGCGTCGCGCTGCGTGTAGG
>JBGPJK010000374.1:0-4568 GCA_041485425.1 Terriglobia bacterium | reverse complement strand
CCTCGACGTGATGCCCACCGCCGACCTCGGCATCAACATGGCGATCTGCAAGGCCTACGGCAAGCGCAAAATCCCCAAGCCCAAGCAGATTTTGAAGTTTTCGGAAAAGTGGAAGCCCTACCGCTCCCTCGCCTGTTGGTATCTGTGGCGCTCGGTGGACAAGCCCGCCAAGAAAGCTCAACCCGCGGAAAAAGCTCAACCACGAAGGGCACGAAGTAACACGAAGGCAAAACAAGCAATTCCTTCGTGATCCTTCGTGTCCTTTGTGGCTAAGTTCTTTGTTGCGATTCCCATTTTTGTTGTTCCGATCCGCGTTCATCCGCGTAAATCCGTGGCTAGCTGTTTTGTCTTGTGGTTAAATACTTGTTCCGGTGCCAGCCGAACGCAAAATCCGTGTCCTCGTCGCCAAACCCGGTCTGGACGGCCATGACCGCGGCGCCAAGGTGATCGCGCGTGCCCTGCGCGACGCCGGCATGGAAGTCATCTACACCGGCCTGCGCCAGACCCCGGAGATGATCGTAAACGCCTCGTTGCAGGAAGACGTCAACGTCATTGGGCTTTCGATTCTTTCCGGCGCGCACAACGCCATCGTGCCGCGCGTCATGGACCTGCTCCGGCAGCACAAGATGGATGACGTGCTGGTGCTGGTCGGCGGCATCATTCCCAACCAGGATGTGGACGCCCTTAAGAAGATCGGCGTGGCCGCAATCTTCCAACCCGGCACCGCCATGGACAGCATCGTGCAGTTCATTCGCGCCAACGTGAAACCGCGCGGCGTCCCGGCTGCCGGCTGATGCCCTCCGACCAGCGGCTGGCCCTTCTCGAGAAAACTACTGGACCTTCTCCCTGGTATTGGAAAACCTTTCCGCAAGTGCGCGGCGCCTCTGGCCAGAACTTTGTCTGGACCTACCACGGCAACGACGGCGAACTCGCCTACCTGGCGACCCTCGGGCTGGAGCAGGAACCCTCGAAGCCGCGGCTCGCGCTGAACACCCACTGTGTGCCGTTTCCCATCGCGCCGGACCGGCTGGGAGTGTGGTGTCCGGAACCCGGCGCGCTGCGCGTGATGTGTTTTGATCCCGACCAGCTGGCAGGCTTTTCTTTTGCGGAGATTGTGGGCTGGTTCAAGAATTCCAACGACAAGGTCTACGCCGCCACCGCGCCGCTGGCAGAATTCGAAGTAAGCACGCGGCTCGCGGACGGGACCCACAAGCTTGAAGTACCGGAGGAGTTTCGTCCGCTGGACGAACTGCTGCTGGTGAGTTCGCGCCAGGCAAAAACGCGGGATGACGTGGCCTGCAACATTTACGTACTCTATCCGCAAGCTGGGCTGGTCCAGGTTCTCCCGCAGCGCTGGTTCACCGCCAACCAGTATGAAGTTGGACGCCAGTGGATTGCCCGGGTGGCGCGGAATCCGGCCTCACAACGCCTGATCGGCGACGGCGTTCGCATGGGAGCGTTCGAGCTCAGCGAAGACGGGTGCGAGTTGGCCGAGTGGATTGAGAAGAGCAGTTAGCCAGGCTGGGCAGCTAGTATCCTGACGCAAAGCATGGCGGCGTCTCCATACTTCACGATCGAAACTCGGGATGGAGTCGCGTTCTTGCGCCTCCAATCGGACGATGGCACCAACCGCCTGACCCGCACCTGCGTTCTGGCGCTGACGGAGGCGGTTGGCGATCTGGCGCGCGATCCGCACCCGCTGGTAATCACGGGGAATGGCAAGTTCTTTTCCGCCGGAGCCGACTTGGGCGAGATCGCCGCTCTAACCGGCCCGGCGGCCTACGAGTTCTCCGGGATGGGACAGGCGCTGGCGAACGCCGTCGAACGCTTCCCTGCTCCCGCGTACGCTGCGATCTACGGCTATTGCATGGGCGGCGGACTCGATCTGGCATTGGCCTGCCACAGCCGTATCGCTTCCCCGCACGCCATCTTCGGACATCGCGGCGCCGCCTTGGGCCTGATCACCGGCTGGGGCGGAACCCAGCGTCTGCCGCGGCTGGTGGGCAAGGCCAGAGCCTTGGAGCTGTTCGTGGCGGCGGAGAAATTACATGCGGCGGAGGCCCTTCGGATTGGGTTGGTAGATGCGATTGCCGAAGATCCCGTCGCCGAGGCGCTGCGTAGAATCCAGCTAGCTTAGAGCTCGAGCGACCAGTTCAAGAACGCCCACATCCAGCCCAGGTTGCAGACCAGCAGCAGCCCGCAAAGCGGCCAGACCATCCTGCCAAACCGGGGCCACATCGCGGCCAGGCTGCCGAGGGCGACGAACGCTGGGAAGATCAGCAACAAGTAGCGGGGACAGCCAAGCAGCAGCGGGTGTTCGAACCTCATCAGCACCTGGACGATGACCGCCGCCGAGTACAACGCGTACTCGAGCCTGGGTCGCACCGCGACTGACAACAGCGACACCGCCACCAGGATCAAGACATTCAGCAGGAATATTGCATTTGGACGCGTAACCAGCATCTCCACCACTTGACCCAAGGTGAACCAGGGAGGCGCGATCTGAATCTGCCAGTAATGCTGATAGCTTTCCGTAACTGAAACGTGACCGGAGCAATACAGCCAGAGCGGATAGGCCACGGCTCCCACCGGCACCAGCAGCACCGGCCACGAACCTTCCTTGCGGCGGCGCCAGGCGAACAGCGCCAGAGCAACGAAAACCAGGCCGCCCGCGGCGCGCGCCAGGCTGGCGAAAAAGCCACACGCGGCTGACGCCCACCATTGCCCGTTTCTGGCAAAATACACCGACCATACAATCAACGCGATGGTCAGCGCCTCCGCATAGCCGGCGAAGAAAATGAAACTCGCGGGCCACACCGCGTACAACAGCAGCGCCCGGACGACCAACGGTTTTGGCAACTCGAAGGCAGCCAGCTTACAGAATCCCCAAAACAGAAAGAAAGTCGATAGGGTAGAAATAAACAGTGCTGCAATCATCGATCCGAATACTGGTGTCAAGACGCGTATCAGCGCCGGATAGAGCGGGTAAAAAACCGTCAGAGTGGGATGGTCGTAGCCATGGGCGGCGATGTGCAGGTACAACAGCGTATCGAAGCGCTGCCACACCCCTACGAGCGCGTATCCGATCCCGGTGAAATTTGTGAGCTCGCCGGTGAAGTTGGTGTGTACGCGCTGCAGGTCCGGGTGCAGAACCTGGGAGCCAATCGCAGCCACACCCGAGTAAACCACTCGCATGAGAACCGTCACCCACAAAGCAATCTGCCAATCGGGGCGGCGCTCGAGTCTGCTTCGCATGAGGGAATCGAAACAGCTCATGGTACTCGGGAGCTGCTGTCGAATCTACCTTGATCCGACTGGTTGGCCAGCCTCTGGTATGCGGCTCATGACTTCGGGAGTGAAGTCGCCAGAGTTTGCCCTTGCCCGCGTCGCTGATATACCGTAAATGGTTTCGGGCTCAACCCTTATGGCCGATCGTACCGAATCCAGTACGCTTCCGAGTTCGAATGTGCTCACTTCCCGCGTGGACGCAACGACAGCGCGCTTTGAAGCCAACATGCGCTTCATGGCCGACCTGGTCTCGCAGATCCACAATGAAGAAGAAAAAATCCGCGAGGGCGGCGGGCCGAAGGCCATCGAGAGGCAGCACGCGCAGGGGCGGCTGACGGCGCGCGAGCGCATCCACCTGCTGGCCGATCCCGCAAGCTTCTTCGAACTCGGCAGCTACGCCGCCTACGGCATGTATGAAGAATGGGGCGGAGCGCCGGCGGCGGGCGTTATCACCGGGCTGGCGCGGATTCATACCCGGCTGGTGATGATCATCGCCAACGACGCCACCGTGAAGGCGGGCGCGTTTTTCCCCATGACGTCGAAGAAAGTCATCCGCGCCCAGAACATGGCCATCGAGAACCGCATTCCCACCATTTACCTGGTGGACTCGGCGGGCGTGTTCCTTCCGCTGCAGGAAGATGTCTTCCCCGATACCGACGACTTTGGACGTGTGTTCCGCAACAACGCCGTAATGTCGGCCATGGGGATTTCGCAGATCGCGGCCATCATGGGCATGTGCGTGGCCGGGGGTGGCTACCTGCCGGTAATGTGCGACAACGTGCTCATGACCGACGGCAGCGGGCTGTTCCTGGCCGGGCCGGCGCTGGTGCAGGCGGCCATCGGTCAGAAAGTTTCGGCGGAGGAACTAGGCGGCGCGGCCATGCATTCCGCCATCAGCGGCACCGTGGACTTCCACGAGCCCAACGATGAAGCATGTATCACCAGAATTCGCTCCATGGTCGAAAAGTGGGGCTACCGGCGCCAGTCTCCGTGGGACCGCAAGAAGCCGGAGAATCCCACGCTGGCAGCGGAAGAAATTTACGGCATTTATGATTCTTCGCCGGGACGTCCCTACGACATGAAAGAGATCCTGGCGCGCATCGTGGACGGCAGCCGCTTCGACGAATACAAAGCCGAGTACGGCAAGACGGTGCTCTGCGGTTACGCCCGCATCGGCGGCTTCGCTGTGGGCATCGTGGCCAACCAGAAGCTGCACGCCCATCAGACCGACCACGAAGGCCACAAGCGCATCGAGTTCGGCGGCGTGATCTACACCGAGT
>JBGPJK010000373.1:0-4570 GCA_041485425.1 Terriglobia bacterium | reverse complement strand
TTTAAGTTCTGGCTTAGCCGCGGGGTGATGAAGCGGCCGTTCACTACGATCCCGTTTCCCATGAATTGGTGCGCTTCGTCCCGGGTGAGTTCGTGAATTCGTTTCCAGCCACTGCGAACCGTGTGAAGAGACTCAGGGGAGAATGCCCCCGGGTAGATCAGCGCCGCATCGTCATTCAGCGGGCAGAGACAGGTATCGAGGTGATAGCAGTGATCATCCACCAACTGCAGGGGGATCACGGCGAAGCCCAATTCCTGCATGGCAGCGGCAAACTTCTCCACGCCGCCCCGGGTGGAGCGGAAGCCGTAAGCGGCCCAGATGCGCGAGCGGCCGGGATGCCAGAGCAGATCGCCGTGGCCCTCCAGATACTCTCCGTCCAAATCGAGGTTGATGATTTTGTAGCCGCGCTGGCGGAACCAGTCCACGAAAAACTCCACCTCCCTGTGCCGGGAGGCATAGCGCATGCGGCTGGGGACGATGAAGTTCCCGAGCCGCTCGTGGTGTCCGACGAACACCTGGTTGGCGGCAAAAACCATGTCGTCGAAGTCTTCTACGGGATCGATGATCTCCACCTTTAGCCCCGAGTCCTGGAGCGCGCGCCGCAAGTCTTCCCACTGTTGCTGGGCCTTTGCACGATCAATGGGGCGACCCATGTAGGGATTCTTGGGCTCGCGAACGTCGAAGAATGCGGGCGGGCACATTAATGCGGTCTTGGGCATAAGCCATGATGATAGCGGCTGGCAGCGACCGGTTCCAGCGTGGGTTCGGCCCGAAATGGTGCAGCCGAGATTTCGTCACTTCCGACTGCGGTTGGGCACTCCGCTTCGGGAAGCGCAAAAGACAGGGGATGCAGCCTCATGGATTCAGACCGATTTCATGTAACTTTCCGGTCATAAAGTTTCGGTCATCGGCGTGCATCCGCAATGCTCGCTCTGATTCAGAACTGCACCTTTAGGAGGTACCGCGTGCTTCACAAATGCGCCAATCCAGCCTGCCTCAGCCCCTTCCGCAAGTTGAGCCAGGGGAAACTTTTCCTGGTGGAAACCGAGCCTGTCGACCGGGCGGAGTCGGGGCGGACGAACTGGAGAGGCCTGTCTTCCCGCCGCGTCGAGTACTACTGGCTCTGCGACCAGTGCGCGTTCGTGCTGACTCTGTCGTACGAAAAGGGGCGGGGCGTGGTCACAGTTCCGCGGCCGCAGGTTGCGAAGAAGATACCCGCTTCGGCCGCGCAGGGGAGAGAAATGCCCAGCCCCGAAAGTAGACAGAGCGAACAGTCGGCATAGAAAAAAGGATGTGAACAGCCATGGACGGCTCAAAGATGCAGGAGTGCACGATCTGCGGTGAAGAAAGATCAGCGGGCCAGGTGTGGTTTCTGGTTGCGGAAAGCCACTGGGAAGACAAGCTGAAGGTTCTGCAGTGGCAGGATGAGTTGGCCAGACGGCGAGGGATCTATGCGGCGTGCAGCGCGGGGCACGTGGAGGAACTGGTTGTCCACTGGATGACGACGGGGAGTCTCGACTATCCGTTTGCCACGGTTGGACACAAGCCGGAGAGGCATAGACAGCGGCTGGGCTGGATTCTGCCCACGATCGAGGAGCCCGATACCCGGGGCGCCCGGCTGATCGGCGAATTGGCGGTTGACCGGGAGAGCGTACGGCGGGCGCTGAGAGAGGACCCTGATTCGCTACAAGTTATCCTGGACGAGTTGCTCAATGCGTTGCAGCGCGAGACCACGGGGACCACGGCGCGGTTCGAGTCGGCAGATGCGATGTCTTACGGCTTCCCCCGAGAGATCTAAGACATTTCTTGCGTTGTAACCGCGTTCGATTGTGGGAGTCAAGCAGGAATCAAAGCCTGACTTGGTTTTGCCTCGTCATCGGTCGTCCTTCGCAAAAGGCTTGCCAGCGGAAAAACACAATCAAGCGTCCCCGGATTTTTTCCAGGTGTGCCAGTCGCTGGTGACCGCCTTTTCCATGTCTTTGGCGGCTGCGAACAGCCAGTTTGGTTTGAGACGGCTGAGATGGCGGCGGACATATTGCCGCGCGTCCACGGCACCCAGGTGGACATTGGCTGTCTCCCATCCCATGGCAGAAAGCAGTTGGAGTTCGTCGCGGTTGGTAGGAAGAACGCTCAGTTCGATGCGCGAGCAATGTGGCGACAAGCGGCGGACGATCCAGCGCCGAGTTCTCGACGTGGAGGTCGCCCACGGCGAGAACCCGGGGAGCCTTGGCGAGGTCGGGGCAGACCTCCGGCCAGATCTGCATCCAGCGATAGAAGGTTGCTCGAAGAAAAGGAAATACTGCTGCCGCCATCTGCTGGTGCTTCAGGCGAGGATCAGGCTTCACCAGCGTGGTGTGGCGGCCGAGCCACTCTTCAAAGCGGTGGGTTGCCTTGACAATATTCATTGCCGTCCGGCTGGCAACGATAGAACCGGCCCGGCCAAATGTCAACGCGGCGCGAACTCGGGCACTACGCGCCTCCGCGCCCAAAAGGAAGCGGCCCCAGCCGCGCTGGGGTCCAGGTCGACGCCGGTTTTCTCAAGCTGCTATTCAGCTTGCGAAATACGCCGTATTCACATCGACGAATCGCTTCAATTCATCGGGGAGATCGTCGACTAGATAGATCGAATCCGAGGTGCATACCGGGACGCAAGCGCCGCAGTCGATGCAGCCGACCGGGTCGACATATAGCTGGGTCGCCGCCTCGAAGGCCGCCTCGTCTTTCTTGGGGTGAATGCAATCGGTCGGACACACATCGGCACACAGTAGGTCTTTGATGCAGGAATCAGTAATTACATAGGCCATGGACCAGCTCCGAGGGGAAAATTATAACCATGGCCAGATTACGGTGCGGGAGATTTATTTTCGGTGATCTATGTCACCGCGTGCTGAGAACCTAGGCGGCGCGCCCGATCCACCACAGGATCTTGGCTATGATCCGCCACCCGCTGGCGGAAACCGCCGTCGAGTCATACTCCCTGTTTTCCGGGACCAAAACTTCGGTGTGATCATAGCGTTGCAACCGGGATACGATCAGGCCTTGCTCCTTGTGGGCTGCTACCACGATCTGACCATAAAGCTTGAGACGATTGGTCTGCGAGGTATCGATCACGATGATGTAGCCGTCATGAATCAGAGGCATCATGGACCGGCCGTGAACTCGCAGACAACTGGTATGAGATGGGTTGGGACACCAATCGCTGGGCGCGGCTAACATCGTTTCCGGACGGACCTGGTCGAGAATTTCCGCCGGGTCTCCCTTCCCTCCATGAGTTGCAACTACCACGGGCAGAACGGGAATGGCTACCAGGTTATCCTGTCGCTTGGGGGCCCGATGCACTCCGGCTTGGACCACCTGCAGGCTGGGCACACGGTCCTTGCGCAAGCGCGACCGGACTGCCGGCAAAACGCGCATGAGATCTTCGCTGTGCATTCCGGCACGCCCCCAGAAATACCAACATTCTGGATCTCCGGTGAGATTGCCCAGTTGGATGTAGATATTGGCCGGGGGTTCCTGAACGCCTCGCTCCCAGCGGGAAACCGCCATGGCGGAGGAGTTCATCTGCTTGCCCAGCTCAGATTGGCTTAGTTGCAGGCGGCGTCGAAGAGTAATGATCCGTGTTGCCCACTCGAACTTCGGACTGCTTGTGTTGCTCATGGCGCGCCTGCTACACTCGTGACTAACGCAGCCGATTTAACAGGTTCGTTAGGCGGCGCCCTGCCGCCAATTCTTGTGAAAGGCTGTCATGGACGGTGACGATTCTAGCACAAACTTGGACCCCAGCATACTATCCCCGCAAGAACTTTATCGTGGGCTCTATGGAAGAATCGCCCGCAAGCTCGGTGTGGATCCCTCTTATGTTAGCCGAGTCGCTCGCGG
Organism: Terriglobia bacterium; assembly: GCA_041485425.1. Lineage (GTDB taxonomy): Bacteria > Acidobacteriota > Terriglobia > Terriglobales > Acidobacteriaceae > JAIQET01. The sequence continues at coordinate 691 of JBGPJK010000373.1, read as the reverse complement.
GGCCCGGCATTCGGGCCAAATCGAAAGCGCCTTGCGCCAGGAACTGGAAGAGATCAACCAGCGACTGGGTCGGGGCTCATCCGCTGCCGAGAGTAGGCTTTCGCGTCCTGCAAGCGCGGCCAAGCGGCTCAAGCTTCTGGTGAAGCAAAATCGCAGCCGCATTCGTGAGCAATGGCTGCTGCACAGCCAGGCCGACCCCAATCTAAGGCGGGTCAAAATGGCTACTCAAAAACGAGCGGCGCCCATCCTGCCGGTGATTGAAGAAGCCATGAAGGTCATGAAATTGAGCTTGAAGGATATGACCACCGCGCCCATGAAAGCAGCCGAGCACCACGGCCGGCTGCGGCAAGCTCAGGGCTTCACGGCGATGGCCCTGGTCGAAGAATACAACCTGGTTCGGCGCTGCGTTTTCGCTCTGGCTCAGGAACATTTTCACCAGATGGACCAGCAGCTTCTGATTCAAGATCTCACTCAATTTGGCGAAGCGCTCGATCTTCAAACGCAGCGGGCGTTGGGAGACTATCTCGCGGCGGTTTAGATCCGACGAGCCTGCCAAGAGGCTCGATTCAGCAAGAACTCCGGTCCAAACTTCAGGAGGGTAAGTGGTTCAGCAGAGCTGCTGCTTTGCGGAACCAGGGCCGCTCGCGGCGACGCAAATATCCGGGCATGGTCGGTTTTTTGTCCAGAATGC
>JBGPJK010000372.1:0-4596 GCA_041485425.1 Terriglobia bacterium | reverse complement strand
CGCTTCGCGGAGTTCCAGTTCCGCTCAGCATGACAAAGAACTTGCGGAGCTTCGCTCCGCCGGGCAGGTGAGGACACCTGCCCCCACGCGTTTACACGTTAAACCAGGGCGTGATCCACACGTACTTGATGTGCCAGAGCAAGCGCAAAAGCATCTTGGCCGGCAGTCCCACCATGGTCAGCAGGAACACTATCATGATGGAGTATTGCAACAAGCTCATGCGCCGGTAATCTTTCGGGTTGTAGCGCCGGAACAGAGCGTGCACGACGAATCCGCCGACCAGAAAATAGCCACCCACCACGATGGCGCCGAAAATTGCTTTCGCCAGATTGGAGGTGATCCCAAAAAGATCGGGCAAGTCGCGGTTCACCTCGTAAATGAGGCGATTGTGGTCCCAGGTTTCCCCCGGCCAGAACCACTGCCAGCCAGGCCCGCGGATGAATGTTCCGATGATGATCATCGAGACCCAGAGAAAGAGGAAGCCGAACAGGAACGTGCCAATCGAAAACTTGCGCTGCTTCCAGGTGTAATAGCCGCTGCCCAGCGGATTGGTGTCGATGTAGGGAATCACCATGAGGCCAACGATAATGAGCGTCGGCATGACCACGCCGGCGATCCAGGGATCGAAGTACACCAGCATTTCCTGCAAGCCGAGGAAGTACCACGGCGCTTTGGCTGGATTCATGGTCAGGTTGGGATTGGAAGGCTCTTCCAGGGGGGCACTCAGGGTGATGGACCAGACCATCAAAATGATGGTGACAATCATGGCCGCCAGAAATTCCATGCGCAACAGGAACGGCCACACGTGAACTTCCTTCGACCAACCGGGCCGGAACGGCCAAGTTTTGCGATGATGGGTCTTTGCCATCGCCGGATTGCTCTCCAATTCGGCGATCAGTTCGTCGTTGGCCTTGGCCTGTTTCCACGCCAGGTAGATGTAGAAGACCAGCAGCGGAATCATGCCGACGATGGGTACATTGTCGGGCGCGGAACAGATCTCCCAAAGTTGTCGCCAATCCATAAGTGCTCCCAGAATCGTGTGATTCCTGTTACTTCTTCGGCTCTTTGATCTCTGATGCCAGCATCACCGGCGCCGGGCCGGAAATGCCACCGTCTTTGCGCACCCGCCAGAAGTGCACAATCATGAAAATCGAGGCCACAATCGGAATGCCGATGCAATGCCAGATATAGGAGCGGAGCAAGGCATTCGCGTCCACAATCGAGCCGCCCAACAAGCCGAAGCGAACGTCGTTGTAGGGTGTCATCCCCAACAGTTTCCCGAACGGTCCTTCGTGCCCCAGCAACGGCGTGGCGCGCGCCATGTTCGTGCCCACGGTGACGGCCCAGAAGCCGAGTTGATCGTCGGGAAGCAAATACCCGGTAAACGACAGCAGCAGGGTCAGGACGAGCAGGATCACGCCTACGTTCCAGTTGAACTCGCGCGGCTTTTTGTAAGATCCCGTCAGGAACACTCGGAACATATGCAGCCAGACGGCGATCACCATCAGGTGGGCGGCCCAGCGGTGCATGTTGCGCAAAAGCTTGCCGAAGGGAACGTCGTGCTCGAGATACAGGACGTCGCGGAACGCCTGCACCTTGCTCGGGTGGTAATAGAACATCAGTAGCACGCCGGTGAAGGTGAGCACGATGAAGAGGTAGAAGGTGATGCCACCCATGCCCCAGGTGTAGCTGTAGCGGACCGCATCGCGGTTGATCTTGGCGGGGTGCAGGTGCAGGAAGACGTTGGAGAGCACGCCCAAAGCCCGGTTGCGTGGCGTGTCGTCACGCTTGTGGCGGAAGATGGAGGTGTAGACCTGGGTCTTGGTCGGGTCCTTGAGATGGTCGATCTGTTCCTTGGCCTTGGCGGGCATGTCCGTCTTGAGCGACTGGACCTCTTCTTTGATGCCGGCCTTTACGCGCTCGAGCAGACCTACGCGAGCGCCGCTCCCGTTTTTGCCGTTCTGATTGTCTTCAGCCATCGTGTCCTCTTATCTCTTCTCTTCTGACCGTGAGCTTAGTGCTCCAGTAGCACTGGCCATCATCTTTGTGGCCGGCGGGACCCTTCGACTTCGCTCAGGGCAGGCTGCCGGCGCTACGCGGGCAAGAAAGTGCCCGGATCGTTGAACTGGCTGGGTTGCCCCTTGGGCCACTGGTACAGCCGCGAGACATCTACCAGGATCTGGCCGTCGGGTGACAGTTCCACGCGGGCCCGGTCCATGGGACGCGGCGCCGGTCCCTCGAAATTGATTCCCTCGCTGTCATACCCGCTGCCGTGGCAGGGGCACTTGAACTTGTTTTCGCTGGGCTTCCAGTCGGGGGTGCAGCCCAGATGCGTGCAGCGCGCATAGATCACAAAAATGCGATCCGCAGTGCGGTCCACCCAGATGCGGTACTTCTGCTGGAACTTGGTATCCACACCGAGTCCGAAATCAGAGGGATACCCGATCTTGAAACTGGTGGCGGGTTCGAACAAGGTGCGCGGCAGAAAAAAGCGGAAGAAGGCAATGAACCATGCGGCCAGGAACGCGGCCACGCAACTCCATACCAATCGCCTCCGCTGGCGGTTGATCTCGTTATCTTCCGGCCCGACCGCCGCGATACCGCCGGCTGCTGCGGCTTTGGAAGTTCCCACCGCAGGGGTCCCGACATAGGTAGTGGAGGCGCCGCTGCGCGCCACGGGAGCAGCCATCGCTGCGGCGGGTGCGGGAGCGGCAGGTCTGGCTGCGATAGCCGGAGTTGATGCTGCCGCAGGCGCGGTTGGAGCAGCCGCTGCCGGAGCTGCCGGTTCGCCCAGCAGCGCAGTGACTTCCGCGTCTGTGAGTGCGGGCAGGTTATTGCGCTTGCGGCGCGCCTGTTCGGCGGCGATAGAGGACTTGCCCCACTTCTTCCCGGCGGCCACTATGTTCTGAACTTCGGGACTGATGCCGGCGGCTGAGGTACTCGCAACGGCTGCCGGAGCTGGAGCGGGAAGAGCGGCAGGGGCAGCGGGAGTAGCCACAGCCGCAGGAGCCAAGGGCGCCGATGCCGCCGATCCGTCGCCACTTTCCCACGGCATGGGCACGCCGGCCCGAAGTGCCTCCATGTCGGAATCGCTCAGCAGGGGCAAGCCCGAGCGCTTGCGGTATGCCTGTTCGGCGGCGATGACCGAGTTGTTCAGCGCATTGCGCGGCCATTTGGGAAGCCGCCCGAGTGCGCCATTCACCGTTTTTGTGGGCTCGTCTGCCATCCGTCCTTACCTCTTCTCCCGGAGATGCCGTTTCGTTTCCAGCTCAGCCTGCCGCTACCAGGCAACCGGCAGCGCGCGGCTGCCTCAAATCGGCGCCCAGGGCTGAGCCGACCAGTTCGGCCAGTGCCGCGATGAAAGTGGGCGAATCGTTCAGCCCGGAGGTCATTTCAAATCGTTCAATTCCCAGCGATCGAGCTTCCTCGCGGGCCTCGTGATCGATTTCACCCAGGGTTTCCACGTGGTCGGATACAAACGAAATGGGCACGATGCACACTTCGCGCACCTTTTCGGCTGCGAGCTCTCGCAAGGTGTTGTGCAGCGAAGGCTGCAGCCACCGGCTGGCACCCACTTTGCTCTGGTAGCAGAGGCGGTAGTGATTGGACCATCCGCCCCGTTGCATGAGCAGTTCGACCGTCTCTTCGATCTGCCGCTGGTAGGGGTCGCCCTTCGCGATGACTGCGAGCGGAACACTATGAGCGCTGAACACCAGCTCTGGCCGCTCGGGGTCGGGGAAGCGGACCAGCGCTTCTTCCACTTTCTCCACCAGCGCGCCGAGATACAGCTCGTGGCGGTAGAACGCCTCGACGCAATGCACCGGGATGCCGTCGTGGAACAGCCGCTGCCACTCGTTGAGAGAGCTGCCGGTGGTGGTGCTGGAGTAGTGCGGATACAAGGGCAGCAGGACAACTTCGTCGCATAGGGCGGCACGCAGATGTTCAATGGCCTCGGCGGTGAACGGATGCCAGTAACGCATGGCTACGAAGCAGCGGGCGTCCAGGCCGGATTGCGCCAGCTTGGCCTGCAAGGCTCGGGCCTGCTGCTCGGTGAAACGCCGGATGGGTGAGCCGCCGCCGATCACGGAGTAATGGTGCTGGACTTTCCGGGCACGCGTGGTGGAGATCAGCTTGGCCAGGGGTTTGCGTCCGATGCGGGCGAATGGGAAATCAATAATGTCAGGATCGCAGAAGAGATTAAAAAGAAAAGGCTCTATGGCTTCCAGCGTATCGGGCCCGCCGAGCTGAAACAGAACTACCCCTACTCGCCGTGTTGTCGTTGGCATCCCCCAGGTTCCCCAGAAGAAAGGGGATGTTATCTCAATCGAGACGGGGCGGTCAACGCGGGACACCCGGGAATGTAGATGCTCCAAGATAATGTCACCCCTTAACTGCAACGAGACTTTGTCACCCTATCAGGATGGTGACGATGAGTCAGAAAGAGTTCCAGCGAGTGAAGGTGATTGAGAATGCAGCGGGCGGGAGGCTGAGCGTACGCCAAGCCACCCGCCTGCTGCAAGTGAGTGAACGCCAGGTGCAGCGCCTCAAACGCCGCTACCGGCCCGATTCCATCGCTTGGGTCCAGCACGGCAATCG
>JBGPJK010000371.1:0-4602 GCA_041485425.1 Terriglobia bacterium | reverse complement strand
TTCGGCTACAACTACGACGATGTCTTCTCGACCACCAACATCTGTTTCGTGGCGACGCCGACACCGCCGGGTACGAGCACGTGCGGGGACCCATTTCTGCAAGCGCCCTCGATCTACAACAACAGAATCCACTTCGGGTACAGCAACATCATGGTCAAACCCATTCCACGGGTGACGGCCAACCTGGGCTATAGCCTGACCAGCACCAGCGGGAATACCCTGATCCTGACTCCCACGCTAACTACCCTGGGGCCGCTGGCCTTCAACTTCCATAAGCCCACCGCTTCGGTGGATGTGGATCTGGCCAAGGGATTTACCTGGCGGACGGCCTGGAATTACTACGACTACAATGAAAAATCGAATCCCGGGCCGGTGGCAGCCCGTGACTTCCACAGCAACTCGGCGACGCTTTCTTTGCGCTACGCCTTCTGAGGTTGCCTGGTTCCGGGTGGGGCGGCGTTCGCGCCGCCCTTTTCTTGTGCCGGCGATGGGCCGCCACCCTGTGATCTACATCACTGTTGCGAGTGAGGTCACGCACTGCCCGGCAGCACCTGTTCCGCCAAGAATGGAGATGCAGTGGGGTTCTAACGTGCAAGGAGGTCGTGCAGGCATGGCAACTGGCAAGAGCTTTCTGAGAGCGGGCAGGAGGGGGAACAGGCTGGCGCCCTTCGCGGTTCTGGCTTTGCTTCTTTCTGCGGGGCTCGCTTCGGCGGCGCAGAAACACACCCCTGCCCCCCCAAAGCCCAGCAACGACGAATGCTTGGCCTGCCATGGGGACCCAACCCTGAACAAAGAAGTCAACGGCAAGCGGGTCAGTCTGTTCGTGAACCCGGACACCTTCAAGGCTTCCATCCACGGGGGGATGTTCGCCTGCGTGGATTGCCATACCGATCTCAAGAGTTCTCCCCATGATGGCGCCCCGGCCAAAGTTTCCTGCGCCACCTGCCACGTCGAGGAGCAGGCTGTCTATGATCGCAGCTATCACGCTAAGGCCATTAAAGCGGGCGATGGCCAAGCCGCCACTTGCGTGGATTGCCACGGCAGCCCGCACGAACTGCTGCCCGCATCCGATCCCAAGTCGCGGGTCAACCACGCCAATATCCCGGCCACCTGCGGCGCCTGTCACGGGCAGAAACAGGTCATGGAAGCGAGCGGGCACAGTGCGCAGCCCTTCCTCTCCTATGAGGACAGCGTGCATGGGCGCGCGGTTGCCGCAGGTTCGGAGAAGGCGGCGGTGTGCACGGATTGCCACGGCAGCCATGAGATCCTGGCGGCCAGTGATCCCAAGTCGTCCATTTTCAAGTTCAATGTACCGGCCACGTGTGCGCAATGTCACGAGCCAGTGAAGCAAGCGTTCATGCAGAGCATTCACGGGCAGGCGATCGCGCGTGGGAACACGCAGGCGCCGGTGTGCACGGATTGCCACGGCATCCACTCCATCAAGTCACACATTGACCCGAATTCATCGGTCTCGACGCAAAACCTGGCGCGCACCACTTGCGGGCGTTGTCACGAAGGGGTGCGGCTGTCGCAGGAGTTCGGGTTTGAAGGACGTCGCGCCACGACCTACCTGGAGAGCTATCACGGGCTGGCCTCGAAGCTGGGCTCGCAGGTGGTGGCGAACTGCGCCAGTTGTCACGGGGTGCACAACATTCTGCCCTCGAGCGACCCGCGTTCCACCATTAACCGGACCAACCTGGTCAAGACCTGTGGCCAGTGTCATCCTGGAGTGACCGAGAAGTTCGTCGCCGCCAAGGTGCATGTGGATGCGCCCCTCTCGGCCGACACCGGCAGCTTGGCCGTGCACTGGATCCGGAAGTTTTATCTGGGCATGATCGCGCTGGTGATCGGCGGCATGGTGCTGCACAATCTCATCATCTGGCGGCGCAAGGCGTTGCTGCGTCGTAAAATCGAACAGCGGATGGTGACCCGCATGAGCCGCAACCAGCGCTGGCAGCACGTGCTGCTGCTCGCCAGTTTCATTGTGCTGGTCATTACCGGGTTCGCGCTCAAGTTCCCGGACTCCTGGTTTGCCGGGCTGCTGGGAATGGGGGAAAGAGTGCGTGGCATCACGCACCGAGTCGCCGCCGTAATCCTGATTGGTGTCGGCGCCTACCACGTTTTCTACATCATCTTCAGCCGCGACGGACGCCGCCTGGTTCAGGATTTTCTGCCGGTGCCCAAGGATGCTTCCGATGTGTGGGGGACGCTGCGGTTTTACCTGGGGCTGGGCTCGGAGAAGCCGGAGTTTGCCCGCTTCAATTATGCCGAGAAGGCGGAGTACTGGGCGCTGGTGTGGGGCCTGTTCGTCATGGCGGGCACCGGCATCATGCTCTGGGCCAAAGTTACGGTGGGGAACTTGCTGCCGCGCTGGTGGCTGGATGTGGCCACCGCCATCCACTTCTACGAGGCGGTACTAGCCACGCTGGCGATCGTGGTCTGGCACTTCTACCAGGTGTTCTTCGATCCGGACGTGTATCCCATGAACTGGTCGTGGTGGGACGGCAAGATATCGTTCGAACACTACAGCGAAGAACATGCCCTGGATGCCACAACCCTGCTGGAAGCCGCCCGCACGCAACCGGCGGAGCCCGCCGAGGCCGGGCCAGCAGCCCCTGGAAACGGGGAAGGGGCAAGCAGCCAGGCCGGCACTCCGCAAGCGGAAGAAGAACCAGTAGATTCTCATCAATGAATTTCCGCAGAAGGGGTTTTGCTTTCCAGTTCCATAGAAGACAATCTGTCCTCGCCTCGACAGACATCTGGAATGCTAATCTTCAGATCGGACCCCCGAATCTGGGGGTGTGAACCAAGTGGTGCAGTCCTCGGAGATGACGAATGAGTGATGCGCAGCCGAATCCGACGAAGCCGCTGGCCCGAATACGGCGTCTGTTCCGCAATCCGATCAGCCTGGTGGGCGTGGCCCTGGCGCTGGTCAGTCTGGCCAACATTCTCTTCCTGTTCCTGATTGACGTCACTTCGGAAAAGCCAAGCCCTTACATTGGGATCCTGGCCTACATGGTGGGCCCGGCGTGTATGATCGCGGGACTGGTGCTGATCCCGCTGGGCATGGGGTACGACCGGCGGAGGCGGCGGGCGCAACAGCCCGGGACCACCCTGCGGTACCTGCGAATTGACTTCAACGATCCCAACCAGCGCGGAACCTTCGCATTTTTCTTCAGCTTTGTCATCGTCTTCATTCTGATGAGTGTGGTGGGCAGCTACCGCGCGTACGAGTTCACGGATTCGGTGCAGTTCTGCGGCCAGTTGTGCCATTCGGTGATGAATCCGGAGTTCACGGCGTATCAGCATTCGCCGCACGCACGGGTGGCATGCGTGGAATGTCATGTGGGCGCAGGGGCGACCTGGTATGTGAGATCCAAACTGTCGGGGGCACGACAGGTGTTTGCCACCGCCTTCAATACCTATCCGCGGCCCATCCCCACGCCGGTACACAACCTGCGCCCGGCGCAGGAGACCTGCGAGGAGTGCCACTGGCCGGCGAGGTTCTACGGTGCGCAAATGAAGACGTTCACGCACTATGCCAGCGACGAGAAAAATACGCCACGGCAGATTCGCATGCTGATCCGGGTTGGGGGCGGGGATCCGGCTACAGGTGCGCCGGAGGGCATTCACTGGCACATGAACATCGCCAATGAGATCACATACGTGGCAGCCGACGAAGAACACCAGGTGATTCCTTACATTCACGTCACAGACATGCAGGGACGGGTGACCGAGTACTACGCCCAAGATTCGAAGCTGAGCAAGGAACAGATCGCCAAGGCCCCCAAGCGTCGGATGGACTGCGTGGACTGTCACAACCGGCCCACGCACATTTACACGCCCCCGGACCAGGCCGTGGACCAGTCGTTGCTCGCCCGGCGCCTGGATAGCTCGCTGCCTTACCTGAAACAGCAAGCCGTCCTGGCACTCACGGGGAAATATGACACCACGGCTCAGGCCATGCAGGGCATCGCCCAAACGATGCACGAGTTCTACGAGAGCAAGTATCCGGAACTGGCCAGGAGCAAGGCACTGGAAATTCGCAATGCCGTTGACGAAGTGCAGAAAATCTACGCCCGCACAACATTTCCCGAGATGAAGCTCAACTGGCAGACCCATCCCAACAATGTCGGGCATTTCTATTTCAACGGCTGCTTCCGTTGCCACGACGGCCAGCACGCGAGCCCGGATGGCAAGGTGGTGTCCAAGGCATGCGACACCTGCCATACGGTTCTGAGCCAGCAGGAAGGGGTGGTAAGGATGGTTTCGTTGGAGGGAGCGCAGTTCCAGCACCCGGTGGATCTGGGCGACCTGACGCAGGTGAACTGCAGCGACTGCCACAGCGGAGGCGTGGGCCCGTAACGGCCTTGCATTTCATGGGCTTGCCCCAGTGACGCGCGTCACAACTGCTCGTGATAACAGTCACGGCCTGCGCGGTCATCCTTCTCTATCGTTGCAGCAGGGGTGAACAGCAATTCCCCGGGTTCAGCGCGAGGAGACGGCACATGGCTTCGGCAAACGGCAACGGGAATCATGTAAATCTTAGCGGGGCGAGCAAGCCTCGCCTTGTTTTCTGGGAAGTCACCAAGGGTTGTAATC
>JBGPJK010000370.1:0-4603 GCA_041485425.1 Terriglobia bacterium | reverse complement strand
CTGCAGCCCTACATTCTGGTTTTCCCCGGCGTTGGGCAAATATCGCTGACCCTGTGGCTCCTGGTGATCGGCGTGAACGCTCAACGATGGAAGGAGCAGGCCAGCGCAGCCGAAGATTGGCGATCGTAGCGTGCCATGCACTCTTGATTCAATCGTTCGCTAGGAGGTAAAGGGTATGAGCACCGATGCAATGATGGAACGGATTGCAGAAACATCGCCGCGTCTCAAGGCCAGAATCGCAGGCTTCCTGTACTTGATCGTCATCATCGGGGGCATATTCGCCGAAGTTTTCGTTCGCGGTCGGCTAGTCGTGCATGGGGACGCCGCAGCTACGGCGCACAACATTCTGACGCACGAGCTGCTTTATCGGTTGGGCTTCGCGGCCGAGCTCTTCTATTGCGCGTGCAATGTGCCCGGCTTTCGTCGGTTTGATTATAGGTCAGGCGAAACCGCGGGGTGCCCCGCGGTTTACCATCCAAAGAGCCAAAGGCCGGGCCACCCGCCTATGTTCTCACCCGCCTGCGGTTGTCGCTCCCTAGGCCTCCGGCTACACTGTTGTTCCTAAGAAGTGTAGGAGGCGAACCATGGCCCTGAACGTAGGCGACTCGGCCCCGGAATTTGAGCTGCCGGCGGTCGAGGGGGAGCGGCCGGTCAAAATAAGACTGAGCGACTTTCATGGAAAGCAGCATGTGGTGGTGACCTTCCATCCCCTGGACTGGACCCCGACATGAGCCGCGCAGGTGCCGGCGTTCGACTCCGACCGGGAGAAGTTCGCCGCCCTCGATGCCCAGGTTCTGGACATTAGCGTTGATTCCATCCCCAGCCACATCGCGTGGCAGAAGAAAGACATCGGCATGATGCACCTGCCGCTGTGCGCGGATTTCTATCCGCACGGTGCGGTGACGCAGGCGTTCGGCATCCTGCGGGAAGGCGCGCCGGTGGCCGGTATCAGCGAACGCGCCGCGTTCATTGTGGACAAGCGCGGGAAAATTGCGTTCGCCAAGGTGTATCCGCTGGACCAAACGCCGGACAATGGCGAACTGCTGCGGGTGCTGGAGAAGATCAGATAGCCCTGCCGCGCACACCTCCTTTGCAGCCGGGCGAATGGACCGGTGGGGTGCCTGCCCCACCAGCGTGCCACTGCCCCCACCCAATCGGGCCATTCCACGCGGCTTTCGTCACAATTTAGTCTTGCACCGTTGTGGGTGTGGGGGCGCATCGCGACAACAGGCCGCAGTCTACTTCGCGGGCCTGCGCTCGTCCCTACCATATTCTTAAAGGGGACCCAGATGGCTACAAGTGACCCGCGCGAAGAGTCGGCTCTGCAGTACGCACTGGAAGAACTGGAGAGCCTGGTGCAAACCAATGGTCTTGTCCGCAGTGATGTCCTGGCCTTGCTGGAAGTGATGAACATCTACGAGGTGCTCGACTACCTCGACGCCAAGATCTCGAACCGCCTGCAGTAACGGTCCGCCAGCCCACCTGGAAGCTGCGATCCCACGGCGTAAACGGATTCGCCGGCCAGCGCCATGGTCTCTCTTGTTTCAGCCATACCTGGATCCGCTGCTGGCGCTCAGCAGTCCGCATCTCGCTGAGAAAGAATCTGAAGAGTTAACGTGGAGTCAGAGAGCCTTGTTGAGCCGCGCCGGAGTCGTAATCTGCGGATTTGCGCGCAAAAGTGGGGCGGCGCTGTAAAATATCCGCCTAATCTCAATCTGCGAGAGCAATTCGCCATGAGCCAATCAGGAAATGGGGCGGGAGAGAAAAAGATCTATGTCACGTTGGCCGGGCTGCCGCTCTCGCTTCATCTGGAGTGGCCGTTCCACAAGTCCACCTCGGGGGCGGACTTCTGGGTACTGCACGCCGACATTCGCCTGGAAAACTCCGACGGGTTGCACGCCCCGGTGGCGGTGAACCTCTCGGCCACGGTGCGCGAGGTGATGCCCTCGCTCGAGCCCAAAGACGTGGAGGCGCCGGTCATCAATGCGCTGCGTAAAGAAGTGGATCGGCGGCAACTGGAGTTCGTGAAGTCGGGCAAGCTGGTGCCGGTGCAGTTCTCCAGCCGCCACTACGATTTCAAGCGCAACAAGTGGGTCTTCGGGAAAGCCGGCGACGAGGAGATCACGCAACTGTTGGCCCGCAAGGTGTACTGGCAAACCCGGCTGGTGGGCGGCGACGTGTGGCTGGGAGACGAAACCGAGGCCCTCTACGTCGAAAGCACCACCGATCATCTGGCCGAGGTGGCGAAGAAGCTGGCCGACCAGGGACTCTTCCGCATGGAGAGAAGGTACGCGACTGCAAATCCGTCGTTAATGGCGCAGGCGGAAAAGTTCGAGTCCGACATGCGCTGCGCACTGGTGGAACTCGAGAAGAAGCATGCGTTCGAGCGGGGATGAGCTTCGAAGTGGTAGCGGGTAGCTGGTTGAAGCCCCAACTACCCGCCACCTGAGTCCGTTCTAAGCCGCTCGCCCCATCTTGGAGGGTTGCGCTTCTGCTTTGGTCATAAAGCCCGCCGCCAAACCGGCCAGGCCGACGACCAGATGCAAGATGTTCACTGGTGTGGTTAAGCCCAACATAATCGGGCCTAGATCGTGGATTCCGAGAAAGCCGCCGATCCCCAACAGCACATAGATGGCCCCAAATATCTTGGCAAAGGGAGCGGCGTACTTCCCGCCTCCACTCATGCCGGCCCACAAGGCGACCGCTCCGCTGAGTACGTGTACCGCGTTGTGGTGCATAGGCAACGGCACCATCGTGGTGAACAGTCCCACCAATCCACCCAACAGCAAGACCACCCCGACCACATTGCAATAAAGTTTCGCCATGGCGTTCCTCCTCCTGTTTGATCCATCCGGGCTGATTCACACACCTGGGGAAACCACAACGCGGGGCCTGAGTTCTAGATGGGGAAGCGTACCTACCTCCTGGCATCAAGTCAACAAGAACTGCCGGATCGGAAGGTGCAGCAATCTACCGCTTCAGGATGGATTCCAGAGCCTGCCGCAGATCGGAACGTTGAAATGGATACCCGCTGGCCATCAGCTTGGCGGGTTCGACGCGCTGGCTGGCGAGCAGGAGTTCGTCGGCCATCTGCCCAAAGGCGAGGCGAGCGGCAAAGGCGGGCATGGGGAAAATTGCGGGACGCGACAAGACGCTGGCCAACGTCTTGGTGAATTCGGCGTTGGTCACGGGCTTGGGTGCAACCACGTTGACCGGGCCCTCCAGACGATCACTTTTCAGAATGTGATGGATCGCGCCGACCAGGTCCTCGACATCAATCCAGCTCCACCACTGGCGGCCGTTGCCCATGTTGCCACCAACACCCATTTTGAAGGGTGTCAGCATCTTTTGCAGCGCGCCTCCGACTGGGCTCAGGACCACGCCGATGCGTAGGTGGGCGGTGCGAATGCCTGCGGCGGCTGCGGGTTGCGTGGCGGCTTCCCACTCGCGGCAGACTTCGGGGAGAAATCCTTTTCCCGGCGGGCTGTTCTCGCGCAGGATTTCCTCCCCGCGGTCTCCGTAGTAGCCGACGGCGGAGGCGGAGATCAGCACGCGCGGGCGTTGGGGCGCCTGGGCGAGCGCTTGCGCCAGGTTGCGGGTGCCCAGAACCCGGCTGTCGCGAATGCGCGCTTTCTTGGCGGCGGTCCAGCGGCCAACCACGGTTTCCCCGGCGAGATGGATGACCGCATCAAATCCAGAGACGGACTCAGGAGCGAGGGGCTGAGCTGGATCCCAGGGGATTTGTCCCTCCCCCGAAGCCGCGCCGCGCACCAGGCGTGTGACTTGGTAGCCGCGCGCGTTCAGCGAAGGCAGCAGGGCGGCTCCGATTGGGCCAGAGACTCCGCTGACGAGGATGCGGGAGGAATTCATGGCGAGGAAATCAATGTAGCAGATGCGGGAGGGTGATGCAGCGCCGAAGGACGCCGGCATCGTGCCGCTGCACGCGAGGTCCTTCGCCCTGGCGGGCTCAGGACGACGCCTGTAGGAAGTAGGGCCGAGCCCGCCGTAGCGGTGTGGTCCGCGCGTGAAACGTTATAATCATAGAAGGCAAAAGCCTTTGCCGAGACGCACTCGGCTTGGACGGGCCGAGACCCGTCCCTACACGGGCTCCTCCCTCCCCTGCGAGCTATAATCGTACATGGCGACGTTGCGCCAACAGATCGCGACCACCGCGCTCTCGGTGACCAAGTTCCGGGAGCTGATGAAGCGCATGCGGGCCAACCGGCCCGGCGACGATCTGGCGCTGGTCCGCAAAGCCTACGATTTTTCCCAGAAGCACCACGCCGGGCAGTCCCGTGCTTCCGGCGAACCTTACCTGGTGCATCCCCTACAAGTAGCTCTGGTCCTGGCTGACATGAAAATGGACGCGGTGGCGGTCGCGGCTGGGCTGCTGCACGACTCGGTGGAAGACACCTCGGTCACCATCGTTGATATCCGCAAAGAGTTCGGCGAGCAGGTGGCGCACATCGTAGAGGGCGTGACCAAGATCAGCGCCATCGATTTTGCCACGCGGGAGGAACAGCAAGCCGAGAACCTGCGCAAGATGATGCTGGCCATGGTGGACGACATCCGCGTAGTGCTCATCAAGTTGGCCGATCGCCTG
>JBGPJK010000369.1:0-4620 GCA_041485425.1 Terriglobia bacterium | reverse complement strand
CTAGGGTCCAACCCAGTGGAGGCTGGCCGGGAACTGACGCCTCCTCTGCGCAGTCGCCGCCGCCGCGTGCGCCAGAAGGTTCACACTCCCGCCTACGCCAGCCTGAATGGCAGCTCGAGTGGCCAGGTCCTCGATCTCAGCGAGATCGTCGATATCAGTGAAGAAGGCATGGCCATTCAGACCTCGTCTCCACTCCAGGTTCAGCGCAGCGTGAATCTGTGTCTGGATCTTACGGCCACCAGCGCCTGTATCCACACTACCGGCGAAGTCGTCTGGTCCGACCGGTCGGGGCGCGTCGGTATCCGCTTTCCCCAGATGCCGGACGACTCTCTCCGCCAGCTCAAAGAATGGCTGTTCGTGAATGTGATGGTCGCCTGTGTCAATCAAAGGGCTGAACCGGTCTGCGCCGATCACTCATCGCAAGTCGCGCCCCAAGCCGTCCCTGAGAAACCACCGCAAGACAGTGTCCTGGTCAAGTGGATGCGGCAGGAGCTCGAGCCCCCGGCTCCCGCCGACTACACCTCCATCCTCGGAGCCCTGGCCGCGGTCAAGCGGGAAGTGGAGTCGCTGGGCTCCGATCTCGACGGAGCTTTGCAACTGCTTGCCCAGAGAGCGCAGACCTTCACTCGTGCTACCGGTGCGGCCATTGCTTTGACCGAAGGATCAGACATGATTTGCCGTGCCAGCGCTGGGCAGGATGCGCCCAGCCTGGGTGCGCGGTTCAGCATTGGCTCAGGTTTTTCCGGCGAGTGCGTGCGCACCGGCCGCTTGCTGAGCTGTGAAGACTCCGAAACCGATCCCCTGGTGGATCGCGAAAGCTGCCGCGCTCTTGGCATTCGTTCCATGATTGCGGTCCCGGTTCGCTGGGAGGATGCCGTCATCGGACTCCTGGAAGTGTTCTCCCCCGAACCTTATGCCTTCGGCGCCAACGACCCCATCGTGCTCAAGCGCCTGGCCGGAATCTGTTCCTCCGCGGTCCATCGCTCAGGTGTGCTGGAGCCTGATTCTCTCGAAAACGATTCTCCGCAACCTGGTTCCCGGCAGTTTGTTTCTCCGCAGTCTGCTTCTCCCCCAGCCTCGGTGCCTAGCGTGGACGATGAATTCCCCGTCGAAACCGCGGCAGACTTGCCGCTTCCCCGCTTTTCTCGCGCTCGCAAGATTCTTTTGGCCGCAGCCGCAGCCACGGTCGTATTCGCCGGATCTTGGCTGATTTCGCCCCGGGACTTCAACCGAGGTGCTGGTTCTAGTCCGGTGTCTCAGCCACCGGCGAAACCTCCTTCCAAGCCGCCCGCGCCACCCGTAGTGGCCGCTGACGGCCTCGAGGGCATGCGTAAATTGGCCGAGCAGGGCGATCCCGCCGCCCAGTTTTCCGTGGGAGCGCGCTACGCGACGGGCGAAGATGTCCCCCAGGATTACACCGAAGCGGTGCGCTGGTTCTCCCTGGCAGCGGAACAAGGGCACGTCGTCTCTCAGGCAACCCTGGGCGCCTACTACTGGGCAGGGCGCGGTGTTCCTCAGGATCTGGTCAAAGCCTACTTCTGGTCGGTCTTGGCCGAGGCTGGCGGAGACGAAGCCAGCAAGTACCGCGTCGCCCATCTGGCCTCGCGCATGACTCGCGCCCAGATCATGGCTGCCCAACAGCAGGCCAATGACTGGATCAAAGAACGTCAGTCCCTCAGCCAGAACTCCCCTGCCACGCGCTGACCCTCCGAACGGATGGCCAACCTCCACAAATTGTGCAAACAATTGCACCATACGGTCCGGTTGCATCCATAAGCCGAGATCTCAGCCGTACAGGGTTTGGTAGCGGGCTTGCTTATAGTCCTTGCAGGGGCCAGAAATACAGGGGACGAACCCCCGATGAGTTTCCCGTTCGCTCCGCCCTGCCGGCTGTTTGTGCGCCGGGTAAACCATAGGTCCCTTTAGAGTTGGAGACAAATGCGATGAAGACTACATGGTTTCTGTTGTGCTTTCTTTGTGCCACAGCGGCACTGGGACAATCTTTTGCCGCTTCGGCGTTAAGCAACGAACCACAACCGCTTCAGATGATTAGTCATCCGGCCCATGCCTCTCAGCATGCGATGGCACCGGAGCAGAACCTGCTCGACAATTCTAGTTATGTTTATGCTCAAGGCGAGAGGCCGCTTTGGGAAGTGGCGCCAGTATCGCATGCTACGCCTCTTGGCGATGTGGCACGCATCCTGAGGAAAGAGCACGCAACCGCGAAGAAGGCCGATTTCGTTCGGAACGATTAGGTTTGCCGGTGGCGGAATGCACTCACGGGCGAGCGAACTGATGCAGCCCCTTCGAGTGTGCGTGAGAACCGCTCTTTCGCCCCGTTGAGATTTGTCTGTTTCCCGCCCTCCAACCAAGCCCGTCCACCAAGCCCGCTCTGGCACTTTCCCCTGAAGGCGCGTACCATGTTGCCAGCAATAACTGCTCGGGAGCGGTCCGACTGGCGACGCGCTGGGGCGTGGTGTTGGAGCTGTTATGGGCGACGTTTCCTGGTCTACGCGGCTCTTCCCGAGTGTGCCCCCGCGGTGCGCGGCGCGGCGCTGGGCATTCCGTACTCTTCCTTCTTATTTAGCCGCTTGTTTTCTGGTTTTCGCGGCCTCCCGAACTGTGGGCGCACAATCCAGTTCGCCGCAACCTAACGCGTCCGCAGTCCAGTCAACAACGCAGTCTGCCAGCGACAACGCCGCGGCCGAGATGAGTTCTCGTGACGAGGCCACCACCTTCAAGGTCAACGTCAAGCTGGTCCTCGTCCGCGTGGTCGTGCGGGATGGGCAAGGCCACGCGGTCGGCAATTTTCACAAGGAAGACTTTCAGCTCTTGGACAAAGGCAAGCCGCAGGTCATCAGCCAATTCTCCGCCGAACAGCCTGGAACGCAAGCCGCCAGAGAGGAAAAGACCGCGGACCAGCAGCCCGATGGGCCCGCCGCCAGCGGAAAGCTGCCCTCTCTTCCCGAGCGCTACGTTGCTTATCTCTTCGACGATGTGCACCTCGCGTTCGGTGATCTCGCGCACGCCAGCGACGCTGCCGTGAAACATCTTGCCTCTCTGCGGCCAACCGATCGGGCCGCCATTTTCACCACATCCGGACTAACCACGGTTGACTTCACCGACGACCGTTCCAAGCTGCAAGCGACCTTGCTTAAACTGCATCCGCACCCCATAGCCAGGAGGGGTAACAACGATTGCCCGGACATCAGTTACTACCAGGCGGATCTGATCGCGAACAGGAACGATGTTGAAGCTACCAGGATTGCCGTCCAGGAAGCGGCTGATTGCGCGCCCGGAAGAATCCTTCCAAGTGGGAAAACATTACCGCTCGGCGATAACGCAGCGCTCGCCGCCGCCGCCGCCCGCGGCGTATTGAGTGCTGGCCAGCAGGAAAGTCAAGTCGCCCTCGGTTCTTTGAAGGATGTAGTCCGCAGCCTTTCCAGGATGCCCGGTCCGCGAAGCGTCATCCTGGTTTCCCCCGGGTTCATCACTCCCGATCTGCAATACGAATATATGGACATCATCGATCGAGCGGTCCACTCGCAAGTGGTCATCAGCACCCTGGACGCCCGCGGGCTGTACGCCATCGTTCCGTATGGAGAGGTCAGTACCCATGCAAAGAATTCCTTTCTGACCGAAGGAAAGATCCTGATTCAGACTGCGGCCGCTTCCGCTGACGCCGATCTGCTCGCCGCCTTGGCTGACGGCACCGGTGGTACTTTCTTCCACAACAACAACGATTTCGACGACGGCTTCCGGCGGGTTGCCGAGACCCCTGAATACTCTTACGTGCTGGGGTTTGCTCCGCAGAATCTCAAACTCGATGGTAGTTTTCATACTCTCAAGGTCACGCTCAAGGGCCCGCAAAAGCTGAGCCTGCAAGCCCGCCGCGGCTATTACGCCCCCAAACACCTTGAAGATCCATCCGAGCAGGCAAAACAGGAAATTCAAGATGCGATGTTCTCGCAGGACGAACTGCACGACCTTCCCCTCGATCTCCGCACTCAGTTTTTTAAAGCCAGCGATACCGAAGCCAAGCTCACGGTGCTTGCGCACATGGACGCACGACGTTTGCGCTTCCGCAAGGCAGAGGGCCGCAACGGCGATGAGCTCACATTCGTTTCCGCCCTGTTCAATCAAAATGGGAACTTTCTTCAGGGTAATCAAAAGATCGTCACCTTGCGTCTGAAAGACGCGACCCTGGCACACCTGCTGAACTCGGGCATCACCATGAAGACAAATTTTGATGTGAAACCGGGCAGCTACCTGGTCCGGGTGGTAGTGCGGGATGCCGAAGGGCAATTGTCGGCCCAGAATGGCGCGGTCGAAATACCGTAGTCACCAGGCGTGGAACATGCCGCGTCGCTGAACTGCCCCAGCCTGCGCAAGAAGCGCGAGAGGTTCGGCCACCCGCCGAACGTCAGCCTTACCGGTCAATCAGGCAGTCCGAGCGGCGGCAGCGCCCGCACGATCTTCACCGTCTCCAAGCTAACCATGATGACCTGCCCGATCAGCCGCAGGATGTACTGCGGATCATCTGCACGATTCGGATCGTTAGTGATGCCGCTGCGCTTGTCGGTCGAGGCCGAATATTGGTCGATCACCCACTCCAGGGCG
>JBGPJK010000368.1:0-4636 GCA_041485425.1 Terriglobia bacterium | reverse complement strand
CTTGCCGGAACAGCTGTGTACTTGGCCTCGCGGGCTTCGGACTTCGTTACCGGTACTACGATTCGTGTCGATGGCGGTTATGCGATCCGATGACATTCCGAACGTAACTCAGGCCGAAACCGACCTGGAAGTCCGGTTACTTGGGTCTCCTACCGCCGGTTGTCGCTCGTTTGCGGCCTACTCGCGCTTTGACCCGCGGAAAGCAAAATTCGTGGCGCTTCATGTCCACCCGCCGTCCGCGAAAAACTACGCCTTCCGCTTCCAGCCGCAGCCGCTGTTCGATCGCCGAATCCCCGCGCAATTTGATCTCGCCCCCAGCACCCAGCACCCGATGCCAGGGCAGCCCGAACGAGCGATGCAGCGTCCAGGCTACGCGCCGCGCCGCGCCCGGGTATCCCGCCGCCCGCGCGACAGCCCCGTACGTGGAGACCTTCCCCCGTGGAATCCTGCGAATGCTGGCAACAATACTCTGCCGCATACCTGCCCCTGGTGATTCTTGATTGAGTTGAGACTTCATAGATTCGACGGCAAGTTGGAGGGATTCAGGAAACCTGCTCTGTACGCGTTCTTACAGCGCAATCCATCCCGCGCGGATCAGCCACAGCGACCCAACCGAGACCAGCAGCCACAGCAGCACACCTTGCAACAGCGGCCGGTGCCCGACCTGCTTCAGCGTCGCAATGGAAATGCCACTGCCGATCAGATAGAGCGTGACCGTAAGACCGATCTTCGCGACCTTGCTCAGCAGTCCGTAAGCCGGCGCTCCCGCAGGCAGATAGGTATTGCACACAGCAGCCAGACAGAACAGGGCGATGAACCATGGCCACTGGATCTTCGCCTTCACGCCTCGGTACACCGCCGTTCCCACCGCCATGGGTACGATCCACAGCGCGCGCGCCAACTTCACGGTTGTGCCCACCGCCAAAGCCACGGCCCCGTACTTGGCCGCTGCCCCCACCACCGAACTGGTGTCGTGAATCGCCAGCGCAGCCCACAGCCCGAACTGCGTCTGTGTCATTTTCAGCGCGGCTCCAATCGAAGGAAAAATCAGCAGCGCAACCGAATTGAGCACGAACACTGTGCCCAGCGAGACCGCCATCTGCTCTTCGCTTGCATTGCTGATCGGACCCACCGCCGCGATCGCGCTGCCGCCGCAAATCGCCGTGCCGGTCGAGATCAGGAAGGCCGACGTCGGTTGCACCTTCAGCAGCGCCCCCAGCGACATGCCTGCCACCATCGCAAAGCTGATGCTGAGCAGCGTGTACAGGAAGCCGTGGCGGCCGGCATGAATGACTTGCTGCAGGTTCATGCCGAACCCCAGTCCGACCACCGATCCTTGCAGCAGGTACTTGGAAAGCTTCTTCGTGCCTTGGGGAAAGGGATGCGTCAGGGTCAGCCCGAAAACCAGCCCCAGAGCCAGGGCCACGGGCGGGGAGACAAACCCGCTGGCCGCGGCAACCAGGCCAGCGATGAAAATTAACTTGGAGATCATGCGGTCAGGATTTCCAGATGTTTCTAAAACGAACAGGGCGGGCAAGGCGCCCGCCTGCTGAAGTTCGCACTCTTTCTCGCAAAACCGGGACTATGCCGCCGCACTCTTAGTGTAAGACTGGGCGGCTTGCTCCACGCTCTCGTACACCTCGAAAACCGTGAGCAACTTCGTGACCTGCAGCAGATCACCCACGCGCTGGGTCAGACTGGCCAGCTTTACCGAACCGCCTGCGTTGTGGGCTGTGGTGTACAGGGAGACCAGCGTACCCAGCCCGCCGCTATCGATGTAATTCACACCGCTCAGGTTGAGCACGATGCGGTTGTTTTCGATGATCAATTTCCTTACCGTGTCGCGCAGGATGGCGGACTCCTCACCAAAAACAATACGGCCAAGGCAATCCACGATAAGAACACCGTCGATGGTTCGAGTACTCAGTTTCAGTTGCACAGGGCCCTCCTTATGTCTAGCGCGTACGCCACCCAATTTAAGAGCCTATCGCTGGAGTGCCTTTCGTGCAAGCTTTTCGTGGCAGAATCCGTCAAAAACCGCAGTCCGGACAGCCCAAAATGACCCCCAGACCCCGGCGAAGAACCGGGGTAGGATACTCCGCCGACCCCGGCGCTACCCGCGCGGGTCACGTATAATCGGAGTTTCTTCCCATGAGCTACCAGGTTCTGGCGCGCAAGTACCGGCCGCAGAAGTTCTCCGAAGTCATCGGGCAGGAACACGTTACACGTACCTTGAAGAACGCCCTCGGGCAGGAGCGTACCGCCCACGGCTACATCTTCAGCGGGCACCGGGGCATCGGCAAGACCACCGTAGCCCGCATCCTGGCCATGGCGTTGAACTGCCGCTCCTCCAACAAACCGGTCAGTGAGCCCTGCGGCATCTGCGAGTCCTGCACCGAAATCCGCGCCGGGAATTCGGTGGACGTCATCGAAATTGACGCTGCCACCAACCGCGGCATTGATGAAATCCGCGAACTCCGCGAGGCCGCCCGCTACCGCCCGGCGCGCGACCGCTTCAAGATTTACATTCTGGACGAAGCCCACCAGATCACCGACGCCGCCTTCAATGCCCTCCTGAAGACGCTGGAGGAGCCGCCCAGCCACGTGGTTTTCATGCTGGCCACCACCCAGCCGGAAGATATCCCGCAAACCATCCGCTCCCGCTGCCAGCACTTCAGCTTTCGCGCCGTCCGCTTCGAAGAGATTCTCGGACAACTCAAAGACCTCATCGGCCGCGAAAACATCGAGGCCGACGAAGCCGCGCTCGCTCTTCTGGCCGAAGCTGGAGACGGCTCCCTGCGCGATGCCCTCTCCATACTCGACCAGGCAATCGCCTCCTGTGACGGCCGTCTTACTGCCGAAGCCGTGCGGCAACTGGTGGGCGCTGCCCCGTCCGGAACCCTGGAAGAAGTGATGCACGCCGTCGCCCAGGGATCGAGCGAAGCAGTATTGCGGCTGGTCGACCGTCTGCTCAGCGAAGGTCACAATCCCACCCACTTCGCCCGCCAGATGGTGCGTTTCCTGCGCAACACGCTGGTCGCGAAAGTGGCTGGCGGAGACTCTTCCCTGCTGCAAATTTCTGGCGACGAACGGCAGCGCGTCGCCCGCGTCGCTGAACTTTTCACCGAGGAGGATCTGGCGCGGCATCTGCAGATCATGCTGCGCACTCACGGCGAACTCGGTTACCGCCAGGAGCAGCGCTTCCACCTGGAACTGGGTCTGCTGAAAATGGCACACGCACAACGCTTGCTGCCCATTGAACAGTTGTTGAGCGAAGCCGGACTGCCGGCCACCGCCGCGCCGCGTCCCCCGGGCAAGCCGGCGATGGTTCCAGACCCCAGGAAATCCGAATCGGTTCCAGCCGCCCGCTCCAGCTTGGTCTCGCCGTTCGCAGCCGATTCCGCCCGCAAAGGCGGATCCAAGCCCGAGCTTTCGACGGAAAACAACCCCGCCCCAGGTCCGCGCGCGCTCCCGTCCGCGGCTGCCATGTCGCCCGTAGTGATGGGCTCCGCTGCGCCCGCCGCCCTACCCCGGCCCTCCCCGGAGCTTGCTGCCGAACCTCACGGCCACGCAGAAACCCAACCCGCGGGCCAGGAAGATTTGCGCAGCGCTGTGCTGACGGCCCTGGCCAATACCGGCCATCCCACGCTGACCGCGATGCTGGAAGCTGGCGAGTGGCGGGTCGAGGGAAATGAAATCGTCATCCAGGCGGCGGCGTCCGCGGCCGTGATTGACATGTCGCTGGGCGCGGATGCCAGGCGCCTGGCAATCGCGGCCGCAGCCCGCGTGCTGGGACGGCCGGTGAAGCTCAGAGTCATTCCCGGCGCGGTGCCACAGGACACGGCGCCGGCCCGTTCCGCCGCCAATGGCAGCGGTCGCAGCCGCGCCGAGCAAGACCCGATCGTTCGCCGCATGAAAGAGAAGTTTGGAGCGGAAATCAGAACGATTATTGACTACAAGGAAAGGAGGTAAATTCAGGTTTCAAAGTTGCAAAGTTGCAAAGTTGCAAGGTCGCAGCCGAGCGACCGCAGCGAAACTCTGAAACCTTGAAACTTTGAACCTTGAAACCTTATGGGCAACTTCAATCTCCAGCAACTGATGTCCCAGGCCAAGCAGCAATACGAAGTGTTGCAAAAGAAAATGGAAGAGACCGTGGTCGAGTCCTCCTCCGGCGGCGGCAGCGTCACCGTCAAAATGAATGGCCGCAAACAAGTACTCGCCATTCAGATCGATCCGGAAGCGGTCAAGTCGGGCGACCTCGAGATGCTGCAGGACCTGATCACGGCTGCCATCAATGGCGCTGGCCAGAAAGTCGACCAAACCATGCAGTCCACCATGGGAGGCATGCTGGGCGGGCTGGGAATACCGGGATTGTGAAATTGAGTAATTGGGCAATTGTTCTGCGTCTTCCCAATTACCCAATTACTCAATTACTCAATTTCTCAATTACCCAATTTCCCAATTACCCAATGTCGAAGTTTGCTGAGCCGATGTCGCGACTGATCGACGAACTGAAGAAGCTGCCGGGCATTGGCAGCAAGAGCGCGCAGCGGCTTGCCTTCTACATTCTGCGCTCCAGCGACGAAGACGCCGAAGCGCTGGCCGCCGCGGTTCGCGACGTCAAAGCCAACCTGCG
>JBGPJK010000367.1:0-4665 GCA_041485425.1 Terriglobia bacterium | reverse complement strand
TGTCCATGCCCGCTGTCGAGGTGGCTGCTTTTGGCGCTGCGCGAAAGCTTCTCGGCTTCAGTCGCAGCCAGGTTCTTGTAGAGAACGCCACGGTTGCCGATCTGCTTCGCCAACTAAAGACCCTGGATGGCAGCACTCTCTACGATCACCTCGTCTGCGACGGAAGGCTTCGGGGCGATTTCGCGGTGGTCATTGACGGGCTCAGCTTGAAACCAGAGGCACTGGGAACCCGGCTGCAGGGCGGCGAGCAAGTGGTTGCCATGGCGATTCTGCGTCACCTGCACGGGGGCTAACCGAGGAAAACTTATGGCCAGACTGGGAATGGTGATCGACCTGCGACGGTGCATCGGCTGCAACGCCTGCACGCTCGCCTGCAAGCAGGAAAACGGCACGCCCGAAGATGTTCACTACGCACGCGTCATCACCCGCGAAGTCGGGACGTACCCGGCCACCAAGCGGACGTTCCTCCCGGTGCTCTGCAATCACTGCGAAGACGCGCCCTGCGCCCAGGCTTGCCCTTCCGGAGCAACCTGGATCCGCGACGACGGCATCGTCATGGTGGATCGCAACAAGTGCATCGGCTGCCGCGCCTGCGCTGTCGCGTGTCCCTACATGAATCGCCACTTCATCGAGCGTGGCCTGTTGGAGAACGGCTACTCCACGGACGGGCTCAGCCCGTACGAAGCGGTGAAGTTCGCCGAGTTTGAAGAAGGTACCATGACCAAGTGCACGCTGTGTGCTCACCGCGTCGACGCTGGATTGCAACCTGCGTGCGTGATCACCTGTCCCACCGACGCCAGAATCTTTGGTGATTGGGACGACCCGCAGGGCAAGCTGCAGAAGTTAGTGGATGAACGCGGTGGCTGGTCACTGCTGCCGGAATGCAAGACCAAACCCAAGGTGTACTACCTGGACGAATAGGCGCTGGCCGTCCGCAAAGCAGCGGGGAGTGCTGGAATCATGACGACACAATCGATCGCGATCGCGAAACATCGCTTTGGCTTTGGCTACTATCGCCAGCTCTACTGGAATTGGCTGATTGGTTCCGCCTTCTTCCTGGGGGGGATCGGTGGAGCTACCTTCCTGCTCTCGCTTATCACTGGGTTTCGCCCGGGCATGATCCTGGGTTACCTCGTCGTGGTCGTCGGCAAGAACACCGCCCACCTGTCGTTCCTTGGGCGACCCGAGCGTTTCTGGCGCGCCGCCATGCGCCCGGACCGCTCCTGGATCGCTCGCGGTATTTGGGCTACCGGCCTGTTCGCCGTCAGCGGGTTCGTCTGTCTACTTCCCCAGGGCCGGCTCGCCGGCTGGGCTATACCAGCGGTGATTTTGTCGGCAGCGCACGTCGTTGCCATGGTGTCAGCTTTCTTCATCATGTTCTACGACGGCTTCGTGATGAACTCGTCTCCAGCAATCGCCTTCTGGCACAGCAAGATGCTTCCCTTGCTGATACTGATGTATGCCAGCCTTGGCGGCACCACGATTTCCCTGACTCTGCGAGAGTTGTTCGCCGGCGAAGATCCTGCCACGGCTCTCCTGTCTCAAGCGGAACACGTTCTCCTCGTGGTGAACTTCCTCCTGCTGGCCGGCTATCTGATCCGAATGTCGCGCTGGACGCCTGCCGCTCGCGAAACCGTGCGACTGTTGATTCGTGGGCCGTATGCGCGCGTCTTTTTGGGACTGGTCATCGCCGTCGGTCTGCTCGCGACCTTCTTGTTGTCCATCGTCCAGAATGTCGTCGGTGTACCGTGGCTGGTGGTATTGATCGCCTTGTGCGAGCTGACCGGAGACTTCGCGCTCGTCATGGTGTTGTTGAAGTCTGGACTGTTCTCACCGCAAAGCCCGCCCGCGCGGCAGGCTCTCCAGGTTCTACATCGCCCCTCAGAGGTTCGAGAGCGGCTGACGGAGCCTTCCGCGTTGATGGAATAGCTGGCCTCGGCCCCTAAGCCCCCACCTGCACCGTCCGCTTCAACTGCCCGCAAGCCGCGTAAATGTCTCGCCCCCGCGGACGGCGGATGAACGTGGGCACCCCAGCCGCCATCAGAATTTTCTGAAACAGCAAAACCCGCTCTTCTGCCGGAGTCCGAAACGCGATCCCCGGTCCGGGGTTCAGCGCGATCAAATTCACCTTCGCTCGCAATCCGCGAATCAACTCCACCACTTCCCGCGCATTCTCCGCCGAATCGTTCACCTCATCCAGCAGCACATACTCAAACGTCAGCCGCTCCCGGTTGCGCAGGGGAAAATCGTGGGCCGCCGCCATCAGCTTCTCCAGGTTCCACTTGCGATTCAGCGGCATCAGCCGCGTGCGCAACTCGTCATTCGACGCGTTCAGCGAAATCGCCAGCTTGGGCCGCACCGCCTCCGCGCCCAGATCGTAAATGCGCGGCACAATCCCCGCCGTGGACACCGTCATCCGCGACTCCGGAATGCCCACGCCCTCCACCAGCAACCGCACCGCCTTTATGAAGTTCTCATAATTAAGAAACGGCTCTCCCATTCCCATGAAGACCAGATTCACCCGATCGTGCGGCGGAGAGACTCGCTGGTCATTTAGCACCGCACAAATTTGTCCCACAATTTCCCCGGCGGTCAGGTTGCGTTTCACCCCCAGCAGCGCGGTCAAGCAAAACTGGCAATCCACCGCGCAACCCACCTGGCTCGAAACGCAAATGGTGGCGCGCTCCCACGTGCGCCCGGACTTCTCCAGTTGCGTGCCCGCCTCACTCCCGTCGCCCGCTTCCCCGCCATCGCCTTCCGGCATCCAGACGGTCTCCACACTCTGCCCGTCGGCAAAAGCCACCAGGTAGCGCACCGTCCCATCGCTCGACACGAATTTCTTCTCTACCTGAGGTAGCCCGACTGAAAATCCCCGCTCCGCCAGCTCCCGTCGGAAGTCTTGCGGCAGGGTTGAAACTTGCGCCGCTGACTCCACCCGCCCGGCATACAAAGCCTCAAACAGTTGCCGCGCCCGGTATGGAGGCTGGCCCGATTCCTCCACAAGTAACGTAAGTTCTTGAAGGCTAAGCCCTAAAAGTGCGCTTTGTTTTGTGTCAGGCATGCATCTAAACCGCCCGGGGGCGTTGCAATCGATTCTAGAGCATTATTTCGGCTCCTGCCCCGAGCTGATCCGCTGGCCGCATACTCTCCATACAACTCATTGATTATAAAGGGGTAATGATGTTACTAACACACCTTCGCCCAGTGTGTAACAATACTTCAGGGCTCCGGGTTCCATCTCTCCTTGCCGACCCTGTTGGGGAAGAATGCCATGGTTGAAGAAGTGCGCAACATCCATCGCGAAGTCCTGCCCAACGGGCTGACCATCATCACCGAAGAAATGCAGCATATCCGCTCGGTTTCCATCGGAATCTGGATCAAGACCGGATCGCGCGATGAAGACCCGCAATGGAACGGCATCTCGCATTTCATCGAGCACATGGTCTTCAAAGGCACCAAGCACCGCACTGCCGAAGACATCGCCCGCCAAGTCGACTCCATCGGCGGCAACATGGACGCTTTCACCGCCAAGGAGTGTGTCTGTTTCAACGTGAAGGTTCTCGATGAGCACCTCCCCATCGCCATGGACGTCCTCGGGGACCTGGTGCTCAACCCGGTGTTCGACGTCCAGGATATCAGCCGCGAACGCGGCGTGATCCTCGAAGAAATAAAGATGGACGAAGACAACCCCGACTACCTCGTGCACGAGATCTTCACCCAAAACTTCTGGAAAGACCACCCGCTCGGCAAACCCATCCTGGGCACCAAGGAAACCGTCCGCAGGTTCGACCGCGCCCCGGTGCTGGATTTTTACGGCCAACGCTTTGCGCCCGGCAATCTGATTGTTTGCGCCGCCGGCAACCTGAAGCGTGCGCAATTCGTGGAAGTCGTTAACCAACACTTCCGGCACATGGAGCCGATGAAGAACGGCTTCCTCAGCCCGCAGCCCAAGATCGTGCCCCGCATCATCATGCGTAACAAGAAGGCCTTGGAGCAGGTACAGATCTGCGTGGGCGTGCCTTCCCATCCCATTGCCCACCAGCGCCGCTACGCCTCCTACATCCTGAATACGCTCCTGGGCGGAGGCATGAGTTCCCGCCTCTTCCAGAACATCCGCGAGCGCCAGGGCCTCGCCTATGCCATCTACAGCGACCTCAGCCCCTACCGCGACACCGGCTGTCTTTCGGTGTATGCCGGAACCTCCCGCGAGTCCGCCGTCAAGGTGGTGCAGTGCATCGTCTCCGAGTTCCGTAAGCTCAAGACGGAACTGGTTCCTGGGGAGGAACTCCGCCGTTCCAAAGACCAACTCAAAGGCAGCCTGATGCTGTCGCTGGAGTCTTCCACCGCCCGCATGTCGAACTTGGCCCGCCAGGAAATGTACTTCGATCGTTTCTACGGATTGGATGAACTGATCGAAAGAATCGAGAGGGTCACCGTGGAAGAACTGCAGGAACTGGCCAACGAATTTTTCCACACCGAGTCAATTGCCGTCACCATCCTCGGCAACCTGAACGGCATGAAACTCACCCGCGAGCAACTCGCCTGCTGAGCACTACACCCAGGTGAGTGATCGCGCCGGCATGTTCAGCCAACTACCAATGGCGTCATCCTGAGTCCGGCTTCAGCCGGCTGAGGATCTCGCGCGCACTGCCCAGGCTTTCGCTT
>JBGPJK010000366.1:0-4672 GCA_041485425.1 Terriglobia bacterium | reverse complement strand
CCTGCATTGCGGCGATGGCGTTTTCCAACGCGTCGGTGGGCGTGAATCACGCGCTGGCCCATGCCTTTGGCGCGCGCTTCGGCGTCGCCCACGGTCGAGCCAACGCGCTCATGTTGCCGCATGTCATTGCGTATAACGCGTCGGTGCCCACCAAGTTCATGCCGTCGCCGAACCAGGGGGGATATATCGCACATAAGAAATACGCCATGATGGCGGACTTGCTCGGTCTGAGCGGTCATACGATTGAAGAAAAGGTGCAGAACCTGGTGGTGGCGATAGAACAGTTACTCGACCAATTGGCGATGCCGCGTTCCATCGCCGCCCTGGGGATCTCGAAGGAAGAATTCGAGCGGGCGATACCGGATTTGGTCAAGATTGCCTTTGACGATCCTTCCTGGCGGTCGAACCCTCGCATGCCGCTGGTGAGTGAATTGGTCGAGTTGTTTTGGAAGGCTTATCAGGGGCGGGGCCTGACCAAGGTGGCCAGTGCCTCTCAGCAACAAACAGCGTGATGGATGGGGATACGTATGGCAATGCTTGCCGTGTGGATTAAGATTGATGGAGAGCGCGTGGTTCATGCCTTGCAAGAGGCTCGTGAGAAGCTGGACAGCGCCGAGGGCGAAGTGGTGTTGGAGTTCTCTTCCGTGCACCGCATCGATCCCAGCGCGCTCAGAGCAATGGAAGAGTTAGCCGGTATGGCTGACGACAAAGCCGTCAAGGTCGTGTTGCGCGGCGTCAACGTCGGTATTTACAAAGTGCTCAAGCTGGTGAAGCTGGCGCCGCGATTTTCCTTCGTGACCTGAGATGCGGGCCTTCATCGCCGGGGCGCCTTAACCCTTCTGTCGTGTTCGGTGGGAACCATCACGACAGGGCGCGGCTAGGTTTACCTGGGCCAGAGCCACCCGAACGTGCCTGCGGTGAGCAGCCCGTAGATCAGGCCGTCGAAGACGTGCTTTAAGGTCACGCTCCACGACTGGCCTTTCCAGATCGAGTCCTGGATCTGTGCGACCGCGTATCCCAGGAAGGCCGTCGTGCCTGCCACACGGAAAACCTCCAGGTACGGAGTGCCGGGGTTCAGCGTGCGTCCGGTCAAGTAAGCGACAAAGACGCCAATCACCACGCAGTAGAGGAACCCCTGCCCCAGATATTTCCCCATCGCCGGCGGTCCGCTGGGGATCACCGTGAGCAGGCCGACCGGTCCGCGTTTGAACCTCTCTACCGCCTCAGGCGATTTCATCTCTTTGTGCGTGGTGTACGGGAAATGGTAGGTCCGGCCTGGAGTCACGCCCGCCGCCCGCAGGGCGTCGAGCACTCTGCCTTCCTCTGGAAGCTTGCGGTAATCGCTCTTGTGGATGGGAAGCAGCATGTGGAAGATCGAGCTGGCCACGAACACGATCACAGCCGAAAGCAGGATCGGAAGCCATAAGGCGGTGATGGGGACCATCGTTCCTCCTTGATGAGGCGGCGTTGAGTGCCGGGAGCGCCTGTTTAGGACACGCAAGAGCCTACGCTTGGGCGGCGGAGCTAGTCAAACCGCAGGTAAAACCCCTACAAATCGTTTGTAGGGCATCCGAACGCGATTGATTCTCGAATGAGAGAGTCCAGCAAGAAGGCAGAAAGTGAATCCATCTTGGCCCCGAGTCTTGGGGCTGGGCGGGTTCGATTTCAGTAGCTTTTCGGAAGCAAGCCAGGTCGACAGTTCGAGGATTGTTTCAAGGCAAGAGTGTGAAAAAGATTAGCGAAGCGGACAGCCGAGCAAATTGCAAGTAGCGTCGGGGAGCACGCGGGCAGGGCTGCTTTTGTGGCTGGGCCACACCCAACCGGGATTGCCGGAAGACTTGTAAGCCCTTCCATTGCAATCATTTGTGATGGCTTGGCCCTGGGTTGCAACGTCGGCAGCCGGGCCGCTCCAGTTCACCGCAAACGCGCATTGAGCCAATGGCAAGCAGCATGCTCCCGTCACTGAGAGGCGGTGTCTGTGACCGCTAATAACGACTTGGGAACTGCCGGAAAAGCCCGAACGGCACCGTGGTTGGCGGTTGCAGAGAATGCCGCATTGAGCGGCTACAAGCATTGACTAACACCAAAGCGGCAGTTAGTATTGCTCGCCCTTCCCCCGGCAGTAATCGCGGACTGCTACGTAATCCGAACCTCGATTTTCATGCGCAACTATTTTGCTCGCAATTGTCGTGCGTAAAAGAATCTGCTAACGATCGCGGAGAGGGACTATGAAATCCACATTGAGGTTTGCGTCGCTAGTAATGGCAGTTTCTTGCTTGCTCCTCGTGCTCGGAGCCACGCCCGGCTTTGCCCAGATTTCGTTTAATGATTTCAGCAACGTCAGCAGCCTGGCGTTGAACGGAGCGGCTGCTCAGGCTACAAACACCAACCAGCAAAAGGTGTTGCGACTCACTCCCGACAAGAAGCAGCACGTCGCCGGAACTGGCTGGTTCGCCACCTCCCAGCAGTCGGTCGCCAGCGGTTTCACCACCGTCTTCACGTTTCAAATCACCCATGCTAGCTCTCAAGCGGACGGCTTGGCTTTTGTCATTCAGAATTCCACCGGCACCGGTTTCGGGACAGCCGCCCGAGGCGGTTCCGGCGGCGCGATCGGATACGGCGTTCCTGACCCTGGCGACAATGGCGTCGCCATTCCCGACAGTCTGGCGGTGGAGTTCGACACCTTCGATAACACCGCATGGGACCCCAATGGCAACCACATCGCGGTGCAGAGCTGCGGGACCGGCTCGAACACCCAGAATCACAACGCCATCTGTTTGAATGGCAACCCCGCGAACCTCGGGATCGTCTCCAACCTGGGCACTCTCAACCTTTCGGATGGGGCTGTACACACGGCGGTCGTTGACTACGATCCGGGAACGTTGCGCGTGTTCGTCGACGATTTAGGCACACCGCTGTTGGTTGTGAACACCAACCTTTCCACTTTGCTGAACCTGAATAGCGGAAGCGCCTGGGTGGGTTTCAGCGGCGCAACCGGTGCTCTGACCGAGAACAACGACATTCTGAGTTGGACGTTTACTCCAGGAACGACTGCGACCTCCATCACCCAAACCTTGACTCCCTCGCCCCAGCCGGTAGCGACGAACTATCTCTACGGCAGTTACAACCACAAGGTGCAATACACCGGAGCCAACAGCGGAGATGGCCTCACGGTTACGGCAATTCCAATCGACCAGACTATGTTCCATGACGCTCGCTTGTCCGGTACTCCTTTTACCAATGCCCAGTGCGTGATTTATGACGGAACCGGGGGGCTGTGTGTCGAATTTGAAGTGACTTGTACGCAAACCCTGGGTACCGATTGCACCACGCTCAACTACGACCTGTTCAACAACTTCAATACCAGCCAGACCATTACCGGCGCCGGTGTATTGAAGGCTACCATCGGCACCAATGACTGGGCGAACATCATCCAGACCTTCACCCAGACCCGAAATGATCCGGGAACGCATTCGGGCAGCAAGGGATTCTCGGACTTCATTCTCGTGCAGGGTGCCACCGCACTCCCGACGTTCAACGGTGTTTCACCGGCGAATGAATCGACCGTTCTCGTCGGGCAGAACGTAACCATCACCTTTAAGTGCGCGACCGATCCCACCGCACCGTCGGTGACTTTGGCCAGCTGCACGGCGACGCTGAACGGCAACCCGGTGACCGACGGCAGCACGATCGTATTCAGCCAAGCTGGGACGGGAACGCTGACGGTTACGGCCACCGACAGTGTGCAGGACACAAACAGCCTGACATCCACGTTTACGATCGGTACCGTGCCTTCGTTCAGCAGCGGCACGGGCACGACCTTCCAGGTTGGGACGCAGGGCTCGTTCACCGTCACCACGACCGGCTCACCCTTTGCGACCATCAGCGAATCAGGTCTCCTGCCTGGCGGTATCGCTTTGCAGAACAACGGAGATGGAACCGGCATGCTCGCGGGAACCCCCGCGGCAAACACGGGCGGCCTGTACAACATCACCTTGATCGCCACCAACAGCGCCGGCAGCGCC
Source organism: Terriglobia bacterium (assembly GCA_041485425.1). Lineage (GTDB taxonomy): Bacteria > Acidobacteriota > Terriglobia > Terriglobales > Acidobacteriaceae > JAIQET01. The sequence continues at coordinate 647 of JBGPJK010000366.1, read as the reverse complement.
ATGCAACCCTTCGCCTTGACGGTGAACCAGGCTTCGGCCATTACCAGCGCTAGCAGCACGACGTTCGCGGTGGGCACGCCGGGCTCGTTTACTGTGACCGCGACTGGCTTCCCGGTGCCCATGATCAGCGAATCGGGCGCTCTGCCGAGCGGCGTCACGTTCGGCGGCGGAGGGCTTAGTGGCACGCCCGCGGCCGGCACGGGCGGTACCTACAACCTCACCTTCACCGCCCATAACGGCGTTGGTGCGGACGCTACCCAAAACTTCACGTTAACCGTGAATGACGCTTCTGCATTCACCAGCGCCAATAACACCGCGTTCACGGTGGGCACGCTGGGCTCGTTTACGGTGACCGCAACTGGCTTCCCGGCGCCCACGATCAGCGAAACGGGCGCCCTGCCCAACTTCGTCACGTTCAGCGGCGGAGTGCTTAGCGGCACACCCGCGGCCGGCACGGGCGGTACGTACATCCTCACCTTCACCGCCCATAACGGCGTCGGTGCGGACGCTACCCAGACCTTCACCTTGACGGTGAACCAGGCTGCGGCCATGACCAGCGCTGGCAGCACGACGTTCGGGGTGGGCACGCCGGGCTCGTTCACCGTGACCGTGACTGGTTTCCCGGCGCCTACGATCAGCGAAGCGGG
>JBGPJK010000365.1:0-4690 GCA_041485425.1 Terriglobia bacterium | reverse complement strand
CTCGGTTGCAAATCGCTCGACAATACGAGAACATAACCGTTTGCCTTACATCCCACTGACCTTATATAAGGAAGCAGCCGAACCATGGCCAAGCGGCAAAGTGCGAAGTCTGAAAACAAATCAGCCAATCACAGCAGCGAGTTGAAAGCCCCCAAGGGCAAGCTGGGCGTCATGATCCCCGGCATGGGCGCTGTGGCCACCACCTTCGTGGCCGGCGTGGAAGCAGTACGCAAAGGACTCGCCAAGCCCATCGGATCACTCACCCAGATGGGCACCATCCGCTTGGGAAAGCGCACCGAGGGGCGTTCTCCCCGCGTGAAAGAGTTCGTGCCCCTGGCCGGACTCGACGACCTGGTGTTCACCGGCTGGGACATCTTTGAAGACGACATGTACACCGCGGCCGCCAAGGCCGGAGTCCTCGAACGCAACTTGCTCGACCAGGTGAAACCCTTCCTCGGCGCCATTAAGCCCCTCAAAGCCGTGTTCGATCACAATTACGTCAAGAGGCTTGACGGCCCCAACGTCAAGAAGGGCAGGAACAAAATGGACCTGGCGGAGCAGGTACGGGCCGATATCCGCGAATTTAAAAAGAACTCCGGCGCCACCCGGCTGATCACCATCTGGTGCGCATCCACCGAGTCGTTCATCACCCCTACCGCTGCCCACCAGACCGTAAAGTCTCTCGAAAAAGCGATGACTCAGAACGACGAGAACATCCCCCCTTCGATGATTTATGCCTACGCCTCACTGATGGAAGGCGTGCCCTTTGCCAATGGCGCGCCCAACCTCACGGTCGACATCCCAGCCATGCACGAACTTTCGCGGCGCAACCAGGCCCCGATCTGCGGAAAGGACTTCAAGACCGGGCAGACGCTGATCAAAACCATTCTGGCGCCGGGTTTCAAAGCTCGCATGCTCGGGCTGAACGGATGGTTCTCCACCAACATCTTGGGCAACCGTGACGGGGAAGTGCTGGACGATCCGGGATCGTTCAAGACCAAGGAAGAATCCAAGCTGTCGGTGCTGGAGCATATCCTGCAGCCCGACCTTTATCCCGACCTTTACGGTAACTTCACCCATAAGGTTCGCATCAACTATTACCCGCCGCGTGGTGATAACAAAGAAGGTTGGGACAACATTGACATCTTCGGGTGGCTCGGCTACCCGATGCAGATCAAGGTGGATTTCCTGTGCCGCGACTCCATCCTGGCAGCGCCCATCGTGCTCGACCTGGTCTTGTTCCTGGATCTGGCTCAGCGCACTGCCGAGTTACGGGGAATCGGCATCCAGGAGTGGTTGAGTTTCTACTTCAAATCTCCCATGACCGCACCGGGACTCTATCCCGAGCATGACCTGTTCATCCAGCTGATGAAGCTGAAGAACACGCTGCGCCATTTGCGCGGCGAAGACCTGATCACCCACTTGGGGCTGGAATATTACGATTGACCGTGGGTCGCCACAACGCCCAGGCGATCACTTTTCGTCGAACTCTATCCAGGCCCTGGTCTGGCCGTAGTCCACGCGCATGCTGCACTGCCTGGGCGCGATGTGGCCGAAGTAGATGGTGAGCTGCTTCTCCACCTGGGTAAGCTTTCCAGTCTGCATGGGCGCGCGCACCAGATCCTGCTGCTGGTCGTACTTGCTGCCCGCAGTCACGTTCTTGTTCACGATCAACGTCCACTTCTCTTTCTCCGGAATCAGGTACACGCTATAGGCGCCAATGGGGATTTGCGTAGTGCCGACGGTGATTGGAGCCTCCGTGAACAAGTGCATCGGAGAGTCGCCTGGGGCCCACAGCTTACCGATGGGCAGCTCGTCTTTCTTGCCGCTGGCAGCCGGCCGGTTGTAGCGCACGCTCATCTGCTTGTCATCGACAAAGGTGCAGACCGCGGTACCAGGCTCGGGTTGGGCAGGGGGATCCTCAGCAGCTATGGCAGTGCAGGCAATCAAACCGCTGAAGAAGAGCGCGCACATGGCCAGGTAACGCATCGCTGGTTCTCCGAAAGAAGTCCTGTTTTGGGACCCGTTGCAGCAGGACATGCTAGCACCGACTCGCCTACCTTGCAGTGATTAACCTGCGATCTGTATCGCTTGCCCGCCAAGCGGCTCCCCTACGCCAGCTTCTTCTCCTTCTTGTATTCATCGAATTTTTCCAGGAAGCGATCGATATCCCTCCTCTGCAAATAATACGGGGTGGAGAGGCGTAGCTTGGACGGATCGCCCCCGCGGATGCGGATTTTGTGCGTCTTCCACAGCCAGTTCTCCAGATCCACGCGTTGAATCGGAGGCACGTTCACCGTCGCGATGGCGCACCGCAACGTTGGATCCGGCGAGGTCGAGGACTCCGCGCCACGCTTCATCATTTCCGCAAGCATGTAGTCAGTGAGATCGCGGTGGCGGCGCTCGATGCGCGCCATGCCGATCTGATTAGCGAGTTGGATGGCTGCACGCAGGCCGCAGAGCGACGGCACATTGGAAGAACCGATTCGCTGAAAGCGCTCGGCCCGCAGTTTGGCATCGTCCCAACCTTCGGTCGCGATGGTGTTCCAGACACGGTCAATGACTTCGTCGCGCACGTAGAGAAACCCCGTCCCTTTGGGTGCCTGCAGCCATTTATGCGGGCTGGCGGAATACAGATCACAACCCAACTGGTGCAGGTTGAGTGCCATCATGCCCGGTGCGTGGGCCCCGTCCACGGCGGAGAGGATGCCCTTGGAACGCGCCAGCCCGCACACCTGATCCACTGGCAGCACCACCCCGGTCACCGTGGTGATGTGGCTGAAGAACATCACCCGGGTGCGCGGGGTGATGGCGTCGTTGAACAGGTTCAGCACCTGCTCGGCATGCAGCACCGGCTTTGGCAGCGTGACTTTCTTGACCACAATTCCGTAGCGCTTGGCTTTCAGTTGCCAGGGTTGCTCGCCCCCGGGATGCTCCTGGTCGGTCATCAGGACTTCGTCCCCCGGCTTCATCTCGATTCCGTTGGCGATGTAGCTGTTGCCTTCGGTAGCGTTGCGCACCAGCGCGATCTCATCCCGATTGCATCCCACAAAGGCGGCCAGCGGATCGCGAAACTCGTTCCACGCAGCGTAGCCCCAAATGGGGTAATCTTCGGGATCCTGCTGGTCCATCCTTTCGGTCTGGTTGTAGGCGTCGAAGATGGCGCGCAGCACCGGCGCCGGGCTGGAGCCCACGGTGCCGTTGTTCAGGTAGACCTCGTCGGCGGGAATGAGAAACTGCTTCCGCAGTTCTGCCCAGTAGGCTTCTTCGTTGTTGCTGAAGGCGGAGGGATCGGGCAGGGAAGCAGGAGCCTTCTCCACTTGGGCGAACAGCTCGCTGCGCAAAGCCAAGGCACCCGCGAGGCCTGCGGCAGATGAAAGAAAGCGGCGACGATCGAGCACCTGTACCTCCTGACCACCGGCAGGCGTCATGTTACGACCAGGGGGCAGACGTAGCAAGTCAGGTCTCGACAGAAATGTTGTGGTCAGCCACGACGCCGGGGCGCATCCTAGTTAAGGTTCCACTGCCGACCCCGCTCCCCTGGGACGACAAAGCGAGAGAAAAATGGTTCATGCAATCAAACGAAGTCTCCCACTACTCGCAGCACTCGCCCTCCCCTTGGCCCTGTGGGCGGCGGATGCGCCCCAGACCATCGATACCCAAAAGTCCGTCCTGACGGTGCGCGTATTCAAGGCCGGTCTGTTCTCCGCCTTTGGCCATGAGCATGAAATCAGCGCCCCCATCCAGCAAGGCTCTTTCAGTGAACAGAATCCCTCGGTCGCGTTGACCGTGGACGCCCGCCAGCTGCGGGTCATGGACAAGGACGTCTCCGACAAGGACCGCGCCGAGATCCAGCAGACCATGCTCGGCCCCAAAGTGCTCGACAGCGAGCGCTTCCCCGAGATCCGCTTCCGCTCCACCGTCGTCGACCGTGTCGCAGAAGGCAAGTGGGTCGTGCAGGGCGAGCTGACCTTGCACGGTGAAACCCGCCCCGTGAAGTTCGACGTCGCGCTGCAAAACGGGCATTACCGCGGTTCGGCAGAGGTCAAACAGACCAACTTTGCCATCACCCCCGTCACCGTGGGGGGCGGCGCAGTCAAGGTTAAGAACGAGTTACGGGTGGAGTTCGACATTGTCGGCAAATAGCCCACCAGCCCCCGCCAAGGCCTCTGCCCCAAGCCCGGGATAACCTTCTTGCTCAATCTTGCGTCCAACCATAAGGAGAAATCCAAGGGGAAGGTGTCTCCAGGCAGGGTATAATCCTGCTTAGGGGATCCCGGTGTGGGACGGAAAAGGGAGTTTTTTATGAAGCTTCAGCTCATGGTGGTGACGGCTGCGTTGCTGGCTTTCAGCTATGCGGCGCCGTGGAGTTTTTCGCAGGATCAGTCCAGTGCCGGCCCAACCGACCAGAGCGCTTCCGGAGGTTCGGCGCAAGCCAGTCCCACCGGCCCCACCATCCATCCCGCCGACCCCGACAAGGTCAAGCACGACGGCGGCAAGCATGACGTGGACGCCGTCGGCAACCGCAACGTGGGTTGCAAAACCGGCTTTGGCAACTGGTACGGCGTGGAAAAGCAAATCGCCATGGGCAAGGCCTACGCCCAGCAGGTCGAATCCACCGTGAAGCTCGTCCAGGACCCGGTGGTGACCGAGTATGTCAACCGCCTCGGTCAGAACCTGGTGCGCAACT
>JBGPJK010000364.1:0-4690 GCA_041485425.1 Terriglobia bacterium | reverse complement strand
CACCATGGCTGCCAATCTGCTTGTCCCCGTCGCTCAATACCTTCGCATGTCCACCGAACATCAACAGTACTCGCTCGAAAACCAGTCCACCGCGATACAAAAGTACGCAGAGTTCCACGGTTTCGTGGTCGTCCGCACGTATTCCGACGCCGCGAAGAGCGGGCTCGTCCTAAGGCACAGACCAGGGCTTCGGCAACTGCTACAAGATGTCGTTGCTGGCACCGCAGCATTCAAAGCCATCCTTGTCTACGACGTGAGCCGGTGGGGACGATTTCAGGACACCGACGAATCCGCGCATTACGAGTTCCTCTGCAAGTCCGCTGGCGTTCCGGTGCACTACTGCGCCGAGACGTTCGCGAACGACGGCACCCTGCCTAGCCTGATCATGAAGGCGCTGAAGAGAACCATGGCGGGCGAGTACAGCCGGGAGCTTGGCGTCAAGGTACTGGCAGGCCAAAAATGCCTGGCTGCCCGTGGCTTCAAGCAGGGAGGTGTTGCAGGGTTTGGATTCCGACGGATGTTAGTCGCAAGCGATGGTACTCCCAAACAACAGCTTGCGAGTGGGGAGCGCAAAAGCATTGCGACTGACCGAGTCACACTGGTTCACGGCCCTGCCTTTGAAGTAGAGTGCGTTCGAGACATGTATCGCATGCTGATCTCGGATAGGCTTTCCGTGCCTAATATCGCTCGTGAACTGAATCGAAGGGGAGTCAAACAGCCGGGAAAGCGTCCAGCAGGTCAGGCCACTTGGAACTATCAGACGGTTTACCAAGTCCTCACCAACCCCAAATATGCCGGCATTCATGTGTTCGGTCGAAGGACGCAGAAGCTCTCTACTCCATCGGTACGCTTACCCAAGTCGGAGTGGGTTATCACCCCGGAAGCGTTTGAACCTATCGTTGAGCAGGAGACTTTCGACCGGGCGCAACAGGTCTTGCGCAGTCGAACCCCCAACAAATCAAACCAAAGGCTGCTCGATGACCTGCGTTCGTTAGTGGCTGCTGAAGGACAACTGACCGCTCGTTTGATAACGAGCTCGTGGGACATGGCATCGCCTTCGACGTACAAGCACCGTTTTGGCAGTCTGCAGCAGGCCTACGAATTGATCGGATACGGTCGCTCTGAGAGTTTTAGGAAGTTCGAGGCTCGGCGTCGAAACCGGGCTTTACGGGATGAACTTCTCTCCGAGATCGTGGCGCTATTCCCGAGAGACATTGCAATCACCCGACCCGGAGGAAGATGGCGCCCACGATTGCGGGTGCGAAAGGGCCCGGTCATTTCGGTCGTACTTGCCCGGCCAGTTCGGATGGCTGGAGCCGCCCTCGCTTGGATCGCTGACCCACCTCGCCGCGAACGTCGATTGGTAACGCTTCTTGCGAGATTGAATCCAAACGGGCCTGGTTTTCATGATTTCCATATCCTGCCCACCATCGACCGCAGAAACCGCTTTCCCATCAAGCCCAATGATGAATGGCTCAAACGCGGGCAACCTCTGCGAAAATTGTCTGACTTGCTTCGCGTTGTCGAACAAGCTCGGGTACTTCGGAAAAACCTAGGTTGCCCCAAGCGGTAGCCTACCGCCCAGCGAGCGGAGTACAGGCCACCTTCGGTAACTAGACGAGCAGGGAATGCCGGGTCGTTGTTGTCATTTCGCCATTTCACCAGCAACGCTTCTGCTGCTCGTCTTTGAATTCTCGGACTACTGCACCGCCCGCATGCACGTGGACCGGCACCCGCACCTTCTTCTCGACCTCCCGCCAGAGGCTCTGAAGCGGGCACCTTCGGGACCTGGGCGGCGGCGAGATAACAGAGATATTGCTACGCGCACTTGCCGCAACTCGCGTTTAAGCCGCTGGTTCTCAGCTTTCAAGGCCGCTATTGCAGCATCAAGTTTGTCCATGCGGGTTTCGGTCCTTTCTTGCCGCTCATCTGTAGTCCGTAGGGAAAGGCCACTTTCCGCATGAGGATATCGCGCCAGAACTTGTGACGTGCGTGCCAGTCTGGCATTTCGAGCGTATCGGTAATCTGTCCCTCGTGCGAGACGACCTTCGTCATCTTCGCGTCGAGTCCGCCTGCAGGAACTTCGGCAAGTTTGGAGTCGGTAATACCGGCACGAGAGAATGCGGTATCGATGCTTCCGGTGAAGACAGGCCTTGTCCGCCGGATGTGGGGTCGAGACGCCCCCACCCGTTCGACTCCGCTCAGGGCAGGCTTCGCCCGGGCGGGACGCCGGTGGTACTTCTTCCTGAACTTAGTTTTTCTTCTCGGAGTCCTGGATCAGGACAACGTCGGAGGGGGAGTCCCCGCGCACGAACGCGAGGCGCTTGCCGTCCATGGACCACTGGTAGGAATAGATCTTGAGAGAATCGAGGTTGGTGAGTTGCCGGCCGGGGCCGCCGTCCAGCGGTTGCAGCCAGAGATTATCCACGCCCTTCTCGCGGACGGGGTAAACGATGGCTTTGCCGTCCGGGCTGAACCTCAGTTGCCCAGAGTGCCGCGGATCGTACTCGAAGGTGCGCAACACCTGGCCAGAATCGGTGGACAGCAGCGAAAAGGTGGGTTTCTGGGCCTTGAAATCGTAGGTCCCCTGGACAAAAGTTCGTCCATCAGGAGCGAAGTCGTACAGCCCGCCGAATTCTACGAAGGAACTGGTTACGGGTTGCGGCGCTCCGCCGTCGATGGGCACTTTCATCAAGGCGCGGGTCGGCCGGACCACATAGAATACCCACTTTGCGTCGGGCGAGCAGACGGGGCTTTCATCGTCTCGGCCATCGCTCAGTTGCCGCATGCCGGTCCCGTCCGCTTCGCTGCGCCAGATGTTGCGCGAGAGAGTTTTCATGTCGCCCCGAGAGAACACGATGTGCCCGTCGGCGCAACCATCAGCTTCTCCCACAAAGGAAGCCAGCGTGTTGGTGGTCTTTCCATCAGGACCGATCAGATCGGTGGTGGAATCCTGTTCTGCGAGGAGTTTGCCATCCTTGGTCCAAGCTATGGAATAGTAAAGTTCGTCGGAAGGGATTCGCTTGGCATCGGAGTAATCCGGCTTCTCTCCGGGGCTCACATAAAGCTCAAGCTGCGACTGGCGCATGATGGTGGCGATGGTCAAGCCGTCGGAGGAGACGCTGAGCGCCTCGTAATTGTTGGTATCCGCGGTGATAGCATGAAACTGGCCGTCCGGATAAGTAACAAGCCCGACCTGATTGCGCCGGAACTGCGTGTCCAGGTTTGTAAAGATGACGGCCAGAGCTTTCCCGCTGGGCAACCAGGCCAGGGAACCCAGGATTGTATCCTTGCTCACGAACACCGGCTTGCGGTTGCCGTTCGTGGGATCTATGGAGACAATCGTACCCAGAGTGCCGCCATTCGACGGCTGGAACGCGTCTATGGCCTTGCCGTCGGGCGACCAGACGGGACCTGCGAGTGTTTCGGCGGCTGGGCCACTGGTGAGCAATTTTTCATCGCTGCCGTCCGCATTGGCAGTGAGTACGTAAAACTTGCCGGGCTCGGGATCATTGGCGCGCAGGAAAACAAAGCGCTGCCCGTCAGGAGAGAAGCTGGGATCACTGTCAATATCCTTCACCAGCAACTGCGCACTTCCGCCCAGCACCGGTGTGCGGTACAGATCAAATTCCAAAGAGCCGGGTCCGCTGGCGGGTAGGGTGTGGGAGTAGTAAATGGAACTGCCATCGGGCGCGAAGCGCAACGCATTGTACTGAACATGCGCCGGAGGCACGATCTGAACGTTGCTGTCGCTGGCCAGGTGACGAAGCCACAAGGATTCGAAGCCTTCCTCATTGAGCACGTAGGCCATGTACTTTCCGTCGGGAGACATGGCGGCAATTCGAGCATTGTGGGTTCCGCTGATCTTGGTCACCTTGAGGCGCTGGAACGGCATCCTTTGGCCGGCAAAGAACATGGAGTAGATCCCAAAACCGGCGGCGGCGACCAACAGCAAAGCCGTGGCCAGTATCAAGCCCATGCCAGTCTTATGCTGCCGAGCGGTGGCGAGCAATACCGAGCCGCTGGAGGCATGCTCGGCTGCCGGCGCTGGCGTCGTGGCGCTGCTGGCGGGAATCGCGCCGGACCCGGCAACACGTTCTCGCCCGGATTCAGTGTCGCGCTTCAGCCGCTTCAGGTCGCTTCTCAGTTCGGCAGCCGACTGGTAGCGCAGATCCCGGTCCTTTTCCAGCGACTTGCTGATCGCATCTTCCAGCTTCGGCGGCAGTTTCGGATTCAAACGGAGCGGAGGCACCGGGGCGCGGTTGAGAATGGCATCAAAAATGGTCGCCGAAGTGTCGCCTTGGAAGGGCACTGTCCCCGTGGCCATTTCGTACAGCACCGCCCCAAACGAGAAAAGGTCGGTGCGCGCATCCAGTTCCTTGCCCTTGGCCTGCTCGGGAGACATATAGGCCACGGTGCCCAGCGCCGTACCGGGGCTGGTGAGGTGTTCGGCGCTTACCGGGGAGGTGACCTCTCCCAACACCCCGTCGCTGGCCAACTCGGCGCTCTCCCGGGTCACTTTGGCCAGCCCGAAGTCGAGAATCTTGGCGTGACCGCGTTCGGTCACAAAGATGTTGGCCGGCTTAATGTCCCGGTGGACGATACTCTTGGCGTGGGCCGCATCGAGGGCGTCGGCGATCTCGATGGCGAGCGATAGCAGAGTTTCCAACTCCAGCGGTCGGTTGCCGAT
>JBGPJK010000363.1:0-4712 GCA_041485425.1 Terriglobia bacterium | reverse complement strand
TCCTGCAGCAGGAAGTCCAGTTTCTTGCCGATCTCGCCCCCCTGGTCGAGCAATCCCACGAAGTGCTTCACGTGGGTATCCAGGCGAACCAGTTCCTCCTGGATGTCGCTGCGGTCCACCAGCAGCGCAGCCTCCTGCAGGATGCGTTCCGGTTCCACCTGGGTGCCAATCAGCTCCTGCATCCGCGTTTTCAGCTTCTCGACGTAAGTGTGCAGCACCGCGTGCCGGTGTTTCTCGACACCCTCGCCCGCCTGCTGCACCTGGGCCATGCGCTGCCGCAATTCGTGTTCAATGCCCCGCCCTTCCTCCTCGCGCATCTGGTTGAGCCGGGCAAGGACTTCCTCCACTTTGGAAACGACCGCCGTTTCCACTTCGCCGTCGGCGGGTAGACTTGCTCCTTCCATGGCTCCGGGCATGCGCAGAATCGCATTCAGGTCCGGTTCCACAGCCAGGCCGAACTGCGCCGCGGCCGCGCGGAATGCCTGGATGTATCCGCTGACCAGTTGCTGGTTCAGGGCGAAACTCTCACCGCCACTACGCTCCAGATTCAGCGTCAGCTCCACATGCCCGCGCGCCAGCTTCTCCTTGAGCAGGCGGCGCAGCTTCATCTCCAGCGCGTCACTGTCCGAGGGCATGCGGAAGTGCACGTCGAGAAAGCGGTGATTCACCGATTTGACCGACAGGGTGAAGCCGAGCTGGCCATTGACCTGGCCCTTCACCTGCGCGAAACCCGTCATGGAGCGGATGGGCATGGATTACTCTACGATCTTCGATTTCCAATTCCCGATTGCCAATTTACAGCAAGCTGTCTGTCTGTTTTTCAATTGGTAATTGAAAATCAACCACCTGTCCCGCGTTGACCTTCGGCTGATCCAGTTCTACGAACTGCAGATCGTAGAGCCGGCGATACGTACCCAGCTTGGTCATCAATTCTTCATGTGCGCCGATGTCGGTAATGGTGCCATTCTCCAGCACCACGATGCGGTCCGCGCGTCGCACGGTGGAAAGCCGGTGGGCGATGACCAACACGGTCCGGCCCTTCATCAGGTTTTGCAGCGCCGACTGCACCAGCGACTCCGACTCGCTGTCCAGCGCCGACGTGGCCTCATCGAGAATCAGGATCGGCGCGTTCTTCAGCAGGGCGCGCGCAATGGCAATGCGCTGGCGCTCCCCGCCGGAGAACCGCACGCCGCGTTCCCCGATCACGGTGTCATAGCCGGCGGGCAGGTCCATGATGAACTCATGCGCCAGTGCGGCCTGCGCCGCGGCCTCCACTGCCTTTTGCGAAACCCGCGGCTGCCCATAAGCAATGTTGTTGCGCAGGGTATCGTTGAAGAGAACGGTCTCCTGGGTGACTACCCCGATCTGGGAGCGCAGAGATGCCAGGGTGGTGTCGCGCACATCGCGACCGTCAATCAGCAACCTCCCCGCGGTCACATCGAAGAAGCGCGGAATGAGGTGCACCAGCGTGCTCTTGCCCGCTCCGCTGGAACCGACCACAGCCAGGACCTCGCCTGACCTCACTTCCAGATTGATGTCGCGCAGGATCTCCCGGGCCCCGTCGCCATTGCCTTCGTAGGAGAAAGAAACATTTTCAAAGTGGATGCTGCGGGAGAACGCCGGCAGCGGCTTGGCTCCGGGTTTCTCGCGCACATCATCCTCTGAGTCCATGAACTTGAAAAGTTCGGACGATGCGCCCAGCGCCTGCTGAAAATTGTTGTTGAACAGCGCGAATTTGCGCACCGGATCGTACAACTTGAACACGGCGAAAATGAACGCTACGAAAACCCCAGTCGTAAAGTAGTGATGATTGATCTGGTCGCGGCCCAACAGCAGCAGCAAGGCGATGGCGATCGCGCCGAAGATGTCCATCAGCGGCGAACTGATCGCGGCCGCGGCCACAGAGCGCAGGTTGGCCCGGAAGAGACGCTGCGCCGCCTGGCGGAAGCGCGCGATCTCCCAGCTTTCCATGCTGAACGCCTTCACAATCCGGTTTCCGGTAATGGTCTCATGCAGGATATTTTGGATATCCGCCAGCTTGTCCTGCCCACGCCGCGTGGTATGCCGCACCCGCCGCCCGATTTTCCCCGCGGAATAGAGAATAAAGGGCACGAACAACAGCAAGAGCCATGCCATCTTTCTTCCCAGCAACACCACTACGGCCGCGGTAAACAGCAGGGTGAAAAACTGTTGCAGGAATTCCGCCAGCACGCTCGACATCGCGTATTGCACTCGTTCAATGTCGTTGACAATGGTGGAGATCAGCGTGCCCGTCGTATGTCTCTGAAAGAATGCCGCCGAGCGGCGCAACACCGAGTCATAGAGATGGTTGCGAAGGTCGGTGATCATGCCGAACCCGGCGTAGTTCACCAGGTACGTGCCGGTATAGTCAAAAATGCCTTTGAGCACCGTGGACGCCACCAGCGCGTACGCCACCACCGTCCAGGCGTTCTGGAAATGTGAGGGAACAAACTGCTGCAGGTAGATGACACGGCTGGTGCCGGGAACGGTGAAAAGTTGTATGGAGCGTGACTGGGAACCGGGGTTCAGGACCTGATCAAAGATGGGGCCGATGAGCAGCAAGCGGAATGCGTCCAGCAGCCCCACCGCTGCCATCAGGAACACGGAGGCCAGCATCTGCCACCAGTACGGGGCGGTGTAGCGTAGGAGCCGGGTCAGTTGCCGCATAGGGCGCTCTCGGGTGGCAGCCAGGCGCGGTCCGCTGCTGATAGGATCGGCATGCGTCGCAAGCCTTTATTCTACTGAAAAAGCCGCTTCCAGTCGCTGGGCCGACGGTCACAAGGCGTTGGTTGACGGCAATCAGCGATCAGCCGTCAGCCCTCAGCTTTCCGCCAGAACGCGCCGAGAAGGCAGGTCACACTTCCACTACTGCTCGACCGGTACCCTCTGGTCTGCTTGCAACAGGTCGATCCGTTCCGGTTCTTCAGCCACTTCGACCTGCAGTGTTTCGAACGTCCATCGTCCTGCGCTCTTCCTCGCCACTACATAAAGCGTGCCTTTCCTCTTCGGACCCGAAATTGGGATGGAGATATCTGCTTTTCCTGAGGGACCCGCGATGTTGATGCTCCCTGATACGAACCACCCTGGGTTCAAGGGTTGTCCCATCTGCTCGCGTACTTGGGGATTGGCTTGAGCTCGCGCCAAAGCCTGGGTATAGGCATCGCTGTTCCTAAAAGAGCTTTCCACGATCAGGAAGATCGTGCTCACGAACCCGGTAGAAATGATAATCAAGCCCAAGCAGCCGACCGGAACAGCCCACTTCCAGTTCCTCGTGAACCACGGCGTTCTTCCGGCACCTGGTGCTGTCAGGTTCGCCATACCACCCATACATACACCTCAGCTCTACTCTCTGGCCCTTTATCTGACTCGAGGCTACTTCGGGCTATCCCGATGCACCACCTTCACCCGGTACCCCGCCTTGCGCAGCCGCTTGCTGACGTCCTCCGCGATCATCACCGAGCGGTGCTGGCCGCCGGTGCAGCCGAACGCAATCGTCAGGTAGCTCTTCCCCTCCCGAATGTAGTGCGGCAGCAAATACACCAGCAGGTCAGAGATCCGGTCGATGAACTCCCTGGTCTGCGGGAATGACCGAATGTACTTGGCAACCTTGGGATGACGTCCGGTGAAGGGACGGAACTCCGGCACAAAGTGCGGATTGGGCAGAAAGCGAACATCGAATAGCAAGTCGGCATCGTCTGGCACCCCATGGCGGAAGCCAAAACTCACGCACGACACCAGAATGTTCTTGCCCGACTCCTGTTTCTGGAAGCGCTCCGTAATGTGGGCACGCAGTTCGTGGACATTGAATTTCGAAGTGTCGAGCACCAGGTCAGCCATGGCACGGATCGGTCGCAGATGCCGGCGCTCGGCGGCCAGCGAGGACTTGACCGTGGTGTTGGTGCCCAGAGGGTGCGGCCGGCGGGTTTCGCTGTAGCGGCGCAGCAGAACCGCATCCGCCGCCTCGAGGAATAGCACCTTGGTCGGCAGAATTCGTTTCACCGACCGCACCATCGTCGGCAGCGAATCCAGTTGCGTGCCTTCGCGGACGTCCACCACCAGCGCCGTACGCGTGATCTCGGAAGACTGTCCTGCCAACTCGGCGAAGCGCGGGATCAGTTCGACCGGAAGGTTATCGACGCAGTAGTAGCCCAGATCCTCGAAAGCCTTCAGCACCGAGGCTTTCCCCGACCCGCTCATGCCGGTAATGATGACCAGTTCGCCCGGCTTGCGGCTGCCCGAGGCAACCCCCTCACGCCCCGGCTTGCGCACTCCATGCCTGATTTTCTTGGTGAGCTTGTGCCGCGCCATCCCGAGGGATGTTAGCAGGGACAGGGGCCAGTCGCTAGTCGCTGGGTGGTTTCACTCGCGATGGAGAACGCAATCAAAAAGGGCACACCCCCTGTGTGCCCTTTCCTCCCCCAGCGGTGATGGCGCTAGTGCAGTTGCGCCAGCACCACTACATGCTCCACCGCGTAATCCATGGCCAGTTCCTTTTCCCGACTGCTCTTCGCAATCTGGTGGCCCAGATCGTTCCCCTCCACCCAGACCTCGGCGAGGAAGTAGCGGTCTGCGTAGCGGTGGAAGACCAGCTTGGTCTTCTCCGACGGCTTGAGAGATTCGGTGCTGATCGCCTGCACGATCAGGTTCTGCTTCGCATCCCCATTGCGGAGCATCAGCGTCTTGCCGTCCAT
>JBGPJK010000362.1:0-4712 GCA_041485425.1 Terriglobia bacterium | reverse complement strand
GCTCTTGCCCGCTGAGCACGGTAACGCGGCCGCGGTAGGTCTTGAGATGACGTTGCGCCGTCTCGAATGCCTCCTGCGCCTTGTTCAGGTTCTTGCCGATGTTTTCGAACTGGCCCTGGAAATAGTCGAACGACTTCTGCGCCTTGGCCAGTTCCAGGCGGCTCTTCTCGAAACGGCTGGCCACTTCATACCACTTGTGCACCAGGGCGATGGTCTGCAGCGTCATCAGCAACGTGTTGGGAGAAACGGGGAAGACGTGCTGCTGGTTGAGCCAGTCGGCCAGTTCGCGGTTGCGGATGGCTTCCATGTAGAGGGTCTCGCTGGGAAGGTACATGAGTGCGATGTCGGTGGTGCCGTGTTCCGGCTGGATGTAAGCCTTGATACGCCTAGCTTCGGTCTTCACCACCCGCACCAGTTCCACGCGCGCTTCCTCGATGGCCGCTTCATCGCCGCCTTCGAACAGCGCCAGCACCTGCTCGCGGGGAAACTTGGCGTCGATAGGGAGGCTCCGGTCGGGGAAGTAAATCATCGCGTCGGGGCGGCCGCCGTCGGGCAGAGTGGCTTGCATCTCGAACATGTGCGCGGGAAGGAAATCCGCGAGCAGACGCTCCAGGCTGGCTTCGCCAAACTGGCCGCGCAGGTGCGGCAGCTTGAGCAGGTTGTTGAGGTCGTTGATGGAGTGGCCCAGCGCTCCGACTTCGCGCAACTGTTCTTCCGCGGCCTTCAAGTGCTGCTGCACTTTTTCAAACTGCGCGAAGCCTTCCTTGATGTTCTGATCCAATTTTTGCTGTACCTGGTCGGTGATTGCGAGCAGTTTCTCGTCCACCCGGTCGCGGATGGCGTCCAGCTTTTGCGCGGTTTGCTGGTTGAGTCCGTCGAACTCGGTTTTGAGCTGCGCAGTGGTCAGAGCGAGAGAGGAGGTCAGCTCGGTACGGGCTTCGCGCAGGTCCAGAGCCTGCTCGCGGCGTCCGCTGGTGAGCTGGACCTCCACCGAGTTGCCGATTTCCTTGAACCCCTCGGTCAGGCGGTCGGCTACTTCTTGGCGGAGGTCTCCCTTGGTGCTCTCCAGCCGCATGGCCATGTCGGCCGTGGCGGAGGTGAACCTTTGCGACAGAGAGTCCTGAGCCTTCGTGGCCTGCTCAGCAAGCCCCCTTATTTCAGCAGATTGCGAGGAAGTCTTAATGTGCCAAAACACTCCGGCCACAAGTACCAGAAGTACCAGATTCAGGACGAAGAGTACGCCCAGCAGTAATGTCCCCATAGTAAAGTACTTCGCTCGATTCTAGAGTCTAGCCTGAGGGAAGCAAAGCAGAACTTTTTGTTTTGCAACGAAAATGCTCGCACCATCAGCTACCCAATGGTATGTACCGGGTGACTCTGCTGTTCTACTGATCCTTTTTGAGTTGGTCAGAGGGCTACACCGCGAGACGTCGTCCGTTTGAGGTTGTGCGCAGGGGAACGGGGCTTTGGGATTGGCGCGGCAGGCTGGATTTGATGTACTCCTCACCCGCCAGCATCATGTGTTTCCACATGGCATAGGCGCGGCCGTCCTGGTTCAGAAATGCGAGGGCCTGCTCGTGGCTCAGGGATTGGCCGGCTTCCTGGGCGAACTGGGTCAGGTGAGCGAGCGTGATTTCGGCGACGACTTTTTCTCTCTTCTTCTTCTCCGTCATGAGTACGACCCCAATGATGCACTACAAAATAGCGCAGCGCCCGACCCTGAGGATGTAGTGGGAGTCACATTCCAATGTGATGGCCATCACAATCGAACCTGCATGGTTGGAGAGTCCCGATGGCGACGGCGCCTGTGCTAACCTGCAGGCGGGTGAGGGCTCCATGGAAGCACCCCGGCAGATCCGCGTTGGCACGGCGGGCTGGTCCTACAAGGACTGGGACGGAGTCTTCTACCCGCCCGGGATGCAGCGCCGCAAAGAGCACCCGCTGGAATACCTGGCGCAGTGCTTTGACGTGGTGGAGATCAATACTTCGTTCTACGGGCACATCAAGCCGGAACTGGCCAAGCTGTGGTCGCGCAAAGCGGCGGCGGTGAATGCGAGTTTCCTGTTCACGGTCAAACTGCACCGGTCGTTCACCCACTCTCCGCTGGCGGTGATGGAGCCGACTTCGGCCGCGACCGTCCAACCCAATGACGAGGACGAACGCCTGGCGCGGGAAGGCCTGGACGCGCTGGTCGCAGAGGGAAAGCTGGGCGCGCTGCTGATGCAGTTTCCGGTTTCGTACAAGAACACGAGTTTGAACCGCGAGTATCTGGAGAACCTGCTGCGCCAGTTCATCGAATATCCGCGGGTGGTAGAAGTGCGGCACGCCAGCTGGAATAATCCGGAGACGCTCAGCTACTTCGAGCAGAAGAACGTGGCATTCTGCAACATCGATCAGCCGCTGATTGGACGCTCGCTCGCGCCCACCGAGCACGTGACCTCGGCGGTGGGGTATGTGCGGCTGCACGGGCGCAACTACGATCAGTGGTTCGAAGCCGAGAAGCGCGACGACCGCTACAACTATCTCTATACCGAGGCAGAACTCGCCGGATGGAAGGACAAGGTCGAGCGCATGGCCCACCGGGCGGAGGTGACCTACGTCGTCACCAACAATCACTTCGAGGCGAAGGCGGGTGTGAATGCGCTGCAACTGAAACACATGCTCACAGGACAGCGTGTGAAGGCGCCCGCGACCTTGTTACAGACTTATCCGGAGCTGAAGAAGATTGCTGATGCGCTTCCGGAGAGAGAACCCAACCTGCCGCTGCTGGCCTAGCGAGTCTGTGAGCGGGCTCTTTCGCCCCGCTGGGGCTCGGTCCATTGCGCTTGGGCTCCCACGGCTTGCGCCGTGGGCTTTATTCTGACGCCGCTCCGCGGCTTATTGTCCGGGTTGCGGTCCTCCGCAAAGCCCGAGAGTCCGAGTTCACGCACGTTTTCCAACCTCACTGGGTTTCGGGAACTTTTGGTCCTGCAAGAGCGTATCTATATCCGAACGAGGAAGTGGGCTCGCCTAACGTTCGGACGGCTGGCACGTCCAATAGGCAGAGACGAGGAGAACGGTCATGGACGCGAAATACAATTACATCATTGACAGTATGACGTGGCGGATCGCCCTGAATCTAGCGGGCTTTGCGCTGTGGTTGGCGACGGCGATCGTGTTGCTGAGAATGGCTGCGTAGGGCTTTGCTGTGCCACGCCGAGACCCTGCTTTGCGGTTCCTTAAGGGGTTTCGGCGAGCGTGTACTCGAAGTCGTAGGAATGCTTTCCGTCAGCGATTTTGATCGTCATCTGTCCCGCAAGACCCACCAGTTGGCCGGTGCCGGAGTCCGGCACCACAGTGATTGTCAGTTGCGGCGCGCCGCGGGTCATCGTGCCACTGTGCTGGAGTATGAAGGTGCCCCTCCGACCATGCAGCGTTCCGCTGACCCGCTCGATCGCCACGTAACCAGCCGAGCCCTTGACCCCTGTGCCGGCGGTCAGCATCTCGCCCTTGCTGGTAGCTTCCAGATCGCCGTGGAACTGTTTGTCGATGGACATCCTGCCGAGGGCTGAGCCCTCGGCTTTGTCGTCCGGCGCCTCAGGTTTCAGCGTCACTTCAAACGTTCCGCTTGCATGCGAGGCCATGGCTACCCTCTTCTGGATTGGATTTGGTTCCGATGAATGTGTCTGTGCAGACGCCGAGGAGCCAAAGCCAAAGCATAGGCAGACAGCCGTGATGACACCGGCTCTGGCACGAGATCGTTTCTTCATAAATTCGCCTTGTGTTCTCGGTGTCGGAGCTTGCCCTGATCGCCGCCGAAAGGGAGACTGTGGCAAAGGGCGCGTTACTTCGCGGCTACTTCCACTTTGGCCGCGTAGT
Organism: Terriglobia bacterium; assembly: GCA_041485425.1. Taxonomy (GTDB): domain Bacteria; phylum Acidobacteriota; class Terriglobia; order Terriglobales; family Acidobacteriaceae; genus JAIQET01. The sequence goes on along the minus strand of JBGPJK010000362.1, from coordinate 854 downwards.
GGGAATCGACGTACTGATCGAGAATGTGGATGAACTCGGCGACAATGTGGTCGCCCTTGAGCGTGGTGAACAGGCGGCCGTCGACGTAGACAGGCGCCTTGGGTTCTTCGAACGTTCCGGGCAGCGAGATCCCCAGATTGGCGTGCTTGGATTCACCCGGGCCGTTGACCACGCATCCCATCACTGCGACCTTCATCTCTTCCACCCCGGTGTAGCGCTCTTTCCAGACTGGCATCTGCTCGCGCAGGTGAGACTGGATTTGTTCCGCCATTTCCTGGAAGAAGGTGCTGGTAGTGCGGCCGCATCCCGGACAGGCCGTAACCTGAGGCGTAAAGCTGCGGATGCCGAGCGATTGCAAAATCTGCTGCGCCACGCGAACTTCTTCCGTGCGATCGCCACCCGGCGCGGGGGTGAGTGAAACGCGGATGGTGTCGCCAATGCCTTCCTGCAACAGCACGCCCAGCGCCGCGCTGGAAGCCACAACCCCTTTTGCGCCCATGCCGGCTTCGGTCAACCCGAGATGTAGCGGGTAATTACAGCGAGCCGCGAGCGCGCGGTAGACGTCGATCAAATCCTGTACCCCGCTGACTTTGGCGCTCAAGATAATCTGATCCGGGCGCAAGCCGCACTTCTCGGCCAAGGCGGCGGAATTCAGCGCGCTCACCACCATGGCTTCCATGGTGACTTCGCGGGCGTCTTTGGGCTCGGGCAGGCGCGAGTTCTCGTCCATCATGCGGGTGAGCAGGGCCTGGTCGAGCGATCCCCAGTTCACGCCGATGCGCACCGGCTTGTGGTTCTCCAGCGCGACCTCGATCATGGTGCGGAAATTGTTGTCGTCCTTGCGGCCGATGCCG
>JBGPJK010000361.1:0-4799 GCA_041485425.1 Terriglobia bacterium | reverse complement strand
CCGGACTTGGTGAGATCCGACTCGATGTTGCCAATGTGGCAATCGCCATCCGTCCAAGCGCCCAGGAACTCCGTCCGCAGGCCGAGATTCAGAGTGAGATTCCCAGTGGCCTTCCAGTCGTCCTGCACAAAGACGGCATAGTTGTTCTGCCGGTACTTGTGGTTGTACACGCCTCCGCCTCCGAAGCTGAACTCCGGCGTGCCACCCACGAAATTTCCGAAGTCGGTAAATCCGGTTGTGTTGGTGAAGAAAAGCTGTCCGTTGAAGACTTGGGGAAATAGCTTGTCGAGGCTGACGCGGACAAACTGGCCGCCGAAGGTGAAGGTGTGTGCGCCCCGCACCCAGCTCAGGTTATCGACAAAGTTGAGGTTGTTCTGCGTTTGGTATTGATTGGCTTGGGGTGTTGGGCCGAACTGGAATCCGGAAGTCAGGAAAGTGAATTTATAGATACTGGTGGTCAAATTATCGGTGGGCCGATCGATGCCTGCGTCGCTGACCGTAACCGGGTTGACGTTAACCGCGCTGTTGTTGATACGGACGTAGCCAAAGCGGAAATCGTTGACCAGCGTTGGGGCGACTACGTGAGTTTCATCCAGGATCAGAAAGCGATCATGTACAGGCAGCACATAAGGGAAGTTCAGATCGGTACCACTCGCTGCGCCACCGAGCGATGCCTGCAGGCCGCCCGCTCCGAAGGGAATGTCTTTCTCTGAATTCGACAGGAAGAAGCGGGCTGACACTCTGTCCCGGGAGTTGCGGAAATCTTTGTCCCAGTTGGCAGTGAATTGATCGTCAGTGAATTTGCCGGGTTTGCTGACAGTGAACTGGACCAGAGAGCCGGGCGTGGTGCCTGCCGGCACGTTGGGAAGCGGGAACAGGTAACCATTGGCCGGAGCACCGAACTGGTTGCTGTGGAAGGCCAGCAGTGAGGCCGCCACGGGGTCTACGCTGGCCACGCCAAAATCGGCGGCCAGATTGGCTTCTGCCAGCGGCGTGGCTCCACGATCGGCGGCCGGTACATAGGGGATGAAAGTGCTGATCAGTGTTCCCGGAGAGTCGCCGCTGCGCTGGCGCGTGCCCTGGTAGTTGACGAAGAAGAAGCCCAGCTTGCCGCCCGGACTGACCGGACCACCGAAGCTGCCCCCGAAAATGTTCTGCTGAATTACAGGGCGGGGCGCACCGGTTTGATTCAGGAAGTACTCGTTGGCATCAAGAACGGTATTGCGGAAAAACTCGTAAGCATCGCCGTGGAATTGATTGGTGCCGCTCCTGAGTATCGCGTTGATGTTGCCACCGCCGTTGCGGCCCTGGCTGGCGTCATAGAGCGAGGTTTGAACTTTGAACTCCTGCACCACATCCGGGTTAGGCAGCGGCGTGTTGGTCAGTTCGGCTACGTTGTAGTCGGTGACACTGATGCCCTCGATCGAATAGTTGTTGTTGTCTTCACGCTGGCCGTTCACCTGAATGCGAACCTCGCCGCGTCCCAACTGGGAGGCTGCATTCAACTCGCTTTGGGCGCCCGTGGATAAGGTGAGCAATTGTTGAAAATTTTGGGTGGCCAGCGGCAGGGCGCGGATCGTGCCGCTTTCGATAGCCTGGCCAGTGGTCGCGTCGGTCGTGTCGACGGCTTGGACCTGCGCCTGAACCTCGATGTGCTGCTGAACCGCCTGGGGGGTCAGTTTGGCAATCATGCGCGTCGTTTCGGTGACGCGAACCACAATGTCGGTGAAGTCGCTTTGGGCAAACCCAGCACTCTGGATGGTCACGGTGTAAGTTCCGACCGGAAGGAGCGGGGCGGTGAAGGAGCCCTCGCCACCAGTTTTGACCGTGCGCTCGAGAATTTTCGTGTCTTGGTTGGTGATGCGCACTTCGGCGTTCGCTATGCGTGCCCCGCTGGCATCTTGCACGGCACCGGTAATGGCACCCGTTGCGCCGCCTTGGGCGATTGCCTGTGCAATGAGCGCGAGTGCTGTGAAACTGATCCGAATCAACCTCTGTAGTGGCCTCGGCATAGTGTTCTCCCTAGCGCTGAGCATGGAACTGTCTAGCAGTTCCAGATTTACCGTTAGGGCCAGGCGATCTTGGCCTGCCCTTCGTCCGAAAGGATTATGCCCCGAGCGCTGTAGTAGCGCAAGCCACGGCGAGAAGTTGGAGCTCCAGATGGTGTCCGCCTGCGAGGCAGCCGATTCCCACGACATTCTGGTTCTCGGGAGAACTACATCGTGGGGGCTGGCCCGCCCTTTTCTAGGCAAATAAGTACCGACAAAATTATGGTGCCCCACCCTTTTTCAAGTTCTTTGTAAAAAGGGTGGGTAACGAGAGTTTCGACGAGGCTATAGTATTTTACTCTCAGAACCACGATGAAGCCCGTCGGTTGCGTAGACTCGAAGTGCCACCCACCCTCAGCTTAAACCATCCGCTGGGAGCGCGAGCCGGCCCCAATTCCATTAATGGCAACAGCACCTGATCCCACGCCTTTCGTCCCACAATTCCTGCCACTCATCCCATTTCTCTTGCGACAATCGCGGAACCTTTGCTACAGTCCTGCTACGCTGGACGCGGGGCCTCCTGGTTTCACCGAAACTGCGACGCTTCATTTCGCTGCTTTACGTCCGCGTCAGAGGCTTTACCCGCCATTTACTGGCGGTCTTAATTCTCCCGGAGAGGAATTCGAATCCCATGCTTGCTCGGAGTTATGTCACCAAAGGTCTGCTCACCCTTACGGCCGTGCTCACATTTGCCGCCGTGCTCCCGGTTCTCACCCACGCGTCCGACCCAGGATCAGCCAATTGGACAAAGCTCTCCCCAGCCACCTCCCCATCGGCCCGATTTGGCCAGGCCATGGCCTATGACCCTGTCAGCAAGAAAATAGTGCTGTTTGGCGGTATTGGCAAAACCTACCTCAACGACACCTGGACCTTTGACGGGACCACTTGGACCAAGCAGCAAACCCCGGTTGCACCTCCCGTTCGCACGGGTTCTTCGATGGGATTTGACAAGCGCACCCACAAGTTAGTGATGTTTGGAGGATTCAACGGTGGGCATACCAAGTCCGCATTCCTCCAGGACACATGGCTGTGGGACGGCGCAACCTCGACCTGGACCGAAGCCACGATGAAGTCGTCTCCACCACGCGCCACCGGTCCCGTGATGTTTAATGATCCGCTGACCGGCAAGGTGGTCATGTTCGGCGGCTGGAATCCCACCCAAAAAGTGCCGAATCTCAACAAAACCTGGCGTTGGACTGGGCAAGCCTGGCAAAGGCTACATCCCACCACCTCGCCTTACGGACGCGGTTGGGGGATTGCCGTGCTTGACCCGGCCAGAAAGAACGTCGTCCTTACTGGAGGCAACGGGGACACCATCAGGACGGACAACACTTGGACATGGGACGGCCAGAACTGGACTCAGCAGTTCCCCTCAACCCAGGTACAAGCGCTGGTTTCTGCAGGGTTTGCGTTCGATCCAGGCTCGCAGTCCGTGATCGTTTTCGGCGGGTTCGGCGAGGCAAGCGGCCAGAACATGAATCAAACCTGGTCCTGGGACGGAACCAATTGGGTTCTGCTCAACCCAAAGAAATCTCCATCAGCCCGCGATGGTCTAGGGATGGCTTATGATCCGGCCACTCATGAAGTGGTGATGTTCGGCGGCGAGGTTTCAGACGGTGGCAAGGAACTGCGCGACACCTGGAAGTGGACCGGGCGATAGCGTTCCGGTCAACTGGCGGGCGCCGCTTGCGCGATCTTTGCCTGCTCTGCTATCGCGGCCACAATCTCGCGTCCCATCTCTGCCGTGCCGATGGCGGGCTGGCCCGGTCGCGCCAGATCCCGTGTGCGATGCCCAGCACCCAGGACGGAGGCGACCGCGGCTTCGACGCAATCCGCCTCACCATTCAGATGGAACGAGTGGCGCAGCATCATCGCGACCGAAAGAATTGCTCCCAGCGGATTCGCAATGCCTCGCCCGGCAATGTCCGGGGCGGACCCGTGTACTGGTTCATAGAGCGCTACGCGTCCGCCGATGCTCGCCGAACCCAACATTCCGATCGAGCCTACGATGGCGCCTGCCTGGTCCGAGAGTATGTCGCCGAACATGTTTTCCGTGAGCAGGACATCGAAGTCCGTGGGACGTGAGACCAGGGCCATGGCGGCGGAATCCACGTAGGTGTGCCGGAGTTGCACTTCGGGATATTGCTGCGCTACGCGGGTGACCACCTCTCGCCAGAGCCGGGAACAATCGAGTACGTTGGCTTTGTCCACGGACGTAACCTGGCGGCGGCGCGATCGGGCCAGCTCAAAAGCCACGCGGGCAATGCGTTCGATTTCCGGTTCGCCGTAGCGCATGGTATCGATCGCAATGCGGCTGCCGGTAGCGCCCTTGGTCGAGCGGGGCTCGCCGAAATATATTCCGCCCAATAGTTCACGCACGATCAGGATGTCGGCGCCTCGGATCACCTCGGGGCGAAGTGGCGAGCAATCTTCCAACGCGGGGAAACATACGGCTGGCCGCAGATTAGCGAAGGCTCCGAGTTCCTTCCGCAGTCGAAGCAGTCCTCTTTCAGGCCGCAGATCGCTGGGCACATTGTCGAACGCCGGGCCTCCGACAGCGCCTAGCAGTACGGCGCCAGAGGCAAGGCAAGTTTGCAATGTGTCTTGGGGCAGCGGGTCATGGCTGCTGGCAAGGGCTGCGCCGCCGACGTCTTTTCGCGTCAGGCTGAGCTGGTGGCTGAACGTCGCGGCTATGGCTTCGAGGACGCGGACGGCTTCATCGGTCACTTCCGGACCGATGCCGTCTCCGGG
>JBGPJK010000360.1:0-4807 GCA_041485425.1 Terriglobia bacterium | reverse complement strand
CGTATGCCCGGAGAACTGTTTGCAGCTGGTCTCGCTCGACCGCATCGAGTTCGGGCCGGAAACGGTGCAGCAAATCCGGGAGGAGCAGGAATTGTTTGGCGTGGAATTCGACGAAGTGAAAGCCGATGAACTCGGCGTGGTGACCGGTTCGGCCATGCTCAAAGACGAGACCCGCTGTATCCGCTGCGGGCTGTGCGCCGCCCGCTGTCCGGTCGGAACCATCACCATGGAGTCATACAACCTGATCCCCGCGGAGCCGACCGGACTGATTTCGGTCGAGGCCATTGATGCGGGCGCCAGGGCCAGAGTGCCGGTCGCAGGAGGGACCCCGAAGTAGCCATGCCCGAAGAAAAACCAAAGATCGAACCCGAAAGCGAGTTCAACCGCCGCGAATTTTTCGTGAAACTGGGATTGGGGTCGCTGAGCATCGCTGCCGCCGGCACCACGGTTTTTGCCTACCAATTCCTCTCGCCCAATGTGTTGTTCGAGCCCTCCCCGGTTGTGAACGCCGGCAAGCCGGAAAGCTATCCCCTGGACTCGGTGACCCTGGACGTGAACTCGGGCATTTATCTGGTCCACGCCAAGGAAGGATTCTTCGCGCTCAGTGCGGTCTGCACCCACCTCGGCTGCCTGACCGCATGGAAGCCCGAGCTGGGGATTATTGCTTGTCCCTGCCACGGCAGCAAATTCAAACGCGACGGAGAAAAGATCGAAGGCCCAGCGCCCAGGCCCCTGCCGTGGCTGCGCACCTGGCTCAGCGATGAAGGCGACCTGATGGTAGATCGCTCGATGACGATTCCTCCTCTGCAGCAGTTTGTGAGGGTTTGAGCATGGCCAAGACCATCGGCAATTATTTCGACGAGCTACGCGGCACTCGGGTCTGGCGCTCAGTGTTCCGCGGTGGAACCGGGTCCAGCACCTTGCGCCGCTCCCTGGCCATTCAGCAAAACGTCTTCCTGCACCTGTTCTCCACCAAGGTGCGGCGGCGCATGGTGAGCTTCAGCGCCACCTGGTATCTGGGCACGCTGACTTTGGGAACATTTCTGATCCTGGTGATCACGGGCATCCTGCTGATGCTTTACTACCACCCCTCGGCACCGCAAGCGTACGCCGACACCAAAGACCTGCAGTTCGTGGTCTCTTCGGGACTGTTTCTACGAAATCTGCACCGCTGGTCCGCACACGCGATGGTGTTCCTGGTATTCGCCCACATGTTCAAGGTGTTCTACCGCGGGGCCTACCGGCCGCCGCGTGAGTTCAACTGGGTGATTGGCGTCATCCTCCTTCTTATTACGTTGTTCTTGAGCTACACCGGGTACCTTCTGCCCTGGGACCAGTTGGCGTTCTGGGCCATCACCGTGGGATCGAACATTGCATCCGCGGTACCGCTGATGGGAAACAAGATCCACTTCCTCATGCTGGGCGGCAACCTGGTGAACGCCAATGCCCTGCTGCGGTTTTATGTGCTGCACTGCATGATTCTGCCGCTGATCGCGATCTTGTTTATCGCAATCCACTTCTGGCGCATTCGCAAGGACGGCGGCTTGTACGCGCACCAGAGTGAGCCGAAGACGCTCGCAGCCCAGGCGGCAGGAGCCGCAGGGGCAAAGGGGGCGCAATAGCCATGACCGACCCCAAGGATTTCACTGCCGGTTTGGACTCCAACGCCCGCAAGTCGCCCACACGGGTGGTCTTTGTCACGCGCCGCACCTCGGCGCAGGTGAAGGTCACGGACGAAGCGCAACTCCAGACCTATCCGGAAGTTTTGTTCCGAGCGATGGTCGCCATCGAAGTCCTGGCGATTGCCCTGGTCTGGATCGCCCTGCTATTCAACGCGCCGCTGGAGGGCCTTGCCGATCCTTCGCACACGCCCAATCCCGCCAAAGCGCCGTGGTACTTCCTCGGGCTGCAGGAGATGCTGCACTACTTTCCGCCGGTATTTGCCGGGGTGATGATTCCGACCCTGGTGGTCATCGCGCTGGTGGTGATCCCGTATTTCAACATCAATGTTGAGGCCGAGGGATTGTTTCTGAAGGACCGCAAGCGGCGCCTGCGTGTCTTCTACGTAGTTGCAGTCGCGCTGTCCGCGTTTCTGCTTTATTTTGATGTGTACGTGGCGCTGGTACCCACCTTGATGGTCGCTGGGTTCATGCTGGTGGCGGCGCAGAGTTCGCCCGAGTCACCATCTGCGTTCCGGCGCTACCTGGCTGCCAAATCGCTTTCTTACTGGATCATGACCTGGTTTCTTGTCGTGCTGGTTGTGCTCACCGCGGTTGGCACATTTTTCCGTGGCCCGGGTTGGTCCTGGGTTTGGCCCTGGAGGAGTTAAGTGGAACCGTCCAAGAACAAATTGTCCTCCTGGTGGCAGAGGTTGTTCGGTCATCCCATTCGTGCCTTTGGCGTGGTCAGCGTGCTGTTCCTGATTTCGCTGGCCGTTGCTCCCGCCAAGAATCATTTCAGCGAATGGCGCCATTATCAGAACCAGTACCTGACCTTGATTCGCAGCCGCGGGGACGCGGTTACCCTGCAACGCCACTTGCAGCCCGGCATCCAGCAGATCTGGCTTCCGGAACTTGGCGTGGTTGATCGCTGCACCACCTGTCACGTCGGACTGAAGGAAGCCAGCCTGGCGGACGTTGGCACGCAACCTTTCCGGCGGCATCCCGTGATTCCGCACACCACAGACCAGTTTGGCTGTGTGATGTGCCATCGTGGGCAAGGCGCGGCCACCACGGTCGAGGAGGCGCACAGCAGCACGCTCGCCTGGGAGCAGCCGATTCTGCCCGCGCGCTACGTCGAATCCTCCTGCGGGCAATGCCACCGCGCTCCGCTGACGGGGACGCCGCAGTTGAACCTGGGCCGCACTCTTCTGGCTCGGTATGGATGCGTGCACTGCCACACCGTAAAGTTGCCCGATGGCGGCACCATGAAGGCGACCGACGATCCGCCTCCACTCTCCCATATTGCAGACAAGACCACGCGGGAATGGATTTACGCCTGGTTGAAGGACCCGACGGCCTACGCCGTTTCGGCGAGCATGCCCAATTTCAAGCTGAGCGATCCGGACGCGCGGGACATCTCGGCGTTCCTCATCGCCAACAGCACACCGCTGCCGGGGGACACCGCCCCCGTCGCGGCAGCTCAGAAAGCACCGGATCCGACCGCTGGAGCCAGTCTCTATGGCGAGTCGTTCTGCGCCTCCTGCCACGCGGTGCAGAATGCCGCGGGGAACGTGGTGGGTGGCGACGTGGGTCCCGAACTGACTCGAGTGGGCAGCAAAGTGAAGCCGGAGTGGCTGCAGGCCTGGATACGGAATCCGCGGGCTTACGATCCCCCCACCGAAATGCCACACTACCGGTTCAACGATCAGCAGGTTTCGTTGCTCCGCACTTTCCTGCAGAACAAGACCGACTCCGATCTGCTGGCCAATGTACACCTGGAGGCAGCCACGCCTGAACAGATTGCCCACGGCAAGACTCTGGCGACCGAGTACGGATGCGCGTCGTGTCACGAGATCAGCGGGATCAAGAAGCCGGAAAACTTCGCTCCGGAGTTGACCCGCATCGGCAGCAAGCCCATCCCGCAGCTTATTTTCCTGGCCGGGATGCCACACACGTTGCCGGATTACATCTCCGCCAAGATTCGCCAGCCACGCTCGTTCGGGTCGGCGCTCAAGATGCCGCAGTACAGCTTTCAGCCGGCGCAGGTGGATGCGCTGGCCACGGCGCTGCTCTCACTGACAGACCGGACACAAACTCTGCCGCCGTCGCTGACCGTGCCGGCTCCGCCAGCCTCGAATTATCAGCCTGCGGGCAAAGCCGGACAGTTGATGGCCGACCTGGCCTGCTTCAGTTGCCACATGATCAATGGACGTGGCGGTGATATGGCTCCTGATCTGACCTGGGAAGGCAGTTCGGTACAGCGGCAGTGGCTGGTGGAATTCCTGAAGAATCCCAATACGCTGCGTCCGGCGCTGATCCGCCGCATGCCCAGGTTCAACCTGACGGACAGCGAGATCAACGAACTCACCGACTACATCATGACGGTGTACCAGACGCCCACGTTCGATCGCGACTCCATGCCGCTGGGCGGGTATCCGGCGGCGCAGGTGGAGCAAGGAAGACAACTTTTCTACTCCAAATATGCGTGCCAGTCATGCCACATCGTGGACACGAAGACCGACAAGGGCTACATCGGACCGACGCTGACGCAGGTCGGCTCCCGCCTGACGCCGGCGTGGATTTACAACTGGCTGAAGAACCCGCAGACGCTACGACCCGGCACCATCGAGCCCAACCGCAATATGAGTGACGAAGATGCCCGCGCGCTGACCGCCTACCTGACGACGCTGAAGAGCTCGGGCAAGCCAGGAACCAAGGTGGCCCGGCTGGAGGCGAAGCAATGAAGCGACGCATACTCGTGACCGGCGTGCTTGCGTTGTGTCTGGCCCTGTGTAGCTGCGCCCGCAAAACCGCTTCGGCGTCTGCCCCCAAGCCGACTGCCTTTGGCGCGGCGCTCGTGGAATCGAGTGGCGGCAAACAGATCGGTGCTGGCGGATCGCTCCTCGGGCAGCCCGTAGTGGTGCAGGTGAATGATGATCAGGGGAACGCCGTCCCCGGGGCGCTGGTTGAATTCAGCGGACCAGCGGGTGTCGGCTTCGATCCTCCGAACGGACTGACGGATTCCAGCGGCCAGCTCAGCAGCAACGTCACGCTGGGCGGCATGGCCGGACGCTATCAGATCATGGCCACTACGCTCACTAAAGCGCAAAAGAAAGTCGATCTCAAGCTGGAAGAGATCGCGCTGG
>JBGPJK010000359.1:0-4821 GCA_041485425.1 Terriglobia bacterium | reverse complement strand
TTCACCATGTCGAACTGCGTAGTCGCCGCATACCGGCTGTCCCCCAGCACGATGCTGGGACGGAAAATGGTCCGCGGCACCTCCGGCAAAAGCTGGCGGATCATGTGTTCGCAAAACTTCTTGGTGCGGGCATACGGATCGTAATCGGAGCGTTCCCAATCGATCGACCGATCTTCGGTCACCACTTCGTTCTTGCGTTTGCCCGCAACTGCCACCGTGCTCACGTGGCTGAAGCGGCGCAGGCCATGATAATAGTTGGATTTCATCGCAAGCTGCACCACTTCGAGCGTCCCGCGCACGTTCACATTAAGACAGCTTTTCTCCGACTTGCGATTCAGCGACGCCGCACAATGGATGACGGAATCCGTGGTGTGAATCAGCCGGTCATACTCGTCGTCCCCCAGCCCGAAATGCGGCGTGGTCAGGTCGCCACGAAAGATGCGGATGCGCGTCTGCAAGTACTCATAGAAGCGCGGAAAACTCAGATGCAATTGCAGCGCGTGCCACAGGCGCACTTCCGCCTCGTGGGGATCACGGGCGCGGACCAGGAGGTTCAGCCCCGCCTCGTGCCCTTGCAGAAGATTGGCGGCGACGTGTGCGCCGATGTATCCGGTAGACCCGGTCAGGAATATCGCCACGTTGCTCCGTTGGTGCCTGTTCTGACGCTTGCGCCATTCTCTTGCGCAGCCAGTTGGAAGTTGCGCGAGGGACGTGCCTCCAGCGGGCGCCCTTCGATCAGGGGATAGGTCCACTTGCGCAGCGCCGGGATGTGCACGTTGATCCAGTAATCCCACCAGTCGACGGAATGGGTGTTGTAACCGAAAACCGCCTTCTCTGCCGGCAGCAGCGCGTGCGAGAGCTTCTCCACGTTGTCAGCGACGAAGTCGTGCTCGTTCTTCAGGATGAACGGCTCGAACAGCTCAATCAGCTTTTCGACTCGCTCCAGGCTGCGCTCGGCGCGAGCCAGCGGCGGCTTCTTCAGCGGCAGCGGGGACATCACGCGCTGAATGGATTTGATGATTGCCTTCTGCGCCGGCGCCGACATACGGTTGTAGCGTTCCTTGGAAACGGAGATAGCGTCGAAGCGCAGGCGCAACCAGTATTCCAGGCCTTCCTGGGCGCGGTAATGCTTGCGGTGGGCCAGGGAGGTGAGCTCGATGGATCGTCCCATGTTGCAGGGATTGGTGACCGAGGTGGCGAGCTGGTACATGCGCTCGTTGCGGCGCGCAATGATCGCGGCGGCGATCAGGGTCATGCCCCGGCAGACCGAGTCTACCGGGATGATGTCCAGGCGCTTGCGCTGGTTTGAGGGAAGCTGGCGGAAATACGTTCCCAAAAGATAGGAGAGCGAAGCGGACGTGTTGATGCCCTCGTTCCAGCCGAGAAACGGTTGCTGCAGCGAGGTCTCGACGATCGCCGGGCGCACGACCGCAATCGGCAGGCCGGCCGCGTGCTTGTAAATCAGCGACTCGGCCAAGCTCTTGCTAAGGGTGTAGGTGTTCGGCCAGCCGAGTTGGTTGGCGCGTTTCGTGCCGGCCTCGGTGAGGTAATTCCGCAGCCAGCGGATACGGTTCTTGCGGATCTGATTTTCCAGCGCGGCGCCGTGCAGATCCTTCGCCGCGTGCTCTTTAGCCAACGCCTGCTGGCGGAGTTCTTCGCTAACTTCGGGGCTCTCGGCTTTTTCCTGGGCACGCTTTACAAAGTCGTGGAGCGAACGCCATTCGCGCTCGGCATCGAAATCCGCCACACCCGCCGGGGTGTAATTCGGACGCAAACTCTCGCTGACCCGCCCGTCACTTGTCCCGGCCACGTAACAGGTGGAGAGATGCAGCAGGCCCGCGTGGTCGGACTTGCGCACAAAATCCACGACGTTGACGGCCGCATCCACGTTGGTAGCCAGCGCGTCACGCAGGTCGGGATTGAAGTCGGTGAGCCCGGAGCTATTGATCACCAGATCCAGGTGGTTCCGCAGTCGTGCCTCAACCTCGGGCGCCAAGCCCAGATCCGGCAGCGTGACGTCGCCCTCCACTACTTCCACGCGCTCACCGAGAAAGCGCGGCAGGTCGGCCCCGTGCCACGCGAACAGCGGATCGAACACCGGCGATTCCTCCACCAGTTTCTCGAAGCGCTGCAGCGCCGGGCTGGTCTTCTGGCGGCGAATGAGCAGGTAAATGCGTCCAATTTCCGGCAAGTCCATCAGCATGTTGGCCAGCCACACCTTGCCGATGAAACCGGTTACACCAATCAACATGACTTGCTTGCCGGCCAGCGCGGAACGAACCGAAAGCGGGCCCAACTGGCGCCGCGTTTCGAAATGGACGATCGGCCGTACCCGCACGGGAACCTGGCGTTCGGCCGGGATGACGGCCGAGTCCAGCATCTCCGCACCGGGAAGATCCAGTTCGCGGACCAACCGTTCCGGGGCCCGGGTCCCGTCGTCACCGGCTCCGGTGACGCGCGCGAAAAGGCCCCGCGGGCGGATGACCGGTTCCAGCAAACGCCCGGTGGCAATGCGATCGCGGAAATCCAGCCGGTTGGCGACCAGCCACTTCACCCCCAAATGCTGTGCCAGCGGACGCATCACGTGGTCCAAGCTCTGGCTGACCAGCACCACCTTGGCCCCCGAGTCCACCAGAGCCCTAAGTTGCTGCACCCCATCCGGCTTCAAATGCGGCTTCAACTTGTACTTGAAGTATTCCTCGCCCAGCAGATCCAGCCGGTCGCAGCTGATTCCGCGCAGCACGGAGTGCACCACGCGGGTGGCAAACACGCGATTGGCGGCGTAGAGAAACGGGCGCAGAACGGCCATCACGAAGACCAGACCCCGGCGCACCCAGCGCTCCAAGAAAGTCTGCGAATTCCAGGTAAAGAACGCGACCGGCCGGACCACGGTCAGATCAAGCAGACTGCCTTCCACCCGCCAGTACACACTGGGAGCAGGGCCAGAAGGACCAGGGTTGTAGTTGGACTGTTCCAAAGTCGTTTTCGTCCCAAGACGCAGGGGCCGGTGGCTCTCCCAAGCTCTGGGGGGGCCGAAGTCTTCTATTGTAAACAACAAGTCGGGGCCAATGGGCGAAGAAACCTGTAGCGGGGGTAGTGGGTCAGTTTGAAATACTTCGCGCCAGATCCCTCGCCCCGCTGGTGAAAGCGCGGGGCTTCGGGATGACGCCCTTTAAAACAAGAGCCAAACTGACCCACTACCGCAGCGGGGGGATCAGTTCCCGATCAGCCGACTTCCCGGAAAGTGGCCGGATGGCCCCTAACAGGCTGCGAAAAAACTCTTTTCCGCAGCCAACGGCGAACCTCAGCGGCTATAACAAAGCCGCATTGATTGCAGGCAAGTCGCGGCGCGCCTGAAGGCGCGCCCTTTCAAATCGGCGACTGAATCCCGAGTTTTTCGGCAGCCTGCTAAACACTAACGCGTTTATCGTTCCCGATCCCGTAGACAATGACCTGGGCTGTTTCTCACCACGTATCTCTGCTCACTGCTGGTTTGTCGGGCGCAAGGTTCCTCGACGAAGTGCGCTCTCCTTCATGAACGCAAAAAACACGGGTACAAGAATCAGCACGTGAATGGTTGAGGTGATCATGCCGCCCACGATGGGCGCAGCCATCGGCTTCATTACGTCAGAGCCGATTCCGCTTTCCCAAAGGATCGGAATCAGGCTGGCCAGAACCGCCGTTACCGTCATCAGCTTGGGGCGCAAACGCTGCACGGCGCCCTCGATCACAGCCGCTTCGATATCTTCGTGTTGGAGCGGTACCCCCGAGGTGAGGCGCTTGTCGAGGGACTCATGGAGATAGACCACCATGACGACCCCCGTCTCTACCGCAATTCCAAACAGCGCGATGTAGCCCACCCAAACGGCCACACTGAAGTTATAGCCAAGCCACCATTGAAGGATCAGTCCGCCGGTCATCGCATAAAAAGTTGGGAAGATGAGGACAGCCGCCTCCGTCACCGAGTGAAACACCATATAGAGCAGCAAGAAGATCACGAAAAACACGATAGGCACGATGATCTTCAGTCGCTCTTTAGCCCGTACCTCAAATTCATATTCACCCGACCATTTGTAGGTGTATCCCGTCGGCAGCTTCAGCTTGTCACGCAGCAGGCGATCCGCTTTCGTCACGAATCCGCCAAAGTCCTTGGTTGCAAGGTCGAGATAGACATATCCCGTGAGCAAGCCATCCTCATCACGAATCATGGCCGGCCCGCGCGAGAAATGGACCTTGGCAACCTCGGAGATGGGGATCTGGGCCCCGGTCGGCGTGGCAATCACGACCCGGCGCAACTGCTCGATGTCATCGCGAAAATCCCGGCTGTATCGCACGTTGATGGGATAGCGTTCCCGTCCCTCGACATTTTCAGCGATGTTTTCACCGCCGATCCCGGAGGTCACCGCGCGTTGCACATCGGCCACGGTGAGTCCGTAACGTGCTGCCTCGGGGCGGTTGACTTCCACGTTTACGTAAAAACCCTCTGCGACGCGTTCGGCAAAGATGGAACGCAGTTCAGGAAGCCCCCCCAAGACCTGCTGCAACTGCGCACCCGCTTGCTGAATACCCTCGACATTCGGCCCCTGAATCTTGAGGCCAACGGGGGTCTTGATGCCGGTCAACTCCATATCGAGCCGGTTTTGGACAGGCATGGTCCAGGTATTCGTCAAGCCCGGGAACTGAAGCTTCTCGTCCATCTCGCGAATCAGCTTTTCGTAGGTCATGCCAGCACGCCACTGCTCTCGCGGCTTCAGCATGATTGTCGTGTCGTACATGTCGAGCGGGGCGTTGTCGGTGGGGCTGTCGGAACGGCCAACTGCT
>JBGPJK010000358.1:0-4873 GCA_041485425.1 Terriglobia bacterium | reverse complement strand
CTGCGTTCTCTGCGGTGCGGGCAAGGAAGTCTCAGTGGGCATGGCCGTCGTGGCTCCCCTCAACCAGACGCACACCGTCAATCCAAAGCTTACCCTTGATGGGACTTCCCGCGGGCACGCGCTGCACGCGCAGGACCAGCAGCTTAGTGTCGGGTCCGGTGGTAAAAGTACCGCTGACCTGTTTCCAGAAATCTGCGTTTTTCAGGTCTTCGCTGGCAAAGTACAGGGTTTCCTTGTAGAGATCCTGGATGGAGAAGCGGGGCCCACCGGCGCCTTCGAGATCTTCAGCCTTGAAGAACGCGGAGAAGTCGTAGCGGTGATTGGGCTGGACCGGGATGAGTTGCCGGATGCCGGCGTCGTCGATTCTGGCCGTATCGAAAGCGATCGACAGGGAGCGGTGTCCGGTATGGAACTGGATGGGGTCCAAGGCCAGGGAGACGTCTCGCGGTTTCGCGTAGAGCCAATCGAATCCGCCGTTGAGGACCTCCAGGCTGAAATCGCCATTGATCACCAGGTTCTCGGAGGAAGGCTGGTAGGCCGAGAGTCCGGAGACAGTGGCCGCCTGCCGCCACACCCGGCAAGCCTGATCGACGTCGCGCTCGCCAACCAGGTAACGGATGTACTCAAAGACATGGCTGCGCTCGATGGGTAGGCGCAGTTGCACCAGTTGCGCCCAGACTGTGGCGGCACTGGCTGGCTGCTTCCTGGAAAGGAGAAGATCGAGAAAAGACGCGTAGACGTTGGAGTTGGGTGGAATTACGTCGCGGAGGAGTTGATCGGCGTCGGGCTTGGCGCGCCAGCAAAGTTGCAGGGTCTGAAAGGGCAAGCCGGGATCGTTTTCCAGGACCACGCGAAACTCTTGCAGGGCTTTGTCGGTCTCTCCCCGGACAAGGTAAAGGTTGCCGGCCTCCCAGGCGACATCGGGCGTACGCGGGTCAGCCACGATGGCGTGCTCCAGAGCGTCTTTCTGTTGATCGGTGTTGCCGAGCAGGGCGTAGGCCGCCGCCAGGTCGAACCAGTAGCGTGCTTCATGGGGGTTCAACGCGATTGCGGCTTGGTAGGATTCCACAGCCAGTTCCGGAGATCGCTGGACAAGGGAGAAATAACGGCCCACACGGTAGCGGTAATCCGCATTTCCGGGCTGCCATCGAACCGCGCGCTGCAAGCTGGTGAGATCAGGTTTTTGGGAGAAGTAAGCTGCCAGGAAATCCGTGGCCGCGAAGCCAACATACGCGACCGCGAGGAGCAGGGATACCAGCAGCACCGAGATTTTCCTGGCGGAGCGGTGGAGCGGTATCTGCATGCGAGTATCCGCGGGCGAGTGAACTGCGCTAAAGCGTCATCACCCTACGCACCGCTGGAAGTGGCCTTCGGAGCGGGCTCCTCAACGCTGCTCAACTCGTCCTCCTGATAGTAGCGTTGACCGTATTTTCCCTGGTATTCGTAATAGTAGTAGTAGTCGGGAGAATTGAGATCGACTGCGTTCAGCAGCACGCCACACACGCGGGCGTTGACCTGCATCAGGAGGTCGCGAGCGCGGCGCAAGGCCTGCTTGGTGGTCTGCCCGGAGCGAATCACCAGCACCACGGCGTCCGCCCGGGTGGACATGACGACCGCGTCCGTAACCGAGAGAGTGGGCGGTGTGTCCACCACGATGTGGTCGTATTGCTCGCGCAGTTCGGCGAGAACGTCTTTCATGTTGGCGGAAGCGAGCAGTTCCGCCGGATTCGGTGGTGGAGTTCCCGCGGGCAGTACAAACAGGGTTGGCAGGAGGGGCGAGCGGGCAATCGCCTGCTGCAGAGTTGCGGTGCCGGTCAGCACGTTGCTCAGCCCCGCTCTGGGGCCCATGCCCAGGGTTTTGTGAATGCTGGGCCGGCGGAGGTCGGCGTCGACCAGCAGAACGCGCGTGCCTTTTTGCGCCAGCACGATGGCGGTGTTGATGCTGGTAGTGGTCTTGCCCTCCTGGGGAAGCGCGCTGGTGATGAGAATCACTTTCGGGGGCGCGCCTAAAGAGGTCAGCAACAAGGAGGTACGCAGGGCGCGGTAAGATTCCGCCATCTGGGACTGAGGGCGCGATTGGGTGACCAACTCCACGGCTTCCTTGGAGGAAGCGACCGCCAGCCGCTGCCGCGCACTGGCTTCGGTGCTGGTCTTCGACCCGAGAGGAATCATTCCCAGCGACGGAAGCCCGGAGATGACTTGCGCCTGCTCCGGCGTACGCACCGTGTTGTCAATGCCCTCCAGCAGAAAGGCAAGGCCGATCCCGGTCGTCAGGCCCAGCGCCAGGGCAAAAAGGAGGTTGCGCGGGACATCGGGCTCGCTGGGCGCAGTGGGGACGCGAGCCACATCGACTGGGCGTATGTTGTTCGAGTGCAGGCCCGCCGTGACGCCGGCCTCTTTCAATTTTTCCAGCAAGCCTTCGTAGAGGGTGCGGTTGGCTTCCACGTCGCGCTTGAGCAGGTTGTACTCGATGGCGCTTTCATTGAGCTGGTTGGCGTCCTGTTTCTGCTTTTCCATGGCATCGCTCAGCATATTTTCCCGCTGCAGGGAGGCCAGGTAGTCGCTGCGCACGCGCGACACCACCTTCTTCATTTCAAGCTGGATCTGCGTGTCCACTTCCTTCAGTTGGCTGTTAAGTTGGGCTACCTTGGGATAGGAAGGTCCGAACTGGGTGCTGAGCTGGGCTATCTGGATCTTGAGGTCGGCTTCCTGCTCGCGCAGTTTTTCCAGCAAGGAGGAGGAACCGCTGCCTCCCGCGGCGGCGGCGGGGTTGGCGCCGGCTACCGCTGCGGCCGCCGCCGTATCCGCGTCACCGGACTGCACCAGGCGATAGACCGACTCCTTCTCCATCCGGCCTGATTCCGCGGCGGTCAACTCCTTGTTCAGTTCATCGAGCTTGGCGGTGATGATGTTCTGTTTTTCGTCGATACCGAGGATTTCGTGTTGCTTCTGGTATTGGACCAGCTTCTCCTGCGAGGTCTGAACTTTGATCTCCAGGTCCGCCAACTGTTTTTGTAACCAGTCAGAAGCCTGCATGGTAGATTCGAAGCGGGTCTTGAAGTTCTGCTCGATGTAGGTGCTGATCAAGGTGTTGACTACGTGAGCGGCCAACTCCTTATCCGCGCTTCGGTAGCGGATTTCAATGATCCGGGTATTGGGTTTGAGCGCGACCCGGAGATTGCCTTTGAAAGCACCAAGCAGTTCCGAGGTTTGAGCAGAATCCGGCTGCAGCGCGTCGGTGGTGAGGCCCAGGGAGTTCGCCGAAGGCTCTCCGCGTCCGCCGAACTCCGGCCGTTTGTCGATGTTTAACTGTTTGATGACCTGCAGGGCGAGCAGGTCGCTCCGGAGGATACTCACTTCCGTGTCCAGGTCGGCGGGATCATAGTAGTAGTCCGAGCCGCCGTTGGGGGAGTCCTTGAAATTCATCATCCCCGAATCCATCTTGTTGATGGCGATGCTGCCCGAGGCTTCGTAGATGCGGGTGCTGCGCAAGGTCGCGATGGTCACGGCCGAAAAGATGATGACCACGCTGGAGATGACCACCCACTTACGCTTGATGAGGACGCGCAGGTATTCGCGCAGTACGGAATCCTGGGCGGGAAGCGCTGGATAGATTTGAGGCGGCCGGTTGAACTCAATCGGGTAGGCAGACTGAACCTCGCGCAAGACCTGGCCGTTTGCCGGAATCAGGGGGCCCGAATCCATCAATACTCCTCGAGAAACACACTAGTGGCCGGAGAAATGACGCCAGTGGCGCCATTTTCTGTCCCGACGCACAAGCTCACCGCAAGATATTTGTCTGGCCACGTTGTCGTGAGTGATTTCGCACATTCTAGCATTGCAGCGCAAAACTCTTGACCTTAATTTCGATGGTTCCAAACTGCTAACCTGGGTCAAGAAGTGGCGGCGCGACTTGCGGCTATCTCCGCTATACTACCGTTTATCCTTTTCGTCCTGCTTACACGGAAAACCGGATGCTTTTTCGGCGCGCGTTGGTCCACACCGCTTTGGCACGGGCAGCTGGGTTTCAAGTTTTCACATTCAAGGGGCAGCGGAGATGAACTGGTCAGAACAGGTTGTGCTGGTCACCGGGGGTACGGGATCGTTTGGTAAGAAATTCGTGGACCTGATGCTGCGTGAGTACCATCCACAGAAGCTCATCATCTTCAGCCGTGACGAACTCAAGCAGCACGATATGCGGGCGGGAGGCTTTGATCATCCCAGCCTGCGGTACTTCATCGGGGATGTGCGCGATGCGCAGCGCTTGGAGCGCGCCTTTGCCGGGGTGACAGTGGTGGTGCACGCGGCCGCCCTCAAGCAGGTGCCGGCCTGCGAATACAACCCGTTTGAGGCCATCCAGACCAACATCATGGGCGGGCGGAACGTGATCGATGCCGCCATCAACAAGGGCGTACACCGGGTACTGGCGCTGAGCACGGACAAAGCGGTGAACCCCATCAATCTTTACGGAGCGACGAAACTCTGCGCCGAGAAAATGTTTGTGCAGGCCAACGCCTACGCGGGGGCTCAGGACACGCGCTTCAGTTGCGCGCGCTACGGCAACGTGGTGGGAAGCCGGGGCAGCGTGATTCCGGTGTTTCTGGAGCAGCGCAAGCGCGGCCGGATCACCGTGACCGATCCGCGCATGACCCGCTTCTGGTTGACGCTGGAGCAGGGCGTGCGGTTCGTGGTGCGCTGCATGGAGCAGATGCACGGCGGGGAGATTTTCGTTCCCAAGATTCCAAGTATGAAACTGGTGGAAATGGCGGAGGTCATTGCCCCAGGTTGCGAAGTGGAATTCATCGGCATTCGGCCGGGCGAGAAGCTGCACGAAGTGCTGGTTTCAGAGGACGAGGCGCGCCAAACCCTGGAG
>JBGPJK010000357.1:0-4876 GCA_041485425.1 Terriglobia bacterium | reverse complement strand
TCGGGCTTCTCCAGCGGGTTCGCGGAATTCGTCAGCATGTCGACTCAGCACACCGTCCCCGGCTTTGCCGGCACTCGCTTGTCTGGCGATGCTCTGGATGGTACCTATCAAGGCGCAGCGTCGTTTGCACAATTCACCGAACCCGGAACCTGGACTGTCGCCTACGTATATGTGGCAGACCGGGTTGGCAACTACGTCTACTACGACACCACCCAGTTGCAGGCCATGGGCTTCCCCGCAACCCTGATAGTCGGGCCAACCAAGTCGAGCACCAGCGTTTCCGTGAAATCCTCGACTAATCCGTCCGCCTTCAACCAGCCGGTCGTCTTCACTGCGACCGTGAGCTCCACCGCAGGCACACCAACCGGGACTGTGAATTTCACCGCCGATGGAGCAGACATCGGTTCAGGTACGCTCGATGGCTCCGGGACTGCCACGCTGAGCGTTTCGTCCCTCACGGCTGGTCCGCACACCATTGCTGCTAACTACGGCGGAGACGCGAGCTTCGACTCCAGTTCTTCGTCAACGACCCAGACAGTAAACCAGGCGACGACCACCGCCACAGCCGTCTCCTTGCTCAATCCGTCCCTGGTGACGCAATCCGTGCTCTTCACGGCTACGGTTGTGGGCGGCTTCGGCGGCACGCCTGCCGGAACTGTCACCTTCAAGGCTGGCTCCGACACCTTGGGCACAGCCTCGCTCAGCGGTGGTCAGGCGAGCCTGAGCTACGCCTTCCCGACCGTGGGGACGCGCTCCATCACCGTCGTATATTCCGGTGACTCGAACTTCATCGGCAGCACATCGTCCAGCTTCAACCAGGTGGTGAACAAAGCCTCGACGACCACCACGCTGACCTCCAGCCTGAATCCTTCGATCTACATGCAGTCGGTGACCTTCACCGCCACGGTCAGTTCCAGCGTCGGCCCTCCCGCGAACGGTGAGATCGTGACCTTCAAGGATGGCCCGTTCACGCTGGGCAGCGGCACGCTGAACGGCGGCGTAGCGACCTTCACCACGTCGGCGCTGATCGCCATCACGCACAGCGTCAAGGCGAGCTACGTCGGCGACGCAAACCTGATATCCAGCTCATCCCCAATCCTGAACCAGGTAGTGAGTAAAGCAACCACCACAACACTGCTGGTGTCGTCGCTAAACCCCTCGACCTACGGAAAGCGTGTGACTTTCACGGCCACCGTGACCGGCCAATTCGGCGGAGCACCCGCCGGATTAGTGACATTCAAAGACGGGAGCAAGTTGATAGGGGTGGCGATCATGCTGGACGGAGTGGTGACCTTCTCCACCTCGTCTCTAACCAAAGGCTCGCACGTGATTACGGCCGAATACAGCGGATTCGTAAATTTCACGGCCAGTTCGGCATCGTTGACCCAGGTGGTGAAGTGATGCGCACCGAAATTGGTCACGCGAATGGGAGCATTGCCACGGAGAGGAGACTTTCATGAAAACCGCTAGATTCGCCCAGGCTGTACTCATGTTCCTGCTGGCGACAGGCTTATCGTGGGCGCAGAAGCCCGCCAACTCCACCAACATCGTTGACGTGGCCGCCGCGGATGGCTCGTTTCACACTATGGTTTCTTTCATCCGGGCCAGCGGCATGGTGGCGACGCTCAAGGGCAAGGGACCATACACGATCTTCGCCCCCACCGATGCAGCTTTTGCAAAATTGCCGGTGGACATGCAGAAAGAGCTGTTCGAGAACCGGCACTTGCTGCCCATATTCCTGAACCGCTACATCATCCCTGGCACACTCACCAGTGCTGGAGTATCCCGTCGGCCGAAAGTGAGAACCCTCGATGGACGGAACCTGTCGATCGAGAGGAAAGCTGGCGTAGTCCTGGTCAACCACGCCCGGCTCACCAAGCCCGACATGGTCACCGGCAATGGTGTGATTCACGGCATCGACCGCGTGGACATGGGCATGGTTCACGAGTTTCTTGAGCAGGTGCAGAAGTACAAGACCAGCGCAGCGCAGCATTAGTACGGTCGTCGCGCCCCCTGGGCGTGCCTCGGAGTGGGGCCAGCCCAGGGGAAGCCGTACACTGGTTGCGCCCGAGTGACGGCCTACTCGGGAGAAATCACGCCACTTTCTGAGCAGAGGGGCGCCACCGGGCCGCATAACCGGTTCACCAGGAAACCTGGCCACTCGCCACCTGTGAGATGGGTAATGGCTTCTAGTGCTTGGCCGCCGTCACAGCGGTCGCATCCAGGTTCGCCGCTTCGCCATGCTTCTTCTGCATGCGGGTCTCCAGCACCATGGCGGTGATCAGCAGGGCTCCAATGGCGCCGAACACGCCGAGCGCGACCAGGGCAATCATGAGGACTGGCATAATGCACCTCCCCTCCCCAGGTGTCATTCTGAGTCCAGCCTGCCCGCGGTACCGTGATTGCCGTCACTTCGCGATGTGATGGTCGCCCGCGAGCCTCTCAACCCCACGCTCCGGTTGAGGGTGTGATGGTCGTCACTGCCCCCTCTCCGCAGGAAAGCTGATAAATTAAGGGACTCAAGGAGTATCGGGATGCACCTCGCGGTGGTGGGATCGGGATATGTCGGACTGGTGGCGGGAGCCTGTTTTGCCGACCTCGGCCACGACGTGATCCTGGTGGACGTCGATCAGCAAAAGCTGGCGGCCCTGCAAAGCGGCCAGGTCCCCATCCACGAGAACTTCCTGCCGGAGTTGCTGCAACGTCACCGCGGCAAGAGGCTGGATTTCTCCGATGACTTGCAGGCCGCGGTGCGCGCCGGTGCTGCCATATTTATTGCCGTCGGCACTCCCCCAACCGAGCAGGGCGAAGCCGATTTGTCCTACGTGGAGTCGGTGGCCCGCAGTATCTCCGGAGCCATCAACGGCTACAAAGTCATCGTCGAGAAGAGCACGGTCCCGGTGTACACCAGCGACTGGATTCGCAAGATCATCTTGCGCAACGCCGCCGCTCCCGACTCCTTCGATGTTGCCTCCAACCCCGAGTTCCTGCGCGAAGGCACGGCGGTTACGGATTTTCTCTATCCCGACCGTATCGTGGTCGGGGCCGACAGCGAGCGCTGTGCGGCCGTGCTGCGCGAGATCTACGCTCCGCTGACGGACGGCAGCTACTACCGGCGGCCGGACGCAATCCCGCAACCGGACCGGGCGCACATCCCACCCCCGCTCATCGTTACCAGCGCCAAGAGCGCCGAACTGATCAAGCACGCCTCCAACGCATTTCTGGCGATGAAGATTTCGTTCATCAATGCGGTGGCCTCCATCTGCGAATCAGTAGGAGCGAACGTGCAGCAGGTCTGTCAGGGGATCGGGACCGACAGCCGCATCGGCCCGCGCTTTCTCAATCCCGGAATCGGCTACGGCGGCTCCTGCTTTCCCAAGGACCTGATGGCGTTCCGCGCGGTGGCACGCGAATGCGGCTACGAGTTCCGCCTGCTGGATGAAGTCATCCGCATCAACGAGGAACAGCGGCAACGCTTCTTGCGCAAGGTGCGCAGCGCCCTTTGGACGCTGCGCGGCAAGCGCCTCGGCGTGCTGGGCCTGGCTTTCAAGGGAGGCACGGACGATATCCGCGAATCGCCCGCCGTCCTGCTGGTGCAATCCTTGTTGCAGGAGGGCTGCCAGGTTGCCGCGTATGATCCCGCGGCCAGCCAGCGGGCGCGCGAGGTTTTCAACTCCAACGTGGAGTTCGTCAGCAGCGCCTACGAAGCGGCCCGGGGCGCCGATGCACTCCTCATCCTGACCGAGTGGGAGGAGTTTGCCGGGCTGGATTTGACCCGTCTGCACCGCGAATTGAAGTACCCCATTGTGATCGACGGGCGCAACCTGTATGATCCCGGCCTCATGGCCGCGCAAGGCTTCACCTATTACAGCGTCGGCCGGCTGCCCGCGACTCCGGAAACCCAAGCGGCTACTGCAGCGGCACCTTCGAGGAACCTCAAGAAATCATGAGCCAACAACGTGCCCTGGTAACTGGTGGAGCTGGTTTCCTGGGATCTCACCTGTGTGACGCATTGCTGGCAGAGGGCTATGCGGTGATTGCCGCCGACAACCTTCTGACCGGGAGGCAGTCCAACCTCGAGCATCTGCGCCATGAGCCTCGCTTCGAGTTCCGCCAGATTGATATCACCCAGCCTTTCGACTGCGGGCCCGTCAACTACGTGTTTCACTTCGCCAGCCCCGCCAGCCCGGTGGACTATGCCCTGCACGGAATCGCCACCCTCAAAGTGGGTTCGCTGGGCACGTTTCACGCCCTGGACGTGGCCCACAAGTACGGCGCGAAATACTTCGTCTCGTCCACTTCGGAGTGCTACGGCGATCCGCTGGAGCATCCGCAGAAGGAGACCTACTGGGGCCATGTGAACCCCATCGGACCGCGTTCGGTGTACGACGAAGCCAAGCGCTTCACCGAGGCGGTGACCATGGCGTATCACCGCTATTACAAGGTGGACACGCGCATCGTACGCATCTTTAATACCTACGGGCCGCGCATGCAGCTCAACGATGGCCGCGTGGTCCCCAACTTCATGAAACAGGCGCTGCGGGGTGAAGCCCTCACGGTGTACGGCGACGGCAGCCAGACGCGCAGCTTCTGCTATGTGAGCGATCTGGTGGCGGGCATCATCAAGCTCATGCAATCGTCCGAGAACGATCCGGTCAACATCGGCAATCCGCACGAGATGTCGATCGAGGAGATGGCGCGACTGATCATCCGCATGACCGGCTCCACGAGCCGGCTGGTCTTCAGGCCGCTGCCGACCGACGACCCCAAGGTGCGGCAGCCCGACATCACCCGGGCCCGCACGATGCTGGGCTGGGAGCCGGCGGTGGCGCTGCGCGAGGGAGTGACGCGGACGATCGGGTACTTCCGGTCGCTG
>JBGPJK010000356.1:0-4898 GCA_041485425.1 Terriglobia bacterium | reverse complement strand
CAATCTGGTTCAGGGGCATCTGCGAGCCGTAATAGTCAATGTTGACCGAATCCAGCATGTGCACCGACGCGCGTCCGGTGCGGGTGGCCGCCATCGCCTTCCGGAAATCTTCAACCGCCTTATCCATGCGCGTCTTCAGTTGAACATACGTCTCTTTAAGTCCGGGTATCGCCGCCATCGTAGGTTGAGCCATTCGCAGCTCCCTGAGGATTTAGTTGTCAAAACCGTGAATTATAAACCTAACCAGCACCCGGTTTCGGTTGGGATGAGTCGATCGTCCCGCGAGAGGCCTGGTCAGCTAACGAATGTCCCTCCGGTCCGTCCATCCCAATCCGGGAGGACCCGGCCGGTTGTCAGCCCCTTGCTTGACATCCCGCCGATTGCTGGTTAGCTTGAGTGTCTCCTTCCAGACGGTCTTACATGTGGTTTCCCTTTCAAAATTGCGAGGCTTCTATGAGAAAACCCGGTCTTTTTTCGATGGCAGCCTGGATGCTGCTTGCGGTTTGCGCGTTCGCCGCCGACAGTGCCCCTGCCGCCCTTCCGCGTATTGACTTTACCGACACTCATCTGGACAACGGTCTGCGGGTCATTCTGGCGCCCGACCATAGCGCTCCGGTCGCCGGCCTCAACGTGATCTACGATGTGGGCTCGCGCAACGAACGTCCCGGACGCACCGGCTTTGCCCATCTTTTCGAACACATGATGTTCCAGGGCTCGGCCAACGTGGGGAAGGGCGAGCACTTCATCCTGCTGGAAAACAACGGTGGCGACTTCAACGGCACCACCAACGAAGATCGCACTACGTACTTCGAGGTCGTTCCCAAGAACCAGATCGATCTCGCCCTGTTTCTCGAGGCTGATCGCATGGGCAAGCTGGCGGTCAACCAGGCGAATCTCGACAACCAGCGCAACGCCGTCCAGGAAGAGCGGCGCCTGGGCATCGACAACCAGCCCTACGGCAAGTCTTACCTGGAGATTGACAATCTCACCTACGACTGCTTCGGGTACAAGCACTCCACCATCGGCTCCATGGCGGATTTGAACGCCGCCAATCTGCAGGATGTCCAGGAATTTTTCCGTATCTACTACGCGCCCAACAATGCTGTCCTGTCCCTGGTCGGAGATTTTGATCCGGCGGAGGCCATGGAAAAGATCAAGAAGTACTTCGGGGAGATCTCTCGGCAGCCCTCTCCTCCCCCCGCTCCCGCCTGTGAGGAGGAGCGTTACGGGGAGCGGCGTGAGACCGTCATGGATCCGCTGGCGCGCCTGCCCATGGTGCTCATTACCTACCAGATCCCCGCCGGCAACACCGCGGAGAACTACGCCGCGCGTGTTATGGGCGACCTTTTGGGCACCGGGCAGAGCTCCCGCTTTTACCAGCACCTGGTCAAGGACAAGCAACTGGCGACCGAAGTGGACGTGCAGGTGGACGCCCGCCGCGGCATAAGCCCCCTCTACATTACTGCCAATCCGCGTCCCGGGGTGAAGCCGGAGGACCTGGAGAAGGCCATTTACGAGGAGATCAACGCGGTCGCCAAAGACGGCGTGAGCCACGAGGAAATCGAAAAAGCCCGTATGCAATTCCGCCGGCGCACGGTGCAGGGCCGCGAGTCCGCCCTGGTCACCGCCATACGCCTGGGACAATATGCGGTTTATTTCAATGACCCTGACTTGATCAATACCATCATCGCCAGGTACAACGCCGTAACCCCGGAAGAGGTGAAGAATGTCGCGCGCAAGTATTTCGTCACCAGCGATCGCGCCGTAGTCACCACGCTCCCGCAACCAACGGCGCAGCCCGCCGGACAGCAAGGAGGCCAGCAATGAAGCGGATCATCTCAGCAGGGAGCGCGGTTCTGGTGATTTGGGTCCTGGTGGCTGGGGCGCTTGCCCAGCAGGACAAGGGCACCTCGGTCAAAGCCGTGCAGCGGCTGAATCGTGCTCCTGTAAATCGCGACGTGTTGCAGGTCAAGCTGCCCCGGCCAACGGAAATCAAGCTGCCCAACGGGCTGACCCTGCTGCTGCTGGAGCGCCATAAAGTGCCAACCGTCAATTTCGAACTTTGGATTAACGCCGGCTCGCTCGACGATCCCAGGGATCTTCCTGGCCTGGCCAAATTCACCGCCGACATGCTTCGTGAAGGCACAGCTCGGCGCACCAGCGCGCAGTTGTCCGCGGAAATTGACGCCTTGGGTGGCACCCTCAACGCCAGCGTCGAGTTCGGCTCCACCTATACCCAGGTCGCAGCCTCCGGTTTCTCCGAGAATGCGGACCAGGTACTCGACCTGATGAGTGATGTCATACTCAACCCGGCGTTTCCCGGCGATGAGCTGGAGAAATACAAGAAGCGTCAGCTTGCCGATCTGGAGCAGCAACGTTCCGAACCGTATTTCCTCAGCCAGGAGCGGCTCTACCGCGCGCTCTACGGCAACAGCCCGGCCGCGGCCACCTCGGCCACCTCCGCCTCGGTGCAGGCTACGACCGCAGAGCAGTTGAAACAGTTCCATGCCCAGCACTACGTACCCAACAATTCCATGCTCGGCGTGGCGGGCGATTTCGATACCAAGCAGATGACGGCTCTGATCGAAAAATACTTTGGTGGGTGGAAGCAGCAGCCCTCTCGCCCCGCGGCGGCCGCCGCAACCACCGCTCCAGCTTCCTACAAGATCTACCTGGTCGATCGCCCGGATTCCGTGCAGACCAACATCCTGACCGGGGAGTTGGGCGTGCCGCGCAACCATCCCGACTACTTCGCCTTGCGGGTGATGAACCACGTACTCGGCGAGGGCACTACCGGACGGCTTTTCATGAACCTGCGCGAGGAGAAAGGCTACACCTACGGCGCCTACAGCTCCTTCGCCGCCGACACTTACCCCCGGCCCATCGTCGCCAATACCGAGGTTCGCACCGCCGTCACCGACGGCTCCATGCACGAACTGCTGGGAGAGCTGAAACGCCTGCGGGAAGAGCCCGTCCCCACTACCGAACTGGACGAAGCGCGCCGCTCCATCGTCGCCGGCTTCGCACTCTCGCTGGAGCGTCAGACCCGACTCCTCGGCCTCTGGATGGAGGTCAAGCACAATCAATTGTCAGAAGATTATTGGGATCGCTACCCGGCGGAAATCGCCAAGGTCGGCCCCGACTCGGTGCAGCGCGTGGCCAAGAGGTATCTCGATGCCGACCACCTCCAGGTCGTCTGTGTGGGAAACGGCAAAGAGATCAAAGACGCGCTCGCCAAGTACGGCCCGGTCGAGGTGTATGACGTGGATGGAAAAAAGATGGCGCCGTAGAAAATCCCGGATTGGCCGGGGAGCCGGAGAAAATCCGGCGTCTATCGGCGCCGAATAAGGATTAGGCGGTTACCAGCGACCCAATCTTCTCCCCGGTCACGACTCTCCGGATATTGCCGTGCTGGTTCAGATTGAAGATGATGATAGGCAGGTTGTTATCCTTGCACAGGGAGATGGCCGTCGAATCCATCACTTTCAGACCCTGCTTCAGCACTTCCATATAGCTGATCTGGGTAAATTTCTTGGCATCCTTCACCAGCATGGGATCGGCGTCGTAGATGCCGTCTACCTTGGTGGCCTTCAGGATTACATCCGCCTTGATCTCCATGGCCCGCAGGGATGCCGCCGTATCGGTCGAAAAATAGGGATTGCCCGTGCCCCCCGCAAAGATCACTATGCGGTCCTTCTCCAGATGCCGGATGGCCCGCCGGCGGATAAACGGCTCGGCCACCTGGTTCATCTCAATCGCGGACTGCACCCGGGTGAACACGCCTTGCTTCTCCAGCGCATCCTGCAACGCCAATGCGTTGATCACCGTGGCCAGCATGCCCATGTGATCCGCGGAAACCCGATCCATGTCGCGCGCCTGCTCCGCCACGCCCCGGAAGAAATTTCCTCCGCCCACCACGATGGCGATCTGCACCCCTAAGGCACGTACCTCCGCGAGTTCCGCGGCAATTTCGTGAATGCGCGTGGCTTCCACGCCAAAGCCCTGGTTGGCAGCCAAGGCTTCGCCGGACAGCTTGAGGAGAATGCGCTTGAAGATGGGCGTCGTCATTGGTTTTTCTGCACTCACTAAAACGGGGCGCCAATGGCGCCCCTGACTTTACTCTGCCTTTTGCTCAGGCTTGGTGATCGCGATGGTCTCGCCTGCGTCTCCCACCTTGAACCGCCCGAACCGCCGCACCGCGATGTTCTCGCCCAGTTTGCCGATCTTGGAAGCGATCAGTTGCGAAATGCTGATGGTCTGGTCCTTGATGAAGGGCTGCTCGTACAGGCAGACCTCTTCATAGAACTTGCTCATCTTGCCTTCCACGATCTTCTCCACCACCTGCGGCGGCTTGCCGGTGGCGGCCGCTTGACTGCGGTAGATGTCCTTCTCGCGCTCGTAAGCTTCTGGGGTAACGTCTTCCTTGCGGATGAACTTCGGATCCGACGCCGCGATGTGCATGGCGATATCGTGCACCAACTCCTTGAAATCCTCGGTGCGAGCGACATAGTCGGTTTCGCAGTTGACTTCCACCAGCACACCGATCTTGCCTCCGGCATGGATGTAGCTGGCCACCGAACCTTCACTGGTCACACGCGTCGCCTTCTTGGCGGCCACCGAAACCACGCGCTTGCGCAGCACGATCACCGCCTGCTCCAGATCGCCCCTAGCCTCGGTGAGAGCCTGTTTGCAATCCATCATCGGCGCCCCGGTCTTTTCCCGGAGCTCTTTCACTTGTGCGGCGGAAATATTCACTGTAGATGTGCCCATGGCTGAGAATCTTCCTTCGATTTCAGGTCGCACCGGTTTCACCCTTGAAACCTGCGAGACCTGAGAAACTTTGAAACCTGTTCCTACAAAACTCGACCCGCGCCGGACGACCCGCGCGGGTCATATTT
>JBGPJK010000355.1:0-4899 GCA_041485425.1 Terriglobia bacterium | reverse complement strand
GTTCGCGATAACACCTTTCTCGAGTTCAGGTTGGACTATCTGCCCCGTCCCGCGCTGGCGTTACCGAAGATCAAGCAGTTCGCCGAGTACCATTCTCATGTGGTAGCCATGGCCACTTGCCGCCGGGTCGCGGCCGGGGGCAAGTTCCGGGGTTCGATAGCCTCGCAGCTGGACATTTTGGCTAAGGCTTCTGCTTCCGGCTGCCAACTGGTCGATCTCGAACTGCAGAGCGCGGCGCACTGCAAGCCGGAGCAATTGCGGCGCCTGCGCAGCCGCGCAGCTCTCATCCTCTCGCATCACGACTACCGGGCCACCAAGAATCTGGAACAGACGCTGGAAAAGATGGTCGCCATCTCCGCCGATTTCTACAAGATCGTCAGCACCGCCACCACACTTTACGACAACGTGGTCATGATGAAGTTCCTCGAGGAGAATAGCGGTAAACATTCGCTGATCGGTGTGTGCATGGGGGAACAGGGCATCATCAGCCGGTTGCTGGGAGTGCGCGCGGGCAGTGTGTTCACTTTTGCCGCAGTGAGCGAAGACGAGAAAACGGCGCCCGGCCAGGTAACCGCGCCGGAATTGCGCAGCACCTACCGAATCGAACAGGTCGATGCGGCAACTCGGGTGTACGGAGTTGCTGGCGATCCCGTGGCCCACTCGCTCTCGCCAGCGATCATGAATACGGCCTTGCGTCGCGAGACGGTAAACGGCGTCTATCTCGCGTTGCACGCCAAGACACTCAAAGATTTGCTGGCCTGCGTCCGTGATATCCCGATTCATGGTCTTTCCATCACCATGCCGTATAAGACTACGATTCTCTCTCACCTCGACAATACGGATTCCCACACCACCAAGATCGGCGCTTGCAATACCGTAGTACGCGCGCAGGATGGAAATCTATACGGCTTCAATACGGACGCGGCCGGTGTGGTGCGGCCGCTGGAGCAGCGGATTTCTATCGAAGGCGCAAAGATACTGGTCCTGGGGGCGGGGGGCGCAGCGCGGGCCGCAGTGTTTGGACTCAAGGAGCGAGGAGCCGAAGTTTATGTTCTGAATCGCACGCGGGGACCTGCTCTGAAGCTGGCTCGCTCGGCCCGGGCACGAACTCTGAAGCGAGCCGACCTGAAGAAACTTAGCTTTGACGTCATCATCAACGCCACTCCGGTGGGCATGGGCAATTCGCAGGAGTCGCCCTTGAATCAGGATGAAATCAAGGCGCACTACGTCTTCGAGATGATTTACGATCCGCCAGAGACTCGTTTGATGAAGCTGGCCAAGGCCGCCGGCGCAGAAGTAATTCCGGGAGTTGAGATGTTCGTGCACCAGGCGGCGCGTCAATTTGAAATCTGGACGGGCAAGCCCGCGCCCTGGGACGACATGCTCCGAGTCGTGACGAAGATTCTCGCCGAGCGGGCCGCCGCCAAGAATGGCGGGAATGAGGCCAAGAAGAAATAGCGCCTACCTTTGCGTCGCACGAGTCCACACCTGAGCGGCGGCTTCAGTCCTGGCAGGTTCATGGGTGCACGAGCGTGGACGCTCGCGCCTACATCGACTTGAAGCCGCTACGGGCCGGTATTGACCAGGGGTCATTTTAGGCTTGGAGTGTAGTTTTTCCTCGCGCGGCGATGCCCCATGCCACAAAAAGGTTGCATTTTTCGAGTACTGAAGTAATATGTTACTTGGGGACGCGGTAGTAAGTGTCCGATCCAGTCGTGGTACCGCCCTTTCTTCCAGGTTCAAGAGCCGTAACCAACTGTCTCGTCACGAGGTAGACACTACTGCCTCGGACTTAGGTACGGAGAAGCCTTTTATGGCGTGGTACGCTTATTGCCTCACTGAGCAAAAAAACCTAAACAACGGAGTACGCACCCGGCGACCCTTCCTCCTTGAGGGAATTCAAGGTGTGAATGGAGCCCCAGTCCTGAGCTATCCCAGCGGTGAGTTTGCCGTGGTAGTCAGCGAGTACGATCGCACGGCCGACGGCGGCGACAAGTTGGAAGACAAGACCGTTCTGGAGCATGCGCGGGTGGTCAGTTTGTGCTTTCGCAACGGCACCGTCCTTCCTTTTCGTTTCGGAACCATTTTCGACAGCGATGACGCTCTGCGGCAAGCCGTACGCACCAACCGGCGCGCCTTCGGGATGAGTGTGGCGCGGCTGCGCGGGAAAGCCGAGATGCACCTCAAGGTGCTGGTCAAGGATGGTTCGCTGCGAGCCGCCATCGCCGACGTGGTGCTGCCGGACACCGTGGGCGGCGACTATCTGATCAAGCTGCGGGAAAAGGCTTCCAAGGATCGCGAACGCCAGACCAAGGCGCGCGGACTGGCGGTTCAAGTACACAAGATGTTCAATCCCCTGGAAGAAGAGATTAGTTGCAAGCGAGTCAACACCGACGGGATGATGATCGACATCGCCCACCTGATTGATTCGAAGTCGGTGGAAAAATATCAGAACCGTTACAGCAGTGCGGCTAAGCAATTGAAGAATTGCGAGCTGGCCATCAGCGGGCCCTGGCCGCCGTATCACTTCCTGCCGGGCAAGCTGCGAACGGTCGCGGGCAACTCATAGACGCGATCCAGGCCTGATTTCGACCCTGGCGTTCCCTGGAGTGGAATGGTGTCCTGCAGGCAATGTGCAGGAATGTGCATTTCTTTGCCCCGGCCATTCCCCTGGAGGGGCGTGGGGCAGAAGATCCAAAATCTCGACAAGTAGCAATGCTTGCATGGACTTGCACGGAAGGCGTGAGAATGGTCTAGGGCTAGGCGCTTTGGCTGGGCAAGTGCTTCTCTACTGGGTAAGAAAAGAGGCCGCGCTTGACCTTCACTCTCCGTTCTCGACATCTCACATTAAGCCGGTCCGGCTGGCGGATCGGCCCCTTGCATCGCCTTTCCTGACTTTCCTTCCATTGCCTCTTTTAAACTGTGGCCCCAGAAATGGGGCCGCTTTTTTTGGGGGCAGACCTCAAGGTCTCAGGTGGCAGGCCTCAGGTTTGATGGGAAATACCCGTTTCCGAGACCTGTGGCCGAAAATTCTAATGCCTTCCCGTCCGTAAGACATCCGAATACACTTACCATCAACATGCGCCTTCAAATTGCCGCTGCACTGCTGTT
Organism: Terriglobia bacterium; assembly: GCA_041485425.1. GTDB lineage: Bacteria > Acidobacteriota > Terriglobia > Terriglobales > Acidobacteriaceae > JAIQET01. The sequence continues at coordinate 1,788 of JBGPJK010000355.1, read as the reverse complement.
GACCGCCACAACTGTCACCCACTCTGAGCCCGAAACTTTCAAGTCCGGCCGCGCGCCGGAAAATCCCCTGGGTTCGGTCGAGAGCGCTTATTCGCCGCAACTGAAAAACGAACTCGCTGGGTTGCGCGATGCCGCGCTTTCCGACGACTATGCCTATCGGCAGGTCGCGCATCTCACCGACAACATCGGTCCGCGAGCCAGCGGCTCTGCCCAGGCCGGAGCTGCCGTGCAGTATGTCGCCGATGAATTGCGGAAGCTTGGACTCGAGGTCCGCCTGGAGGAAGTCAAAGTTCCACACTGGATTCGTGGGACTGAGACGGCGGAACTGGTGGAGTATCCCGGGCAAGCGCAGGGAGCCGGCCAGAAGATTGTGCTTACTGCGTTAGGCGGAAATACGCCTACCGCCCCTGACGGCATCACTGCCGAAGTCGTGGTGGTGAAGAGCTTCGACGAACTGACGGCTCTGGGCCGGGAGAGAGTAGCGGGAAAGATTGTGCTGTTCAACGTGCCCTTCGATAAGCAGAAAGCGGCGAACGGGATGGCGGGCGAGGCATATGGCGAAGCCGTGGCATATCGCGGAGGAGGAGCAAAAGCTGCAGAGGAATTAGGGGCGGTTGCTTCGCTGGTGCGGTCGGTGGGGAATGCGGATTATCGCCTCCCGCACACTGGATGGAGCGCGCCGGCTGGGATTCCAGCCGGGGCCGTCACCAGCGAGGACGGCGATTTGATGGCGCGGCTCGCGGCTCAGGGCAAGGTTCGCATCCACCTGACGCTGACTTCACAGACCGGGCCGGAAGTGTTGAGTTACAACGTAGTCGCGGACCTCAAGGGCTCCGAGTACCCCGAACAGGTGGTCATCGTTTCCGGGCATCTGGATTCCTGGGACTTGGGAACTGGCGCGATCGATGATGCGGCGGGAGTTGCCGTTGCCATGGAAACCGTAGACTGGTTCAGCGGCTGCACCTGCATCCCAAGCGCACCCTGCGGGTGATTGCCTGGATGGATGAAGAAAACGGCGGACGCGGGCACGACGCTTATGCCAAGGCGCATGAGGCGGAACTCGGGAATCACGTGGCGGCCATTGAGAGCGACAACGGCGCAGCACACCCTCTGGGATTCCAGGCCAAGATCAACGCCAAAGCTTTGCCTTTGCTGAAGCCGGTGCAAGACGTCCTGCAATCTTTCGGAGCGAACCTGATCCAGTTGGCGGAGCGCAGCCCAGGCGCCGACATTGCACCGCTGGCCAAAACCGGCGTGCCGACGCTAGGAATCATGCAGGATGCGCGAACCTATTTCAATTATCACCACACTGCCGCGGACACGCTAGACAAGATCGTTCCGCAGGAACTTCGCGAGAATGCGGCGGCCCTGGCAGTCATGGGATATGCGCTGGCGAACTTGCCGGAGCCATTGCCGCGCTGATCAAGCACGGCCGGCGAACCCGAGAGTCCGGTGGCGTCGTCCTGAAAGCCGAGGAGAGTGAGGCGAGGGCCAAGAGAACTTATTCCCGTCCCACACCCAGCGCGTCGGCCACGCGATTGATGTAGTTGAACCAGGATGCGATTAGCGTGATCTGCAGGATCGCTGTGTCGTCGAATCCAGCGGCGCGCAGACGGTCGTGATCATCTTTCCAGATTTTGGTGGCGTCCCTGGTAAGTTTGATCACGTAGTCGAGCATCACCCGCTCCTGGTTGGTGATGGGAGCGTTTGCGTAGTCCTTCTTCAGTGCCTCGACCAGCGCTTCGTCCAGCGTTACGCGACGCAGAAACTCTGCGTGGGAGTCGATTC
>JBGPJK010000354.1:0-4902 GCA_041485425.1 Terriglobia bacterium | reverse complement strand
GTCGATCGCACTGGGAACGTATTTCGGTGGTTGGCGGATTGTTCACACCATGGGATCACGCATTACCAAGCTCAAGCCGGTGGGAGGATTCTGCGCGGAGGCCGCGGGAGCGATCACGCTGTTCTCCACCGCGCTGGCCGGAATTCCCGTGAGCACGACGCACACCATCACCGGAGCTATCGTCGGCGTCGGAGCGACCCATCGGCTCTCGGCAGTGCGATGGGGGGTGGCGGCGCGCATCGTCTGGGCCTGGGTTTTGACCATCCCGGCATCGGCGCTGGTAGCCGCAGTTGCGTTCTGGCTGGTGCGATTGATTCACCCTGGAGCGTAGTGAATTGCTGGGCAGGTCCCCGGTCCAGTTGGCGGGTCAGAACAAATGCAGGTCTTTCGAGTTGTGTGGTAGGGCGAAATGTTTCAATCTGGTTACAATCAGGGCAATATTCTGATCTCCCGGCTACAATACCCGTGTGAAACCAAGCATATTTGTGGTTGAGGACGATCCTGATATTTCGCGCCTGGTGCGACATCATCTGGAAGGTGCGGGATTCGCCGTCAGAGTGTTTCCGACCGGCAACACCGTGATCATGGAATCGGAACGGCAGCGGCCCACGCTTTTTGTTCTCGACATTATGGTGCCCGGACGGGACGGGCTTGAGCTCTGCCGTCAGATTCGGCAGACGCAATCGCTGGCATCGACTCCGGTCATTTTTCTGACCGCGAAAAGCGGGGAAGCTGACCGTATTCTCGGCCTCGAACTGGGTGCGGATGACTATATTCCCAAGCCCTTCAGCCCACGGGAGCTGGTGGCAAGAGTGAAAGCGGTGTTGCGCCGCTTCGAGCGGCCACTCTCGCAGTCGCCGTTAAAGGTGGGAGAGATCGAGATTGATCCGGGCGCGATGACGCTTACGGTCCGCGGGCAGCTTGTGACCACTACCGCCACCGAGTTCCGCTTGCTTGACTATTTCGCGCGTCACGTCGGGCGGGTCTTCACGCGGGACCAGCTGCTTGATTCGGTCTGGCGCGATACCGCTTATGTCACGCCGCGCTCGGTGGATGTTTACGTGCGCCGCATCCGCGAGAAAATCGAGCCCGATCCTGAGAACCCGCGCTATCTGAGGACGGTGCGCGGGGCGGGCTATCGGTTCGAGGCTGCCAAGTGAAAAGCCGGCTTTTCTTCCGGCTGCTGGCCGCCTTCGCGCTGGTGATCGCAGCAGCCACGGTGACGCTTGATTTCTCGGTTCGGCGGGCATGGGAAAGCTCTCTGCGGGAGGAAATCGAGCGCGGCCTCAGGCAGAAGACGGTGATGTTCGCCAACCGTGTGAATAGCGACCGCGAACACAATCTTCAGGACATCGTCTCGCAGGAGGGCCACGCCGCCGGAGCGCGCGCCACCATCATCGATGTCACCGGCAAAGTCCTGGCCGACTCTGAGGCAACCGCATCGACGATGGAAAATCATGCGCAGCGGCCCGAGTTTGTCGCCGCCTTGAAAGGAGAGATCGGAAGCGATACGCGCACCAGCCGCACCTTGGGAATTCAATTCCTCTATGTGGCCGCACCGGTCTCCGGGGGAGCAGTGCGGCTGGCCTACCCTCTATCGGACATCGAAGCCAGCACGTCGCGGGTGCGAAGGACACTGCTGCATGGTTCGGCGCTCACATTCCTGGTCGCACTTGTGCTGGCGGGAGTTGCCGCCCAGCTCACGGCGCGCCGGCTGCAACGGATTGTGCAGTTTGCCAACAAAATCGCCGACGGCGAACTCACCGCGCGCATCGCCGAGACTTCGGGGGATGAAATTGGGCAAGTCGCCGCCGCTCTCGATAAGACGGCGCGTCAGGTGGAAAACAACTTCGCGGCCCTGCGAACCAGCCAGCGCCAGCTTGAAACCTTGCTGAACAGTATGGAGGACGCCGTCATCGCGGTCGGCCCCGACGACCGCGTGCAGTGGGCCAACCGGAGTATGGATAGCCTGGTTCCGCAGGGCACCCGGTTGAATGCTCCGGTGGTTGAGACGGTGCGCGATCCCGATTTTTTGCGTGCCGTACGGGGAGCCAGCATGGCCGGGAAGGTGGTCACCGCCCGGGCTACTTCCATTGTCCCTGCACGCACTTTCGATGTGACCGCCGCTCCCTTGCCAGGGGGAGGCGCGGTTGCCGTGCTGCGTGACTTGACCGAGACCGAGCGGGTGGAGAAAACCCGCCGCGACTTTATTGCCAACGTCTCCCACGAGCTGCGGACGCCGTTGACGTCCATTCAGGGCTATGCTGAGACCCTGCTGGACAGTGCGCCGGAGAATAACCACTCCCGCGAATTTCTGGAGATTATCCGCAAGAATGCGAATCGCATGTCTCGCCTGACCGAAGATCTACTAACTCTGGCGAGAGTGGAATCGGGCGAGCAGCGCTTTGATATCCAACCCGTGGCTGCGGCAGAGATTCTGCAGGAAGCAGTCCAGAACTTTCGTGAACTGGCGCGCGTGCATGGCATCGACCTGCAAGTGGAGGACTCAGCGCCGGACTTGGTGAGTGCCGATCGCGAGGCCATCCACCAGGTCTTCTCTAACCTTATCGACAACGCGCTCAAGTATGCTGCGGCGGGTGGCCGGCTGGTGCTGGGAGCGCGGCGTTCGGAGGATGGAGTGGAATTTTATGTGCGCGATTTCGGACCTGGCATTCCTTTTGAGCACTTGCCGCGGTTGTTCGAGCGTTTCTACCGGGTGGACAAGGCTCGCTCGCGGGAATCGGGCGGGACAGGGCTGGGACTGGCTATCGCCAAGCACATCGTGCTGGCGCACGATGGCACCATCCGCGCTGAGAGCGAACTCAACCATGGTTCAATGTTTTTGTTCACCCTGCCACTTGCCACCGATGCTTTGCCAGCGTCATCGTGAGCAGGTCTCGTCTGCGGACAATTTCTGCGGGGACGCCCGCGCCTACGTCTCGACCCCAAGAATTTACAAGCTTTTAACAACATAGTTGAAAGAAAGAACCTATGCTTGTACTGTGGCCATCAACCTAGGCCGGCAGCGAAGAAGGCCTAATCCAGTGCGTACATCATTGCGCAAGCCGAGGGAAGTTCCGATGAGTATCGCCGCCGTGAACACCCCACTGCCCGAGCCTGGCTACTCGCATCTTGTAAGACGAACCATTGAGGCGTGCGCGGTTGCCAAGAATGCTGCTGCGGCTGCCGCCGAGGGGATTGCGACCGGCTCTGTGCCCCGGCTCAACAGCATACGAGAGCGGGAGAAGGAGCTCGACACGCTGGACCGGGAAATCGACGATGGCGTTACCCTGGCCATCACGCAGGTGACCGCACTCGAAGCTCGCGAACTGCTGGCCTGCATGAAATTCATGATCAGCCTGGAGCGCATTGGCGATTTGCTGCTCAGTTTTGCCAGCAGCGCGCAAGCGGCTGGCCCGCGTCTCGATCCCCAGGACACACGCGACCTCACTCACATGGCGACCGTGCTGGAAAAAATGCTGGCCGATGCGGGAGCCGCGTTTTCCACCCGTGATGTGAAGAAAGCCGTGGATGTGCTGCGCGCCGACGCCGAGATGGACCGCCTGCGTAATCTGATCTTCCTGCGCCACATCGAAAACCCGGAAGGCTTGCAGCGCCAGGCTAGCCTGCAAGTGATCTTCATGACCCAGTCGCTGGAGCGCGCCGGAGACCACGCCAAGAATCTGGCGGAGGAAGTCTGCCATTTCGTCAGCGGTCATACCATCCGCCACGTAATGATGACGTACGACAAACCGATCGAGCAAATGTTCTTGGATTGGCTTCGCCACCGCGGCGATCCGCGCTAGCTGCGAATGTCTCCCCAAATTGAGTTTCCAAACATTCATGCCTCCGTCCACGGACTGCAGTTAGCATGCTGCGCGCTGTCTTCTTGTAGGATGGGGGTGTCCCGCGTGCATTCAATTGCTTGATTCAGGAGGTGTTTTTGAAAACCCACATTCTGATTCCCATGTTGCTGATCCTTGCCACCGGGAATGCTTTGGCACAGGTCGCGTCGAACAATGTTGTGAAGTATCACGCCACCATCAACGATGTGAAATATGTTTACGCTTCGGCGGAGCCTGTCGCGCGGCTGAAACCGGGAGACATTCTCGACACCAATACGCTCGACTGCTTCGGCAATGCCATCCAGAAGCCAGGGGACACGCTCAGCATGACCAAGGGCGACAATCCGCTTACCGGTCCTTTCTACATTGAGGGCGCCGAGCCGGGCGACACCTTGGTTGTGACTATTCTCGATCTCGAAGTAGACGGCGATCAAGGAATCGGTGCATTTGCGCCGGGGTTCGGAGCGCTGAATGAGACCAACTACACGCCCATGCTGCATCCGCCGTTGCCGGAGAAGATCTGGTTCTATCCCATCGACCACGCGAGCAACACCGCCACATTTCAGGCACTAGATTCGAAGTTCTCGGTCAAGATTCCGTTGCATCCCTTCTTCGGATGCATTGGGGTTGCGCCCTCCGGAGGCGAGGCCCGCAGTTCGATCGTGCCCGCGGAGTTTGGCGGCAACATGGATTCTCCAGAAGCCAGCGTTGGCAACACGGTCTATTTCCCGGTAAATGTGCCCGGAGGCTTGCTGTACATGGGCGACGGGCACGCCGCCATGGGCGATGGTGAAGTGGCGGGAACGGCCATCGAAGTCCCCCTGCGGGCGCGCGTGCAGGTGAACCTCATCAAAGGCCAGAAGATCAACTGGCCGCGTTTCGAGAATCCAGACGCGATCATGACGGTAGGGGCTTATCGTCCCTTGGATGATTGCGTACGCATCGCCTTCACCGAACTCGTAGGCTGGATCCATCAGGACTATGGTTTGTCAGAGTTGGACGCATATGAGCTGCTGTCAAAGGTCGCGAAGATTCATCTGAACGAGATGGTCGACCC
>JBGPJK010000353.1:0-4911 GCA_041485425.1 Terriglobia bacterium | reverse complement strand
TGTCAGGAGGTCTCCCCCGTGCTCTCCAAGTGCGCAAATCCCGCATGCCTTGCACGTTTCCGTTATCTGCACGAAGGCAGGATCTTTAACATCGAGATCAAGGCAGCCGGGAACACCAACTTCGCGTATTTCAAGGGCAGGATTGAGCATTTTTGGCTGTGTGACAGCTGCGCCCAGACCATGAAGGTAGTGTGGGAGAACGGCGAGGCAACGACGCGTCCCCGGTACCTCGCTCTGACAGACGGCAAGGCGCAGGTGGAGTCAAAAGGGAGTCGCGAAGCCGCGTAGAAACGTGACATCTTCCGCTGATCCCCAGGCTTGTCATTTCGAGGGAATTCCATTCCCGAGAAATCTGCTTCTCCGATGTAGCCAGCAGATTCCTCCCGGCTGAAGCCGGTCGGAATGACAAGTTCCATAGCTAGTTGAGGAACCGGTTTAATGGAGCGCTGAGGTGCTCCACCCAAGAACCTGCATTTCCCCGCAGCCCCTGAAGAGGGCGTGCCCTACCCAACACTAGCGTTACTGGGGGTTTTTGACGGGAGCAGAGCCCGTGTCCTGCGGAAATGACTTGAAGACGACCTCCCTGGACTTGGCAGTGACCCTCTTGTCCGCACCGGTGCGGAACTCGGTGAGCGTGCCTTTGAGAATGTGATAGGCCTCTTCCGATGGGCTCTTTCCCTCTCCGCGATCGGCCGCCCCCTTGAATTCAAACCAGACGCCGTGCACGGTTTCAGTGGTGAATCCGAGTTGGGTTCCTTCAAGTTTGCCCTGCTTGAAGAACTGGTCGAGGAAAGCTCCCCGGTCGCTTTCGCTGTCCCCGAAGCGGGACACGAATCCAGTGACCACGCCGGCCTCTTCGACGGTGATCTGCACAAACTCACCATCCCGAAGGAAACTGTACATCCCCGAATTGTTGTCGGCGGGCTTGAAGGCGGTGGAGTTTTGGGAAGAATCCTGCGCGAACAGGACGCCGGCCACTGCCAGCAACAATGCAGCGAGAATTCTGCGGACTTTCATATCAGTCCTGACGCCCACCCGGGCTGCGCGCCAAGGTCAAGTCGGCAAACTCGATCCAGTGTCCTGTCTTGTCTTTGGTGGTCATCAGCCATTCCCACTGCCTGGTGTCCGGCTTCCAGCGGAACGTGGTGTGGAAGGGACCGTCAGGGTACTCAAAGACAAAGCGGACCTCATTTTCGACGCGCGTGCCGTAACCTAACGTCTCGGAAAACCGGCCACCATACACATCCATCCAGTGCGCGACGTAACGGTCGCTGGTGTTGTCGTATCCGACCATGATGATGGCTTCGTACGGTACGTTGCCGTCTTTGGCGGGAGTCTCGTCCTTCTCATGGATGCGAAGAAACTGGTGGTTGAGGACCCATTCCGCCTGAATGGTATGCTCGGCGCTGCGATTCATCACTTTGCCGGTAAGTTTCCAGTTTCCCAGCAGCATCTCCAGCAATGGATCCTGAAAGGTGTGCTTTGGGCCGTCCAGTTCCGGCTGGTCCTGGGTGAAGGCCGTGCCTATTGCAAGGCAGACCCAACCTATCAGCAGAACCCGCGCCCAGCAATTCGGGAAAGTCATGTCAACCCTCGGTTAGTGTCCTAATCTCACGTCCTGGTTTTCTTTGCGGCCTTTGCGGTCAACAGCCTTAACCGCAAAGTACGCGAAGGGCCGCTAAGGGCGCAAAGAGAACCCTCAGTCGGAAATTTGGACACCCGTTAACCTCGACGAAGTATTAGAGCACGGAATCGGGGTTCCATGAACTCTGGCGCGGCATTGCGGAGGCATTCGCCGGATATAATGAGTCATTGGTGCCAGCCGCGATGTGGGTATGAGACAGGGCTTGAGGCTCAAATTCGTTGTGCAGGAGAGGCCACGTCCCGTCCCGGCGCCCGGCCTTCTGGTGCAGACCGAGCCCTGGCATCGGGTGTTCTTGCACAATCTTCGGGACTTGCTGTGGCCCCGGCGCCAGGCTCCCCTACTCCTGTCGAGCCAGCCCGCGCCCTACTGGGCGGATGTGTTCGTCACCTCACGCCTGCCGTGGGGAAGGTTCGCCGAGTCGGCGGTGTTTCACGTGGCGGTGATCGCGGTGCTGTGGAGCTCACCCTTCTGGTGGCCTCGGCGCCCGCAACTGGCAGAACGACCGGCCTTCCGTAGCTCCGACGTTGCGTATTACGATGCTTCGGAATACCTGCCACCGCTGGATACTGGCAGCCAGAAGCCGCGCCCGAAACAGAAGGGTGACCCTGGGTACGCGCCACAGCCGATCATCTCGGTTCCGCCCGAACCCGACAATCGGAAGCAGACGATTGTGACGCCTCCCAAGCTGAAACTGAACAGCGACGTACCGTTGCCCAACGTGGTGGCGTGGGCTCATACCGCGACCGCGATTCCGCCTACGGCCACGGTAAGTCAAACGCCCGCTTTGAAGGTGCCCGCATTGCCGGTTCCGGTGGTGGCGCCGCCGCCCGAGGTGAGGAGGAGCAGACTGAATCAAGTACCCTCGCTGGCGGATTCCGTGGTGGCGCCGGCGCCCGAGCTTGACCGCGCTCTATCGAAACGTGAGGTTCAACTTTCCCAGCCCGCAGTGGTCGAGCCGCCTCCCTCGGTTGAGACCGCCTCTTTGCGAAGATTGGGCGACATCAATATCGGCCGCGCATCCGTGGTGGCCCCGGCGCCGCAGTTACCCATGGGTGAGCAACGAACGCTCCCGAGGATGGGGCAGGCGATGTCGGGCCAAGCGGGCGGATCCGGTCCCGCGGTGGTGCCTCCGCCACCCAGCATGCAAGGTGCGGGCAGCTCAAGCCAGGATGGGCGATTGATCGCCCTAAACCTGCATCCCGTAGCGCCGACTGGACCCGTCGAAGCACCAAGCGGCAACCGGCTAGGCAGCTTCGCCGCGACCCCGGAGGGTAAGTCGGGAGCAGCCGGCACACCCGATAGCACGACCGGAAACAAAGCCGGTGCAGGCGGAACGAACACGCACGGCAGCGGCAAGGCAGGATCCGGCAGCAACCCATTCGCGCTCCCATCAGGCCTATACGTAGGCCCAGGCTCCAAGCCGGGCAGCAGTTCGGTGACCAGCGGCCAGGCACAGGGTGGAGCACCTGCCCAGGAGCCGCGAGTGGTTGCCAACGCCACGCCTCCGCCAATCAGTTCTGCTCCGCGGCATCACGCCGCCGAAATGCCTGCCGATCTCGAGACCCCAACCGAAAAAAGTGTCTTTGGCCCGCGCCGCTTTTATGCCATGACGCTCAACGTGCCCAACCTGAACTCAGCCGGGGGAAGCTGGGTCATGCACTTCGCCGAAATGAAGGATGCCGAAAAGGGCGACCTGCTGGCTCCGGTGGCGACGCGCGCGGTGGACCCGGGTTATCCGCTGGAACTGATGCGGCAGAATGTGCACGGAACGGTCACGCTCTCTGCGGTGATTCAAAGCGATGGCTCCGTCGGCGAAGTAAGAGTAGTGAACGGAATAGATGACAAACTCGATGAGTACGCGCTCAACGCGCTTTCCCACTGGAAGTTCCTGCCGGCCCTGCGCAACGGCAACCCGGTGGCGCTGCAAGCGGTGGTGATGATTCCGTTCCGGCCGAGGGAGCGGAAGACGGGGTTCTAAGCAACCTCACCCCGCCCAATCTCAAAACTTGAAAATGACGTCGTCATTGCCTGCTACCCAGATGTTCGCCCCGTCGAAGGCAACGCCTGTGGTTTGTATCGTGCCCGTCTTGAGAATACTGAGGACCTTGCCATCACTCGCCCGAAGTTCCGCCACCGCCGTGTTTCCTGAGACCCAGATGTTGGCTCCATCAAAGGCCACACCGTAGGGCGACGCGGGAACGTTGAACGTGCCGAGCACTGTGCCGTCGCCGGTGCGCAGTTTACTCACCGTCCCGGCTTGCGAGTTAACCACCCACATGTTTGCTCCATCAAACGCTATGCCGATTGGGCCGCCACCTACCGCAAAGACACCCAGATCCTTGCCGTCGCTCGCGCGCAACTTGCTAACCGTGCCATCGGTGTAGTTTGTGACCCACACGTTTGCGCCGTCATAGGCGGCCGACATGGCGCCGCCGCCTGTTCCAAAGGCGCCCAAATGTTCGCCATCTCGAGCCCGCAGCTTTGTAACTGCGGTCTTTTCACCTGGCACCCAGATATTGGTGCCATCAAAAGCCATCCAAAACAAGAACTGTCCTGCAACGCTAAAAGTGCCGAGGGTCTTGCCATCGCTCGCTCGCAGCTTGGTGACGGTCCCGCTGCCGCCGTTTGAGACCCAGATATTCGCGCCGTCAAACGTCACGCCACACGGCATCGAGCCTACCGGGAACACACCCAGAATCTTGCCATCGCTGGTCCGGAGCTTGGTCACTGTGGACCCACGGTAGTTTGCCGCCCAGATATTGGCCCCGTCGAACGCCAAACCGCACGGCTGCCCGGGTACGTGAAACGCGGTGGTTTCGTTGGCCCGGTACCATTTCAGCAGTGCTACTTGCAGAGGATTCGCAACCGGTATCTCTTGCGAAACCCCCTGCGGAGCCGATGTTGAGGCCACTCTCGTCGCCTGCCCTGCAATGAAACTGGCCAAGGTTAGAACTGCCAAAATGACAAGGATTCCCATCATCGAACGTTTCATTTTTTTGCTCCAGAGGTCGAGCCGAGAAAATAAGCCGGCATTTTGCGAACATAACCTAGCAACCAGAGGTTTCGGAGGGGGGAACCGGCTGCGCGGCTTAAAACGCGTCAGAATGTTATTGCCGCCAAGGGCAGCGTGTCAACAGTTAATCGCTCTTCTGTAGATGCTCCAAGATAATGTCACCCCATAACTGCAACGAGACTTTGTCACCCTATAGGGATGGTGACGATGAGTCAGAAAGAGTTCCAACGAGTGAAAGTGATTGAGAATGCGG
>JBGPJK010000352.1:0-4924 GCA_041485425.1 Terriglobia bacterium | reverse complement strand
CTGGTGTACACCCCGCACGTGGCGCGGCGGCAGTTGTGGCAGACCTCGGGGCACGAAGGCTACTACGTGCAGAACATGTTCGACGTCATGGAGCTCGACGATGCCGAATATCGCATGAAGCCCATGAACTGCCCATTCCACATCCTGATTTACAAAGATTCGCTGAAGTCGTATCGCGACCTGCCGGTGCGGCTGGGCGAACTGGGGACGGTGTATCGCTACGAACGCTCGGGCGTGATGCACGGGCTGCTGCGGGTGCGCGGGTTCACCCAGGATGATGCCCATATTTTCTGCACGCCCGACCAGATTGAGAACGAAATCGTCGGCTGCATGGATTTTGCGCTCGATGTGCTCAAAGACTTCGGTTTCGACAAGTACCAGACCGAGCTCTCAACTTGGGATCCAAACGACCGGAAGAACTTTCTGGGGACGGAAGAGCAGTGGAACCTGGCGAACCGGTCCCTCGAAAACGCGCTGAAACGGCGGAACATTGAATACAAGGTGATGCCCGGTGAGGCGGCGTTCTACGGGCCGAAGATCGACGTCAAGCTGGTGGACGCGATCGGGCGGCTGTGGCAGCTTTCCACCATCCAGTTCGACTTCAACCTGCCGCAGCGGTTTGAGTTGGAATACGTGGCGGAAGACGGCTCGCGGAAACAGCCGTTGATGGTGCATCGCGCGCTCTACGGGTCGGTCGAGCGTTTTTTTGGCGTGTTAATCGAGCACTACGCGGGTGCGTTCCCGGTGTGGCTCTCGCCAGTACAGGCGGTCATGATTCCCATTAGCGAACGGCATGCGGAGTACGCCAACAAAATCGCCGATCAACTTAAGGCCGTGGGTGTGCGGGTCTACGTGGATGCGCGCAACGAGAAGATGAATGCCAAAATCCGCGAGCATGCCATGCAGAAGGTCCCGTTTCTCCTGGTGGTGGGCGACAAGGAAGCCGAGGCCGGCAGGGTAAATGTCCGCACCCGCGGCAAAGAGAAGACCGAAGACATGCCCGCGGCGGAGTTCGTGGAGAAGATCCGGAAGCTGATCGCAGAGAAGAGCCCCAAGCTGTAACAGTCATCACATCGGCCCGGAGAAGTTGGGTGATAAGAGTGGGCAGAGAACACGTAGGCCCAGACGTCTTCGTCTGGGCGGCCGGGCGGCCAGCCCCGCGGAATTATGACTGCGGAGCTTCGCTTGGCCGGGCAGGTGAGGACACCTGTCCCTGCGCGGTTGTTGCTCATCCCAACGCTTGTGAACAAACCTGTATACATCGGCGTGATCTCGGATACCCACGACCTACTCCGTCCCGAGGCCCTCGCCGCTCTGCGTGGCTCCGACTACATCATTCATGCCGGGGACATCGGCGACCCGGAAATCCTGGACCAGCTGGGTGAGATTGCGCCGGTGACGGCGGTGCGGGGGACTGTGGATCGCGGGGTGTGGGCGAGGAAGATTCCGGCGACGAATGTGCTCGAGGCCGGCGGAGTATCGGTCTATGTCCTGCATATTCTCCAGGAACTCGACTTGAAAGCCGAGACGGCGGGGTTTGCAGTGGTCGTTTCCGGGCATAGCCACATGCCCAAGAAGGAGACAAAAAACGGGGTGATGTATTTCAATCCGGGGAGTGCCGGACCGAGGCGCTTCCGGTTGCCGGTGAGCGTCGGCAGGCTCACGGTGCGGGACGGGAAAGTGGAGGGGGAGATTGTCGAGCTAAGAGATTGACCACAGAGGCTTATGCAGAGGGCTCTTGGCAGGTGGAGCCGCGGGTGTGCAGCTATGGTGCGACCGAAGCCAATAACGAACCGTGCGGCAACTGTTGTAAACTGATGAAACACAACCGGTTGTTACCGCGGAGGGATGCGTGAGCGGTCGAAACGGGCGGTCTTGAAAACCGCTGTACCCGAAAGGGTACCGGGGGTTCGAATCCCTCTCCCTCCGCCATTTAACTTTTTGCTTCTCAACAAGCTGTGGGTAAAACCAAGCCGATGGGTCGCCGACGGTTGTGGGGCGCAAAAGACACCAACTGTAGTAAAACTGTAGTAATTTCATTCCCAGGGCGTTAGATTCCCCGAAAACGGCGCAGTTTGGGACCAAGCAGATCCGCGACCTTTTTGGGAAACAAGAAAGTCTCTCCGACTTCACAATTCTGCCTCCTACCTCGACCCGCCCATTAATAATTCGGCTGAGCCCCGAAGACCGAGGGTTCGCCGTTGCAGTGTCGTGCGCGCGCCCTGCCGTGGGCGAAGACTCATCCGTCCGCGGATAGTTGATGTAAACAGCGTTACACTCACGACTGGGTTGCTGGTGTAATGGGGGATGTCTACGACAGCAACCCTGCAGGCCAGAACATTCACGGGCTATAACGCGCTTCCTAAACCCTTGGCGACTTTCGACGACGGCCAACGCTCTCAGCTTCGACCCGATGTCGAAAGAGGTGGATAACCTACTCGGGCAGATTGAGTTTCCTAAGCAGTTGGGCGTATCGCGGATCTTTGCGTAGGCTCTTCAGCTTCAAATCGGTTTTGAACCACTCTAAGCCAGGATCGTGCTGCCTGTAGGCGCGGTTGAGCCACTCGAAGGCTTGATCCACTTCCCCACGATAGGCATACACCTGCGCGATCTGATAGGCGCAATCATCCTGATGTTGTGACATCAGACGTGCCAGGGCTGCGTCGGATTCTTGACGCCGTCCAAGCGCGTGGTAGGCAAGCGCCTTGCCAAGATCGCGGCCAGCCTTCAGGCTCCTTCTCCATTTCGGCTAGGGCTTCCTGGGGCCGTCCTTGCGCGAGGTAAACCTCGCCTCGAATTTCATAGATCATCATCTGGTTCGGATTGAGATCCAAGGCCTTTCCGAGAGCCACGTGTGCTTCCTGGTATCGGCCCAGGTCGCGCAAGTTCTGTGCGAGATACATGTATTCCAAGGGCCGGAGCGGGTCGAGTACGAGTTCTTGTTTTAGGAGTTCGACGGCTTCCTCCTGGCGGCCCTGACACATCGCAAGCATCCCGCTACGGCCTAAGGTGTCGGGATCTCCCGGCACGAGTCTCGCGTGCTCTTGCTAGTGAAATCTCCGCCTCGCGGCAATTCAACTCGACTTCGGCTTGAATCGTGCTCAGAACACGGTACCCGTCAGCGAGGTTCGGATCCAGCGCGATGGCCTTTTCTGTGTCGCGTCGCGCCTTCTCTGCCGCTTCCAAAGGATCCATCCAAAGCATTCCACCGGCCTGTAGCGTGATGCTTGCCCGCAAAGCATATGCCGGGGCATAGTGCGGGTCGAACTGGATTGCCCTGTTGGCGTAATCGAGGGCTTTTGTTTCAGATTCTTTGTCGTTCATGTGTGCGAAGTACCGCGCGTGTAAGAAAGCTTCATAGGTTTCGGGATTTGTGGTTCCCGAAGTCGGCAGAGTCACTGGGGGATTGCCTGCGCGCAGCTTGAGTTGCAGGGCCGAGGTCACCGCCCTCGCGATATCGTCCTGCACCACAAAGACGTCCTTGAGATCACGGTCGTAGGACTCCGACCAGAGATCGAAGCCGTCGTCCGCCTTAATCAGTTGCGCACTGATCCGAACGCGGTTCCCTTCTCTTCGTACGCTCCCTTCGAGGATGTTCGCCACGTTCAGCTTCTGTCCGATAACCCGTAAGTCTTCGTTCTTCCCTTTGAACTGAAAGGCTGATGTACGCGCCACAACTCTCAGGTTCGGGATCTTGGTCAAATGGTTCAGGAGTTCCTCCGCCAATCCGTCCGAGAAGTATTCCTGATCGTGGTCGGGACTCAAGTCAGCAAACGGTAGCACAGCAATAGAAGCTGTGGTCCCCGCCGGAGCACCCCTTTGGGCATGCTTGTACCAGAACGTAGCGGCAGCAACTGCCAGAACGAGGATGGAGGCACTAACCAGCGCGAGGATGCGCCGGTGAGCAACCGGGCGCCTCGCAGATTGTCCGTGGTGCGCTTCGGTTCTTGATGAACCGGTGTACGTATCGCGCTTCAGCCGCTGCAGATCGATGGCTAGTTCCTTCGCCGACTGGTAACGGTCCTCTGGTTCCTTCTCCAGGCACTTCCCGATGATCCGCTCCAGTTCTGGAGATAGCTTGGGATTCAGCACAGTTGGCGGCACTGGAGAACGCTGCAGAATCGCGCCGATCAGTTGCGAGCTTTCCACCTCAGCAAACGGGCGCTGCCCCGTGGCCAACTCGTACAGCACGGCCCCCGCGGCATGAATGTCGGTGCGGGCGTCGATCTCTTCCCCCAGCAACTGCTCCGGCGCCATGTAGGGTAGAGTTCCGGCCATCGTTTGCGTCTCGTCAAAACTCTCCGTCGCGGCACTGTCTGCGGCGGGACGCCGCAGCTTCGCCAGCCCAAAGTCCAGAATCTTCAGTCGTCCGTCGTCAGTTAGTCGCAGGTTACCGGGCTTCAGGTCACGATGAACGACTCCGTGGTCATGGGCCGCGGACAAGCCTTCCGCGAGTTGCACTCCCAGAGTGATGACCTCTTTTTCCGGCAGCGGCCGGTTGGCCAGTTTCTCGCTGAGTGTGATCCCGGGGATGTACTCCATCACCAGGAAGTCCACGCCCTGGTGCGTGTCGAAGTCGTGGATGGTGGCGACATTGGGATGATTGAGCTGCGAGAGAATCAGAGCTTCTTTGTGGAAATGCTTGCGGGCTGATTCGTCGATCAGCGTACCGGGCGGAAGGACTTTGATGGCAACGTCACGGGCGAGGTGCTGGTCGCGGGCGCGGTAGACTTCTCCCATGCCGCCGGCGCCGATCTTTTCGACGATGCGGTAGTGGCCCAGCTCCATGCCGACGAGCAAATCCTGGCCTGACACTCGGCTGGCCATGGGGGAGAAATACTCCTTCCTCCCTCACCTCACGCACCCATTCTAGGCCGTTGGCGTAAAGGAATCGACAAGAAACCGGAGCGCTACAACAACGGCT
>JBGPJK010000351.1:0-4929 GCA_041485425.1 Terriglobia bacterium | reverse complement strand
TACCTAACGGACTGGCCAGGCGAAGCGACCTGGCTGGCTTCAGAGCGGCGGCAATGGATTGAACAAAAGCTGCAGCAAGAAAAGCCTGTCAGGACAGAAGCGATCACCCTGCGTCAGGCCCTCGGGTCTCGCACCATTCTGTTGCTGGCCTCGGTAACCTTCCTCAATTATTTTGCAATTTACACGTTCGTTTTCTGGTTCCCGACCATGCTGAAACGGCAGTCAGGATTTTCGGACGTGAATGTAGGCCTGCTCGGCGCCGTGCCCTACCTGGTTCTTTTCATCGCGATGCAGGTGAACGGATGGCACTCCGACAAGAACCGCGAAAGGCACTGGCACTCAGCGGTCCCGCTGTTTATCGCGGCAGCCGGATTTCTGGGCCTCGTCAGTCAACCCCCGTCAATACCGCTTTCACTCGTATTGTTCACCATGGTGGCCATGGGATCTGCCTATCTTCCCGCCTTCTGGGCGATCCCGACCGAAATCCTGAGCCAGACGGCCGCAGCGGCCGCAGTTGGAATGATCAATGCCGTTGGGAGCGTTGCAGGCTTTGCCGGCCCTTACTTGTTTGGTTACCTGAATACGCGAACGGGATCATTTTCGTACGGACTGGCCGTGATGATGGTCTCTGCACTTGCCGGAGGGCTGCTGATGCTGGGTACTCCGAGGAGCGCGCGCGCGCTTGTCCGCTGAACCTACCGCCTGGTGAGCCGCAGCGCGGGTTCCCTGCCCGCCGACCTTTCTAGCGGGAGACTCTCTAGTATTGCGGAAAACGGGCTGTTTGACACTCTTTTGGACAAACGTTTGGACAAACGCTGGTAAACGATAGAAAAGGTGGAGTTGGTAGCGCTACCGGGAATCGAACCCGGGTTTGAAGATTGAGAATCTTCCGTCCTAACCCCTAGACGATAGCGCCACCGGGTCGCGTGTGATTATAACAAAGCGCATACCACGGCAGCATCTGCCGGGGCTCCCCGTTTATGCGCGCCGGAATGCCGCCGCTTCCATTTTTCGCGCTTCGACTTCTTCGTAGCGCTTGCGAACCACCGGGCGCAACGCCGCGAACAGGATGGTCAGAATTCCTCCAATGAGCACCAACGGATACCAGATGCCGTAAGGCTGTCCCACCGACAGAGCGTACAGTCCCACCGCGAGATGACCCACGCCCACCATCAGCAGCAGGGTGAAGGCGCCCAGGATGAAGCTCCTGCCTTTTCCTTTGGGAGCCAGCGCGCCCGCCGCTGCGCCCAGCAGGCCGCCCAGCGTGCCCAGCAAGCCGCCGCCAATCCCGCCGTACAACCCGCCAAATCGAATTGGATCAAACCAGGGTTCCATCATGGGCTCTCCTTTTCTGTTTTCTGCTGGTGGTAGAGGTCGCGCACCGAGCGTGCGGCCGCGACCGTGATCTCACCGCGCTCCACCAGGTCGGCCAGCAGTTGCATCATCGGATCGGGCGGCGATCCTCCCACCATCTGCCGCACTCGTTCCATCAACCGGTCCACCCGGATCCGGATCGTGGGATAACTCACCTGGTATACGCGGGCCAGGTCCTTCAAGGATCCCGAAGCCAGTACCAGTTGCAGCACCAGATCCAATTCCTCCTCAGTCAGCGCGAGCAGGGGATGCCGGGTTGCCGGTCTGCTGTCGGGTGCCGTTTCGGGGGCCATCAAAACCGCACTTTACTGCTGAGTTAAATAAATGTAAAGATTACTTTAATAATATTTAAGTTATCTGTAAGTGAATGAAAATGAATACAATTTTATGGTCACCAATCCCATTGACAAGCCTCCCACCGCGGTAGCAGAATCTTTATAGGCGAATAAAAAGCGAATATTCTCCGAATTCGCCGCGAGGCTTTTCCCGCCTCGTTGCTCCCTGAAATTTCGAGGTCTTTATGTCTTCCCCGCTTTTTTGCGCCCAGGCGGCGCCGGGCCATCCCGTTGGTTTTCCGCAGGAGGGGGCAGCGTTTCTTCTACAACGCCTCTCCGCTATACCCAAGCTCGCCGGAGTCACCCCGGCCTCGCGACTCCAGGTACGGCCCGCGCCGGAGATGGTTTCCAGCGGCATCCGCGAACTGGATGCGCTCACCGGCGGCCTGCCGCGGGGATGTCTCACTGAGGTTTGCGGGGACGCCTCTTCGGGGCGCACCAGCGTGCTGCTGGCGGCTTTGGCCGCAGCCACCCAGCGGCAGGAAGTCTGCGCCCTGGTGGATGCCACCGATGCTTTCGATCCAGTCTCTGCGGCGGCCGCAGGGGTGGACTTTGAACGATTGCTGTGGGTGCGGTGCGGGGGAAAGAAAAATCCGCCGCCGAGACACCCTTCGGCTGCGCTCCGGGCAGGCTCCGGCACGGAGAGAAAAAAAGATCAGGAACGCCATCGCATGGAGGGTCCGCTCGAGCAGGCGCTACGCGTCACCGATTTGCTGCTGCAAAGCAGCGGCTTCGGCATGGTGGCCATTGATCTCGGCGATGTTCCGTTCCGGACGGCGCGCCGCATTCCGCTGACTTCCTGGTTTCGTTTTCAGCGGGCCGTGGAGAACACGGCCACAGTGCTGTTCGTCATTGCCGACGCGCCCTGTGCGCCGGCCTGCGCTGCTTTGCTGTTGAGAGTGCAGCCCTCGGGGAAGAAGCCGTCTGCTTTCAGCCATCAGCTCTCCGATAAAACATCGCCGGCTCACGCCCAATTTCTGGAGGGACTCGAGGTGGAAGGAGAGCTGCTGCGTTCGCGCCTGGAGCGCAAGCCGGCGCGACCGGCGACCGCCGCCTTCGCGACCAAAGCGGTGCGGGTTTCGTAGCGCCGCCGTCCCGGCGGCTGTCGCGGGAGCGTCTCGCTCCCGCAGTTTGCATGGGGGCTGAGAGTTTTTCCTGATGGCTGATGACTGACGACTAATGACTGCCTTCGCCTGCATCTTCGTTCCCGATTTTCCCGTGGAAGCGCTGCTGCGCGCCGAACCGGAGTTGCGTTCCCAGGCCGTGGCCGTACTCCAGGGCAAAGCTCCTCTGCAAAAAGTTCTTGCGGTGAATGAAAAGGCCCGCCACGCCGGAGTGGAACCGGGCATGACCAGGTTGCAGTTGGAAACTTGTACCGACCTGGCGCTGCGGGCCCGCTCTCCGTTACAGGAAGCCGCGGCGCACGCCGCGCTGCTGGATTGCGCCCAGTCGTTTTCGCCGCGCGTCGAAGACGCGGGCGGCGACACCATCCTTCTCGATCTGGCCGGCTTGGAGACGCTCTTTGGTGCGTTGCCCAAGATCGCGCGTGATGTGGCCCGCCGCGCCTCCGACCTCGATCTCGAAGCCAATGTTGCCGTGGCTTCCAACCCCGATACGGCGGTGCTCGCGGCTCGCGGTTTTTCTGGAGTAACCATGATTCCCCCCGGCAACGAAGCCGAGCAGGTGGGCAGCCTTCCCCTGGAAGTTCTGTTTGCCAGCTTCACTGTTTTCGACGACGGGCAGGACCCTGCGCGGTGTTTAGCAACACTGGCACGCTGGGGCGTGCGCAATCTGCGTGCCTTGGCGGCATTGCCGGATTTGGCCCTCAGCGAGCGCCTGGGGCAGCCAGGCGTCCGGCTGCAGCAACTGGCCCGCGGCGCCACCTCGCGCACCCTGGTTCCGGTGGATCCTCCCCTGGTTTTTCAAGAGGCTATCGAGTTGGAGTATCCGCTGCTGTTGCTGGAGCCGCTGGCATTTCTGTTGGGCCGATTGTTGGAGCAATTGTGTGCCCGCCTGGGTGCACGCGCATTAGCAACCCAGGAACTGCGACTGCAACTGGAATTGGAAAACGGGCGGCATGAAGAAGAATCCATGACAACCCACGTGGGGACGGGCGTCCTCGGCCGTCCAGGCCGAGCGCCAGCTCGGCAAGTTTTTCAGCGCACGTTGCGTCTTCCTGTTCCCCTGCTGGACGCCCGAATTTTCCTGAAGCTGCTGCAGCTTGATCTCAAAGCGAATCCGCCCGGCGCCCCCATCACCAAAATTCATTTGGCAGCCGAACCCGTGCGACCGCGCGCGGCACAGAGCGGCCTGTTTCTTCCGCCTTCGCCGGAGCCGGAAAAACTCGAACTCACGCTGGCGCGAATTGCCGGCATGGTGGGCGAAAACAAAGTCGGATCGCTGGAGTTGCTGGACACCCATCGCCCGGACGCGTTCCGCATGCAGCGCTTCGCCCCGGCCTTGCCCGAACGAAAAGACAAGAAGAAAACAAATTCAGACAAAGCGAATGCCGTCACTGCGCTGCGCATCTTTCGTCCGCCGGTGCGCGCCACAGTGACGCTGCGCGACGGCAGGCCCGCGCGCATCGCCTGTCCCAAGCGCTCCGAGCTGCAGGGAGACATTGTCTGGGTGGCGGGGCCGTGGCGCTCCTCCGGCGACTGGTGGCAACAAGAGGGCTGGTCACGCGACGAGTGGGACATCGCTCTGCAGGCCGCAACTGGTCTCGCCCTCTACCGCCTGGTCCGCGACCTGCTCAGTGGGGGATGGTTCGTGGAAGGAACCTATGACTGAATGAAATTGAATCATTGAGTCATTGAATCAATGAGTGATTCCCCCAATGCTCTTCAATGACTCAATCACTCAATGATTCAATGTATGTCGAGCTTCACTCTCGCTCCGCTTTCAGCTTCCTCGAAGGCGTTTCCCTGCCTGAGGATTTGGTAGCAACCTGCGCCCACCTGAATCTGCCGGCCATGGCTCTGCTCGATCGCGACGGTGTGTACGGCGCGCCCCGCTTCCACATGGCGGCCAAGAAGGTGGGACTGAAAGCGCACATCGGTGCGGAGGTGGCGTGTGAAGATTTTCCTGGTGTCATCCTGAGCGAAGCGAAGGATCCCTACTCCCGGAAAGATGACAATTCTGGTGAGTTCCGTCTTCCCCTCCTCGTCGCCTCCCGCCTCGGCTACCAGAACCTCTGCCGCCTGATCACCAAAATGAAGCT
>JBGPJK010000350.1:0-4940 GCA_041485425.1 Terriglobia bacterium | reverse complement strand
TATTCGTCCAATGTCATGGGGACCGTCCATCTCCTGGAGGCACTGCGACAGCTAAGACACCGGTGCGTGGTGGTCAACGTCACCAGCGATAAGTGCTACGATAATCGCGAGTGGGTCTGGCCATATCGCGAGAACGACCCCATGGGCGGCCATGATCCATACTCGAACTCAAAAGGTTGCGCGGAGCTCGTGACCTCCGCCTACCGGGAATCGTTTTTTCCTCCGGGCTCGCTCGAGCACCACGGCGTGGCCATCGCGAGCGCTCGCGCCGGCAATGTCATCGGAGGCGGCGATTGGACGCCGAACCAGCTCATTCCCGACCTGATGAGGGCTTTCCTTGCGGGGCAACCCTGCCTGATCCGAAACCCTTCCGCGATCCGGCCATGGGAATTCGTTCTCGAGCCGCTGCGTGGATACCTCATGTTGGCTGAGCGACTAACGGAGGACGCCGCTCGCTTCGCCACCGGCTGGAATTTCGGTCCTTCCGACGAAGACGCCAAGCCGGTGTCCTGGATTGCAGACCGATTGTCATGCTCGTGGGGGGACCACGCCTCGTGGACTCACGACGGAGCTATGCACCCACAGGAGGCACACACTCTCAAGTTAGATACCTCCAAAGCGAGGGCCTCCTTGGATTGGTATCCCATGCTTCCCTTGGGCCCGGCGCTCGACTGGATCGTCACCTGGTACCGTGCTTTTAAGGAAGGCGCAGATCTTCAAAGCCTCACCCGAGCACAGATCGAGCAGTATGAGGCGCTCTCCGAGAAGTGACGCCGACCGGCCGTCGCCACTGCCGAGATGAAAAGTTTGCCAGCAATACAACCTGGAGTAAGGTAGTATTAAGTTCCTTCCCCATTTGACCCTGAGAAGTGCCGGCATCACACCTAACTCAACCTACGAGGAAAGAATGATCTCCAACGGCGAACCAGAACAACATGCCAAGCCCCGCGTTCTGTTGTTTTCCCACAGAAACATTTTTGAGCGGGAGGTGTGGAGGTGTTCCTTTCAGGAATTCGAAAGGATTATCCAGGACATCGACTCGGTCGAGCTGCTGGCGCCAAAGCCGAAGAACTGGTACCGCCAAGGCAAGAGAGCTGCTCTCAAGCTTGGAGAATTCGTCAATCTTCCTCTCAATCCCGGCATTCCCACCATCAACGTGGACCGGGAGTATGACATGTTTTTCACGATTTGCGAGAAGGCATCCGAACTGCTGCACCTGAAGGCATTGCAAGGTTGGCGTGATCGTTGCAAAACGACTGTGTGCTGGCTTCCCGAGTTCTATGTCAAGGACATACCGGTCTACAAGAGTTGCGTGGAGGTGTTGGCCCAATTCGATTACGTAATCTTCATGTTCAACGTCAATGAGCCATTTAGAAAGGTCATCAAGGGTCAGGGACAATATCTGCCTGCCGGCGTTGATACTCTGCGCTTTTGTCCGTATCCAGACCCGCCAGCAAGATGTATTGATGTCCTAAGTATCGGTCGCCGGGCGCAGGTGACGCACAAGGCGCTGATGCGGATGGCGCGCGAAGATGGAAAATTCTACGTCTACGACACCATCGATGATCTGCACGCCTATGACCTGGACGAGCATCGCCTGATGATGGCGAACATGGCCAAGAGGAGCCGGTATTTCATCGTGAGTCCGGGCAAATTTGACACTCCTTCGGAAACCGGCGGGCAGAGTGAATTTGGCTACAGGTATTTTGAAGCCGCGGCGCCGGGCACGATCATGATCGGAATGCGCGCGGCCAACAACAAGGAATTTGACAAGATTTTCAACTGGAAAGACGCGGTCATCGAAGTGCCGTTCACCTCCGACGAAATCGTCTCCACCATCCGGGAGCTCGACAAGCAGCCAGAACGGCAGATGCAAATCCGGCAACAGAACATTACTCAGTGCTTGCTGCATCATGACTGGGTGTACAGGTGGGAAGCGGTGCTCAGCATCGCGGGAATGCAGCCTTTGCCCATGGTTCTGAAGAGGAAACAGGCGTTAAAGGATCTCGCCGCGAAAGTTGAGGAAGCTCACGCCGAGCGCCACAGCTCCAAGGTCCGATGACCCCGATCGCCCCAATGTTGGACCCGAAACCAGGAGCCGACGCCGCCCGCGCGTTCTTGGATTATTTCTGCTGCCCACCTGAATGCGCTCCGTTTCAGGTGGTCAGCAACTTGCCTGTTGGGGAAGGATTTTTTCGTTTCGGACCGGCTCTGTGCTTCGGCAAAACGGCTGCCGCTTCCTGTAACGCTCCGACGGAGATACTATTCGATGCATTTTCGACCGTCGAGATGTCGGCGGGAGAGGTTCGTTTATGCTTCGACCCCACGCAGGTGGTTGAGAATCTTCGACGAGAGCGGTACCAGGTTAGCGGCAGGAGCGAGCACGTCCTGCACACGTTGTATTACTTGATTCGGCCGATATTCCCGTCCCTCCTTCGCAGGTCGCTGCAAAGAGCTATATTTCGATCGCGGTGCAGCGGCTTTCCAGCATGGCCGGTTGACTGCTCCGTCGAGCAGATCCTTGAATCATTGATGGCCCTCGCGATTCAAGCGACAGGTACACGCGAGATTCCGTTCATCTGGTTCTGGCCGGACGGGAATGACGCAGCGCTCATGATGACGCACGACGTGGAGGAGAAGAGAGGAATAGAACACTGCCAGATGCTGATGGACTTGGACGAGTCCTTCGGTATCAATGCGGCGTTCCAGTTGATTCCACAGGGCCGGTACCAGGAAACTGAGGAGATGGTCGCGTGCATTCGCGCTCGCGGGTTTGAGACGAACATCCACGACTTGGATCATGATGGCAGGCTGTATGAGCATGCGGAGCTGTTTCAAAGACGCGCGCGGAAGATTAATGAATATGCGCGGAAGTACGGTATAAGGGGCTTTCGAGCCGGCTCGATGCATCGCAACCAGGACTGGTTCGACATGCTGGATTTCCAGTACGAAATGTCTGTGCCGACCGTCTCGCACCTGGAGCCACAAAAAGGTGGCTGCTGCACCGTGACTCCCTACTTTGTGGGCAGCATGCTGGAGTTGCCCCTCACGACTCTGCAAGATCACGGCTTGTTCTATATCCTGGCTGAACGTTCCATTGACTTGTGGAAGCAGCAGATCGAAATCATATCCGCTCATCACGGCCTGATCAGCTTTATTGTCCATCCGGACTACATCGTCCACCCCAGGGAGCGCGCTCTCTATCGCGAGCTTCTCGAGTACATCTCGCGCGTGCGGAAGGAGCGCGACATCTGGCTGGCGCTTCCGGGCGACATCAATGACTGGTGGCGTCAGCGAAGCCAGATGCGGCTGGTACGAGAAGGCGACAAGTGGCAAATCCGCGGGAAGGGAAGTGAGCGGGCGCAACTGGCGTATGCAGGAATCGTCGATGGCAGAGTGACCTATCGGATTGCGGACAAGCGCTTTAAGTGTTCCTCTGAAGGCATATCGGCGCGGGAAAAACTATCTTAGGCGTTCAATCACGATCGCAGGAAATAATCGACCGTCAACGGTCGGCGAGCGGCGCCGCCGTGATACCCGTTTACCAGGTTGACCCGCTTCAGGATCCTCGCTGGGAAGAGTTTCTTCAAACCCATCCGCGTGCCTCGATCTTCCATACCTCCGGCTGGCTTGAAGCGCTGCGGCGCACCTACGGGTACGAACCGGTTGTATTTACAACTTCTCCGCCGAGCCAGCAACTTGCCAATGGGATTGTCTTCTGCCGGATCCGTAGCTGGTTGACGGGATCTCGGCTGGTTTCGGTGGCGTTTGCCGATCACTGCCAGCCGCTAGTGCGAACCTCGGACGAATTAGCAGAGCTGGTTGCTCATCTGCAACATGCTTTCCCCCAGGAGAATTGCAAGTACTTCGAGTTGCGATGCTTGAGCACCGACGCGCTGGACTTGGAAGCACACACTGGCCTCACCAAGAGTGCATCCTTTTCCTGCCATTCGCTTGACCTCCGGCCCGATTTGGAGAGCTTGTTTCGCGCCTTTCACCCAAGCTGTGTACAACGGAAGATCCGCCGCGCGCAAAGAGAGAGTTTGACCTACGAGGAGGGGACGTCAGATCTGTTTCTGGAACAGTTCTACTCTCTGATGGTGATGACCCGGCGACGGCACGGGCTGCCCCCGCAGCCACTCGCCTGGTTTCGAAATTTGCGGGATTGCCTCGCGAGCGGGCTCAAAATTCGCATCGCCTCCAACCATGGCCAGCCGATCGCGAGTATTGTCACGGTTCAATACAAGGAAGCAATCGTGTACAAGTACGGGTGCTCCGACGCCCGCTTCCACAACCTGGGAGGCATGGTGCTTCTGTTTTGGCACACCATCCAGGAAGGAAAAGAGCTGGGAATGCACGAATTGGATCTCGGTCGCTCCGATGCGGAGGACACGGGCTTGATTACATTCAAGGGCCACTTGGGCGCAGCCTCTTCTACGTTGAACTATTACCGCTACCCACCGCAATCTGCGGGAATCGGCATGCTACGCAGAATGGTGTTTGTCCCGAGGCTTTTCGCGCGCTTGCCGTATTCATGGTTGAGGGCGGCAGGAAATCTCCTCTACCGACACGTCGGCTAGGGCTCATTATGATTCGAGAACAAATCACCTTGGGGCTTGGAATGACGAGGAATCAGGACACCCCGGAATCCAAAAGCGCCAAGCGGGAGGGTCGTGGATGATCAACGTTGCCCTTAACGGCGGCGCCTCCAGGCCGTTAAACGTACTCTGCCTGGGCTGCCATTCCGACGACATCGAAATCGGCTGCGGGGGCACAATCCTCCGCCTGGCGGAGCAATATCCCGGATCCACGTTCCACTGGGTCGTATTGAGTGCCGTCGGCGTCCGCGAGGCTGAGGCGCAGCGTGCAGCCAGGATGTTCGTCGGCTCCGGCAATCTCCGAGGTCCGCTGCTGAAGGCGTTTCGCGACAGCTTTATGCC
>JBGPJK010000349.1:0-4945 GCA_041485425.1 Terriglobia bacterium | reverse complement strand
TTGGTGGCGATGGTCATCCTTGCCACACCACCAATGATATTTTGAATGGGTTGGGGGCTGTAAATTACAGTGCTGTACGGCAGTGAACCGGAGAAGTATCCTCCTGCCGTAGAACCCTCAGTCCCAAAATAGGCACTATTCCCCGCGTTAATGAAGCGGAATGACACAGGATTTGTCCCAACGCCTGACATCCTAAACGCTTCTCCAATTACGCCCGCAACCTCCAACTTGGCCACCGGAGTCGAGGTCCCGATGCCGACATTACCGCCGTTTTCAGTGATGGCGGAATCTCCGATCGTCGCCGATCCTGTGAACTTCGGGATGGAGTTGGAGGTTCCGCCGTTGGTGGTGACCGTGGTTTGCGTCAACGCCGGTAAAACGGCGGCAAGACAGAAAAGCGCCGCCGCCGAAATGCGACTCAGAGCAGGTTTCATGATTGCTAGCCTCCAGTTTACAGCGCGGCATGTTACTGTCGAAACCCGATGAAGGGCACTTTTGTTTATCGTGTTCTGGATTTGGAACAGGGATGGACGCCAACGCGAACACGATAGAGAAGACCGAAAAACGTTTTGTTCGGGTGAGCCAGTCTTTTCAGGCGGTTCGGAGCACAACCAGATCAAGTGTTGCCGGCAAGCTTGCGTCACAGAGGAACGTGATTGCGCTGCCCGTTTGCATCACGCAGCTTGTGACACTGTTCCGGAACCAGAACGGCGCCCCCACCGGAAGGCGCGCGGAGGGCGCTTGCATCCCGTGTCACAATGGGAATCGCAGGACAAGTCAGGCCGGATGTGGGCGGGCGGACACTACCACTTCATCTCGCTCTCACCCGAGGTGTATTCGATTGATTACGTCCCCTTCGCCCCGCGCATAGTGGACGGGATTTGGGTGGCGGTGGTGGCCATCGGTGTCTCTTTTGTCGCAACTATTTATCCTTCGTGGGCGGCGTCGAGCATTCTGCCCGCCGAAGCGCTGCGCTATGAGTGAGATTTTACTCGCGCGGGAACACTCCCCTCTCCCGACCAGGTCGGAATGGGGGGCGCGCGCCTCTCCTGTGCGACGACCGCGGCTTGGGCGCATAGCAGTACAGTTGCCACGGTGGCATAGATCCGCTTATTGAGCAAAGGCAACCTCCAGCGCGTTCGCAATCTCCTTCTCCACATCTGTTTTCGCGTCCTTTGTGAAAGCGAGGCTGGAGGAGTTCAACTGCATCTGGTCTTGCGATAGCAATTGGGCCGTTAGCACCCTCTTGGCGTTTTCAACAAAGGGCGAGTTACGATCCAGTTTTCTTCTGTTGATAAGAACCTGAATGCCGTATATGAAATTCTGCGTAATTGTGGATTGAGATGTACCCTTCGAGAACCGCGGGCCGATAACCAGGCCGCTGTTTACATCCCTTTCGAAGATGCGCGCAAGCTGGTCGCGCACTTCCTGAGGCAGCGACTGCACCGCATCGGGAGTGTATTGGTTACTCTGCGACTCACCCTGAAAGACCATCGTTACAAAACCGGGCAGGGAAGTCGAATCGATGGCGAAACCCGGAACTGCGCTCCCGGGAGCAATCGCCCGAGCGGCAGCATTTGTAGTCCATTCGATCGAAGCCTGGCTGATTCCCGGGGTTGCGAGGTCGCGAAAGTTCTGCGGCACCAGCTTCGCGGTCCAGGTTGGGTGCGATCCTCGCGGGTTCCTGTCAGAGAAGACGAAGACGCCTATCTCCTGTATGGGTTGGCGGGCGCGACTCCCATTTGCAACACTGTAGGTGTAGTGGAAGCTCCCATCGCTGTTGGAAGCTACTGCAAGGGTGACATCCGGGTCCACCAGAGCATGGCTTCCGAAGCGAAGGATGGTCGGCTGTGCGGAGGGAACACCCGCGGAGTTGCCGGCATAATAGACCACGTATTCTGCGGCAGGCGGATCGTAGAACACGTGTTGCCCTTTAGGAAGCTGGGATGTGTCGCCATCCCGCGGCCAGAGTGGAACCGGGCTCAGGGCAAGCGTAGGCGCCACGGCAGGCGTTTGAGCCTCTAAACCGGATACGAGTGCAAGCGTCAGGACCGCAAGCGTGAATAGCTTTCTCATTTTCGTCTCCCTTCGATAGGACAGCGCAATAAGCGTGCCTGCTTGTCCCGCTGGTCTCCGTTGTCCTATTCGGCAAACTCTGCCGGCGTAATGTACTTCAGGCTGCTTGTGGCCGTTGCTCGTTGTGTGCAAGCGTTCGCACTATTGAGGCTGCTTATAAATGAAATGCAAGGACAGTTGCAGCGCGCTTTGAATTTCGGCTTCCAGCTCGGAACGGGGCTTTTGTGTAATCACAAAGCGCGCGGAAGAGCCGGCTGAGACGGCGTCCAAATGGGCAATTGCTTCTTTAACGAAGAGCGAGTCGGATTCAAGTCGATGGATGCGGATCAACTCTTGAATGCCCACTAAATAGTCTGCTGCAATCCGCACCTCCGGGTGATCTGGGCCATACCGCGGACCCAGAGTGATGAAATGGTAGGCGATCCACTTCAGATCAAGCACGGGGCCAAGTTGGTCCAAAATGTCCTCCGGCCACTCGTCCGTTAGATCAAGGTGCGGAAAGTACTCCGTCGAGGCCGAAGTAAATCCAGGTCTGGCTTCCGTGATCAGCGTAAAATTCGTACTCGCGCCCGGCATCAGAGGCTGCTCCTCAACGCAGCACATCCAGGTAGCTATCCAACCCGGAGGCGCTCCAGGAATTCCAACCCTTTCTTTCAACAGTGGAGGCCAGAGCCCACCTTTCCATAACGCGGAGCTCGTTTGCATCTGCGGATCTTGATAGACCACGATGAGAAAATCCTTCAGGGAATCTTTAGATTCCTTTCCATTCTTAAGGTCGTACCTGTACCGAAAACTGCCGGAACTGCCCTCCATGTGAACACGCAAATCCGGAAAAATCGTGTTGTGCAGGTCAAATCGCCGCCTGGTCTCCGTCCCGTCGGGATTGGGCCAGAGAATGATCACGCTGTGCTCGTCCGGGGACAAGAACACTTTTCGGTTTTCGTTACCCTTGGGAATGCCCCCCAACCCCGACCAGGTCGGAATCGGGGGCGCGGGCATGTTCTGCGCGAAGTCCGCGGCCGGGACGGAAAGCAGAATCGCGGCCACGCACAATTGAATGCGCCTATTGATCAAGAACCCTTGCATCCGTCTCCCCTTCAGTACGGCCAGCGGCAGTGAACGTGATTGCCTTCGGTGATGGTGTTCGCGGCTGAAGAACCTGCAAAGAGGCAAGCTTGCCTAAAATTACTTAAGTTCACCGTATAATTGGCAGGACACTGTCCCGCTCTGGCAGCAACATCAGCAGCGGTCCCCTGATCGTGCGAAACATGAGGGGATTGCCAGTTGTCGTTTATATCGAATTTCCCGCCGATCGGCAGGGCCATATCGTTGATGCAGATCTTCCGGCCGGGATTGTAGCTGTTGATGTAGAACGTCGCTGCACTTTGCAGTCCCGTTGCAGCGTTCACCGTCATCCAATGGTTACAGTAATTATCGCCGTGATCGGTTGTGTTGCCCCCTGTCTGATAGAAAACGTTCGAATTGTCGATATAAACCAATCCGCGATAGCCGACAGCGTAGAAATAGTAATAGTCGTAGTCGGCGTCGCCCGTTATATATACGGTCTCAAGCTGCCCGACCTGAGTGGTTGTGAGCGTAACCGGCATTGCCAAGTTCCAGTAGTTGCCGGTATATCCCGAATCCGGGCTGATACTTGAAAACGGAGCCGGCGGATCGTTATGGAGGTGGCAGTTCGTGAACTCGTAAGAGGAAGGCGAGAGGCTGATGTTACAGGGCACCACCACCACCACCACCCCGTCATAAGCCCAGCAGTACGCATACAACTGGTTACTGCTGCTGGGAGCATACAGGTCCACGGCTTGGTTCCCTCCTAAAAGGAAATCCAATCCGCAATCTGTGCACGGCGCGGGCGGATCTGGGACGGGAATTGGTTGCCAATTTACGACATTTGGATCGATAACTGCATAAAACGTAGCTCCGGCTATCGCGTGAAAGCCAGGTTCAAGCCGGATGTAATTGCCTGCCTTGAGCGTGACAGTCGCTGGAGCCTGCACCAGAAGATTACCGCCGTTTGTGATGGAATTCGAGGCCTGGTACACGATGTAGCCGGAGTCTAGCGTCTCAGGCGGTAGGTCCAGATCAACGGGCAGTTGTCCAAAGCAGCAAAGGGAAGAGCTCGCCAGAGCAAGAAGCGATAGCGCCGGCCGTATGCTTCTAAGCCACCGAACTAAGGAGGATGAGATATTTTTCATGACGCCAATCCTTTCCGCTGTTCCTCTGGAGACTCTCTAGCGTCCTTCGAGTTGCGCCACCTTCTTCTCTAGCGCCCTGTTTTTCTCGTCGAGTTGAATCATCTGTAACGTCAACTCCTCAATCTTCGCCAGGAGCTTGGCCTGCATTTCGCCCAAGCTGACGCCGTTCTCTTTTATTTCCGTCTCCGATGGAATGTCCGGCAGATGGTGATTCGCTTCGATAAACGCCGCGACTTCGGTCAATGGCCTAATCCGATAATCTGGCTGGAACACGTAATCCGACCAGCCGGTGTTTACGATGACTTCTTTGGCTTGAATAGTTCCGTTGACGGACAACGAATATTGCGGGTTCGTAGTGCCGATGCCGACGTAGCCATTGGTGGCGATGGTCATCCTTGCCACACCACCAATGATATTTTGAATGGGTTGGGCAGGACTGTAGATTACAGTGCTGTACGGCAGGGACCCGGAGAAGTAGCCTCCTGCCGTGGCACTCTCCACCCCAACATAGGCGGTGTTCCCCGCGTTACCGAAGCGGAAGGCCACCGGATTAGTCCCCACGCCTGTCATCCTAAACGCTTCTCCAATTACGCCCGCAACCTCCAACTTGGCCACCGGAGTCGAGGTCCCGATGCCGACATTACCGCCGTTTTCAG
>JBGPJK010000348.1:0-4982 GCA_041485425.1 Terriglobia bacterium | reverse complement strand
CCAAACCCTATAAGGAAGCAGAGACTACAGCAGAGATTACAGCAGAGACTACGAACGACGACGAAACGATGATCCGGGATGCGCTGGCGCGCTATGGCACGCCGGATCGGAATGCGTTGCGGAGGATCTTCCGGGAATGCCGAGCGAAGGTGCCGGACATCACGGCGGACGAAATCGCGTCGTTCATTCACGGCAAAGGCGCGACGGCGACGGGCGAAAACATCCACAACCCGCTGGGACTTCTCTTGACCATAGTTCCTGATTCCATCTCACCGGAGGCGGTGGACACGCTGCGAAGGCGACGGGCGCAAGAGCAGGAGGAGCAAGCTGCGGAGGAACGCAGACGCGCAGAGGAGCAGGCGGGACGGGAGCGAGAGCGGAACGTGCCGGAAGAGGAGCAGCGCAAACGGCGACTGGAGAAGGCGCGTCAGATGTTAGCGGACCCATCCACCCCTGGCCATCACCGGACTGTTCTCAAAGATATGATCCAGAATGACGAGCAGGCCCTGGCGCGGAATTAGGGTCAAAGGTACTTCCGCAAGGGTGCCGGCTGCGGGTAACGCGCGAGCGGCGAGGTCTTCCTAGCTAGAAGCGCGAAAACTAGGTTTATCAGGGGTTGATCAACCGGTTTATTGTTGTCTATCTGCCGCGCCGTCCTCATCCCGCAAGAGTACGCTGAGCTCACTTTCTCTCCCGACCTCCCGGCGCCGCCCGCCTCACTCCCCGAGTTCACCAACACGAACCAAATCCGCCAGGCGATCAAGCAAGTGACCGACCTTGTCCTGTGCGGCCGCATCACCAACAAACAAGCCTCACTGCTGCTGTACGCGCTGCAGACCGCACTCAGCGCGCTCCGCACCGCCGCCCGTGTCGAGCCCGCGCCGCCGATTGCCACCAACGCGATCGGATTCAACGCGGACACCTACGCGGAAGTATCCCGCGCAGAGCGCGCACGCATGACCACGCGCACGCGCACCAACGGCAACGGTGCTCGACCCACTCGCGGGAAGGGAAGCAACCTTACCCGCGACCCGGCCGCCGACCGCCGTCCAATCCGGAGCATGGAACCGGGCGCAGTTCCAGAATGACCAGCTGTGCCCATTGTGGAGGGACCTTAATTCTTCTTCGTTGCGGACGCTCCCGCACGTGCGAGGTGTGCCAACATTGTGGCTATCACCACCGCACGCGGCAGACGTGATGCCGGACACCATCTTTCAAGGCGTGCAGTTCGCCATGCTGATGCTGGTCGCGTTGTGATGGCGCAACCAACTCCGCCGCCGCAGACCTCGCTGAATTGAATCAACTCAAGGCGACATGTCAAGTGTCGTATAGGTAAGTGACTCCCCCGACACTTTACCGCGTTCCTGTCCCGCCTTCATTGTGATGACACCAAGGGCGGGTCGCTCTCCGAAAGCAACCCGCCCGAAGTGATGCACCGGCTGGTGAGTCAGCATTCAGTATGCGGTGTCCAAGACCACGCGCTGTGACTCGCCAGCCGCTCCGTACAATCTCGACCCGAGAGTGGCTGCCAACTTCCTCAGGGGATGCAGGGCATGTAATCCTCAGTTCTGCGGCATCGCACTTGGTAATAATGGGTGCCGACGGAAGGCCGCATGTCATGGCCGGTCGATAATCTTTACAAATACTTTGCGCTTGTCCCCGTATCATGCGCGGTGCCGAGGCGGACTGTCCGTTGACGCGAGTGCGGCATCAAGTTCTTCCTCCGAATATTGCAGATGGCGCCATGCAGGTCACCATTAACTAGCTACAAACCGAACTTAATTTATTGGCTGTTCCGAATCTGGAAACGAACCTGCATTGGGCTTGCAACCCAACCATGCGGCTGTATGCTCGGGCCGTATTGGCGAAGACAAAACACTCTCATGCGGAGGGAGAATGCCTATAACGCCAGCGCAGGTTCAGGCAGCCAAGGCGACCCAAGATGCAGCAGCTCACGACCAGCACGCGCAGGTTAGACTCGTTGCCGGACCGGGTACTGGAAAATCTTTTGCGATTGAAGAGCGCGTCTGTTGGCTCCTGAGCCAGCAGGTGGCGCCACGGGGGATCGCCGTCGTTTCATTTACCCGCGCATCATCCGTCGATCTCCGCAACCGGGTACAGGGTTACTGTGCGAATCAAAATCAACTTGGTGTGAACGATGTACGTGTGAGCACTCTGCATTCGCTCGCCTTGCGGATCCTCAGGGCTGCCGGACTCCTTCAGTACCCAGCAGACCCACTGGTGTTAGACAACTGGGAACTGGAGAGCGTGTTTGACGCGGAATTCGGCCACTCCGAAGGAATTGGTAAACGGCGAAGCCAGGCGATTCGACGAGAGCACGAGGCGTTCTGGAATACGGGTCAATGGACACCACCAAACTACATCCCTACCAATCCGCCAGTGAATGCCCTTGAGCGCGCAGCGTTCGTCGCGTTTCATGGGCCTAGAACGCAAACTTACGCGTGCGTCCTGCCGGGAGAAATCGTTCGACAGTGCCTCGATCACATCTTGGCAGGCACTCTTGATCCCGTTCCGCTGATTCATCCGGAGCACTTGATTGTGGATGAGTATCAGGACCTTAACCCTGTTGACCAACAATTCGTTGAGGCACTGATTGGCAGGGCAGTCGTAGCATTTGTCGCCGGAGATGACGACCAGAGTATTTACTCGTTTCGTTACGCCTCGCCGGCCGGAATCCAGACATTTACCCAGCGGCATCCGGGCAGTACTTCTCACACACTGAATGATTGTTTCCGCTGTACTCCCAATGTTGTCGTAGCGGGCAATACACTTATGGGCGCCTATCCTTCACCGGACCGAATCCCGAAGAACCTGCAGTCCTTATCCACTGCGGCGGTGCCGCCAGTAGCGGGCACAGTTCACCGATGGCGATTCCCAACGGCGACCGATGAAGCCGCTGCGATTGCAGCCTCTTGCCAGGCCCTGATCAATGGTGGCCTGAACCCGCGTGACGTTCTGATACTTATTAGCAATCAACGTGAACTCTTGCCCGGGCTGCGGAATGCCTTTACGGCCGCTGGCGTGCCTTTTGAACCGCCGCGGGTGGAGAGTTTCATAGATTCGGATGCGGGGAGATGTGTGTTGTCGTTGGTGCGAATCGTCTGCGATATGCACGACCACGTGGCACACCGTCTAGTCCTGGGCTTGAGGGCAGGAGTCGGAATCGGTACGTGTGACTCGATAACCGAAAGCGTCATTAACAATGGCCTGAATTATCGGGATGTTTTCTATGCTGCGGTACCCGCAAACGTTTTTACCGGCCGGCGACTGACGGCACTGAATCAGGCCCGGCAAGTATGCGCGCAGATCGCCGCTTGGCAGCGAACAGACACTGTAGCCCAACGCGGCCCGGCCATTTCGGTCATTATTAACGGCGCGTTCGACGCTGCGGGGGCTCAGGCATTGGACGCTTACGTCCAAAACCTACCGCAGGATATGAATCTCGAAGAACTGCGTGACTGGCTATGGGCTGATACAGATGAACAACAAATGGTGGTTATGGCGGCAGTCTACGCCAGACTGAACCAGCCAATTCCGGCAGCGGCGGTCCTCCCTCCCCGTGTGCGAGTGATGAGTATGCACGGCGCTAAGGGGCTTTCAGCGAGGGTAGTCTTTGTTCCCGGTCTTGAGGATGACATTTTCCCAGGGCCGTGGCGCCAGCCTTACCCGGGCCTCGTACTGGAGGCGGCTCGGCTGCTATATGTTTCGGTCACCCGTGCCAGAGCCGCGTGTATTGTTAGCTACGCGACTCATCGCACCGTCCAAGGCCGCGTCCGGGGCATGACACCATCCCGGTTCACCACAAGTCTTGGTGGCGCTTTCCTCCCGCGACATGCTGGCTTTGCCCCAGGCGAGGTACAGCAGATCATGGCGGAAATCGCGCAACTGTGAGGGCGTCAGCCCACCAAGGTGCATAAGCCCCCTGACTTCCGAATTTAAATTCTTGTAACTGACGGAGCCTCAAGATGTGGACGGCGGGAAGAGCATCGTGAGGTCGGCAACTTTGATGGAGGAATGGCGAAAATCTATACCACGCACCGAATTTGAATGCTTGATCTTCTCGGAAGTTTCGTGTGCAGCCGCGAGCAGCTGAAGCGCTCGCGCGTGGAGTATACGTGTGCCTTCGATGTGACCTGGCTTCGTTCCGGAGAGGGGATCCGGCCCGTCTGCAGTTCGCCCGCGAGCTTCTGCCGCTGCCTCGCTGAAAGTCTGGGTGTGAGCCGCCTGCAGGCGTCTGCAATATCGCTGGGGCACTATTTGGGTTTGATTACCACATCGCAGTCGGCCGTCGGGTTCAGAACCTAGATAGTCATTCGAGCCGATCGCTTCCGAGTCGCCCGTGATTCGGGAATTGGCGCCAGCACCCAAGTACGCGCCGGCCTGAGCCGCTGTCACGCGTTCGTCATTGTATCCGGACGGCGTCGCACCGTGACGGTGACGGGGTGTGACCGATCGCTTTTCCGCAACGCTGTGGGGTTGGCCATCGGGCTGGTGAGAGCGCAAAGCACCAGCTCCACGCGGCTGGACACCCCGATCTTGTCGAATACCCGGAACAGGTAGTTCTTGACGGTGTGCTGGCTGAGCTTCAACTGGGTGGCAATTTCGCGGTTGCTCATGCCGTCGGCGACCAGTTGCACTACGGCCTGCTCGCGTGGTGTTAGCAATTTGCAGCAGTTGTCGGTCAGCGTTCGCGCCGGCGTGGTTTGGACGAAAGTGTCCAGCAGATAGCCCAGCTCATCGCTGCTGGCCCACACCTGACCCTGGCTCACGCGGTGAACGCATTTAGGCAAGGCCGACAGCCCTGCTCCCCGGGACAACACGCCGCGCGCGCCGGCGCGGAAGGCGTCAATTGTCGATTGCCGATCCGCCCTGTCCAGCAGGATCACACTGCGAATGTCGGACGCTTGGTGCGCAGTTGTGATGCGAGTGACAATCCTTTACCCGGACCGTCCTGCAAATTT
>JBGPJK010000347.1:0-5013 GCA_041485425.1 Terriglobia bacterium | reverse complement strand
CTCGATACTGGCAAGCGCATCGGCGGCTCCAAGATCGAGCCAAAAATTCTCACGCAGCGCCTGGTCACGCCGCACCCCGAGCGCCTGGCCTACATCTTTTACGCGCTGCGCCAGGGACACACCGTCAAACAGGCCGCGAAAATGACCTCCATCGATCCGTGGTTCCTCTACCAGCTCAAAGAAATTAACGACATGCAGCTGGAACTGGAGAAGCATCCCATGGAGTCGATTCCGACTGAAGTCCTGCGCGAGGCCAAGCGCATGGGCTTTTCCGACGGTCGGCTGGCTGGAACCTGGCGGCTTAGCGGTAAGGGCGACCAGGAAAAAGTCCGCCATCAGCGAAGGAAGCACGGCGTAAAGCCAGTGTATAAGCGTGTGGACACCTGCGCCGCCGAATTCGAAAGCTACACGCCGTATCTGTACTCGACTTACGAAGAAGAGGATGAGGCGGCGCCGACCCAGAAAAAGAAAGTCATCATCCTGGGCAGCGGACCCAACCGCATCGGGCATGGAATTGAATTCGACTACTGCTGCTGCCACGCGGCCTTTGCTCTGCGCGACGACGGCTACGAGACGATCATGATCAACTGCAACCCGGAGACCGTCTCGACCGACTACGACACCAGCGACCGCCTGTACTTCGAGCCGCTGACCCTGGAAGACGTACTTGCCATCTGTGAACACGAGGCTTCGTCGGGCGCGCCCGTTGGGGTGATCGTGCAGTTCGGCGGGCAGACGCCGCTGAACCTTTCATTACCGCTGAAGGCTGCGGGCGTCAACATCATCGGCACATCACCGGAATGCATAGATCTGGCGGAAGACCGCAAGCGCTTCGGCAAGCTGCTCGAGGAACTCGATATCCCACAGGCTCCGGGCGCGATGGCAGTCTCGATCGAAGAAGCCGTCGAAGGGGCGAATCGAGTTGGATACCCTGTGCTGGTGCGGCCCTCCTACGTCCTTGGCGGACGCGCCATGGTCATCGCCTACGATGAGGAAACCGTGGTCCGTTACATGAAGGAGGCGGTGGAGTATTCGCAGGACCGCCCGGTGCTGATCGATCACTTCCTCGAGGATGCGATCGAAGTAGACGTGGACGCCCTTTCGGACGGCGAAGACGTCGTAATCGGCGGCATCATGCAACATATCGAGGAGGCCGGCATCCACTCCGGCGATTCTTCCTGCGTGCTCCCAGCCGTCGACATCCCCCAGCCCTTGATGGCCCGTATGCGCGACTACACATTCAAGCTGGCGCGGGCGCTGAAAGTGGTTGGGTTGATGAACATTCAGTTCGCTATCCCGCGGACCAATGGCAACTCGAAGGGCAACGGCGAGGGTGGGACAGTTTATGTGCTGGAGGTGAATCCACGTGCCTCGCGGACGGTGCCCTATGTTTCTAAGGCCACGGGCGTGCCCCTGGCGAAGATCGCCGCCCGCCTGATGACTGGACGCAAGCTGCGGGAGTTTCTGCCGGAGTTTATCGAGCGCCGCGCCGACCTCGACACCGGGCACTGCTATTACGTGAAGTCACCGGTTTTCCCGTGGAACA
The DNA here is from genome assembly GCA_041485425.1 of Terriglobia bacterium. Classification (GTDB taxonomy): domain Bacteria; phylum Acidobacteriota; class Terriglobia; order Terriglobales; family Acidobacteriaceae; genus JAIQET01. The sequence goes on along the minus strand of JBGPJK010000347.1, from coordinate 3,467 downwards.
AATTTCCCGGCGTGGATACGGTGCTCGGCCCGGAGATGAAATCCACTGGCGAAGTCATGGGAGTAGCCGACAACTTTGGCGAGGCCTTCGCCAAAGCGCAGACCGCGGCGGGACAAAAGCTGCCGACCCAAGGGACCATCTTCGTCAGCGTAACCGATCATGACAAGCCGCAGGTGGCGGAAGTCGCTCGTAAATTCGCGGACATGGGTTTCAAGCTGGTGGCCACGGCAGGCACCGCCGATGTGCTGGAGAATGCCGGCATGACGGTGGAACGCGTGTACAAAGTGAAGGAAGGCCGGCCCAACGTGGTCGATCTGATCAAGGGCACGCGCATTCAGCTCATCATTAACACGCCGCATGGCGTCGATCCCTTTTTCGATGAGAAGGCGATCCGCCGCGCCGCGGTTGGTGCACGCATTCCGACGATCACGACGCTTGCCGCGGCCCGCGCCGCAGCCGAAGGAATTTCGGCGTTGCAGCGAGGAGAGGTGAGGGTGCAGGCGCTGCAAAAGCTGCATTCGGAGCGGCATGCCACTCGACGGTAGCGGCGATACCCCAAATTGCCTCAAGCCGAGACGTCCTCCGCTGTATCCTAAGAGTGTTCAAGCCAGGAGTTCGGAACGATGCTACTCCACGGAATCTTCCCACCCATTACGACGCCGTTCTATCCGGACGGAAACCTCTACTTCAAGAAGCTCGAATACAATGTCGAACGCTATTCGAAAACTCCGGCAGCCGGGATTGTGGTGCTGGGTTCGACCGGCGAAGCGATTCTGCTTTCCGACCAGGAGCGTCGTGATGTGCTCAAGGCCGCCCGCGAGACTGCTGCCCCAAACAAAGTGTTGATCGCGGGCACAGGCATCGAGTCTGCCATCGAGACACTGCGGCTCACCGAATACGCCGCCGAGCTAGGTTATGACGTGGCGATGGTACGCACGCCGCACTACTACAAAAAACAGATGCAGCCGGCCAACATTCTGGCCTTTTATCGCACCGTGGCCGACCGCTCGCTGCTGCCGGTGATCATTTACAACTTTCCGCAAGCCACCGGATACGATATTCCCGCTGAAGTCGTGATTGAACTCGCCGGGCATCCCAATCTGATCGGAATCAAGGAATCGAGCGGCGACGTGGAAAAAGTCCGCCGCATCGTCGAGGGCACGCGGCACGTGAAGCGCACCGCCACGGTCACTGAAACGTTTGACGCAGTCACGCCCCGCATGCTGAAGGCGGCCAGTGGTGGCAACGGGCAGGGAAAAGAATTGGTTCCGGTGGCCGTGCTGGCGGGTGCGTCCAACCCATCGTCCTCCGCCGTGAGCGTGATCGCTGGTCTGAAGACGCGGCAGAAGGAAGTCGGATTTCAGGTGCTCGTCGGCGCCGCGCAGAAGCTTGAACCATCATTGCAGGTGGGTGCAGTCGGCGCGATTCTCGCCTTCGCCGATGCAGCTCCCACGGCCTGTTATGAGATCTACGCCGCCTGGAAGGAAGGTGACATCGAACTAGTCCGGCTGAAGCAGGAGCGGATCGCCAAGGCCGCGCAGCGAGTCGTCGGCGAGTTGGGAATTCCCGGCATAAAACACGCCATGGATTTGAACGGCTACTTCGGCGGCCCGGTGCGCCTGCCGCTGCTGCCGCTGACCGCCGATCTGAGAACCGAGGTCGAGCAGTTGATGGCCGACATTCGCAACTAGCGGAGAAACTGGGCACTGATTCAGTTCCGCAGCACTCTCTCACCCACCCTTGTGATTCTAGTTAGATTGCGCTATGATTTGAACGAACGTTCGAACTTTCATGGCATCGTCCTCCTCAGTGACGTTACCGGTTTCAACTCGCCGTCGCGAGAGTCTGGCACGGACAGTCGAAAGTCGCTTCGATCGCCGGTTGAGCAAGATTCTCGTCCACGCAACCGAAGTTTTTTACGAAAAAGGATACGAGGGCGCATCGATGCGCGACCTTGCTCGCGCCAGCGGCATGTCCTTGTCCGGGCTTTACTACTATTTCGAGTCCAAAGAGGAGCTGCTCTACCTGATCCAGAAGCACGCCTTTGGCACGATTGTGGAGCGGCTCCGCGAGCGCCTCGACCAAGTTTCCGATCCGGAACAGCGGATTCGCGTTTTCACCCTCAACCATCTGGAATACTTTCTTGCCAACCGCGAGGCCATGAAAGTTCTTTCCCACGAGGCGGAAGTGCTGAAGAACGGTTTCGGGACCGAGATCGCTGCCATTAAACGCGAGTACTACCGGATCTGCGTTGGGCTGCTGGACGACTTCAAGCTTGCAAAGAGACTAGACTTTTCTAGCCGCATGGCGGTGCTGAGTCTATTTGGCATGATGAATTGGATCTACACCTGGTACAACCCACGGGTCGACGCCGACGCAGAGGAACTGTCGCGGGGAATGGCCGACATCTTCTTGCGGGGCATCAGCGTCGCCCCTCAGCGTCGCGCAACCCAGAGCAGGAAGTCCCAGAAAAAGAAGTCTATATCGAACTAAATTCAGATCTTGACTATTACAAGAGGAGTATGAACATGGCTACTACAGTCCAACCGGCGGCGGGTGAAGGCACAAAGCAGCTGGTTAACTACCGCGCCGATGGCGGCGTCGCGGTGATCGAGATGTTCGATCCTCCGGCCAACACCTATACCTATGAAATGAACCGCCAGCTCGATGAAGCCATCCTGAAGGCACGCATGGACAACGGCGTTTACGTCATCGTGCTCACCGGTTCGGGCGACAAGTTTTTCTCCGCTGGCGCGAATATCAAGATGCTGGCCAGCGTCGACCCAACCTTCAAGTATTACTTCTGCCTGCACGCCAACGAGATGCTGCTTCGCCTGGAGCACACGCCGAAGCTCGTGATCGCAGCCATCAACGGACACTGCGTCGGCGGCGGACTGGAAATCGCCATGGCGGCGGACATTCGCATCGCCCGTCAGGACGCGGGGAAGATCGGCTTGCCGGAAGTAAATCTGGGCGTGCTTCCCGGGACCGGCGGAACCCAGCGGCTTTCGCGGATGGTGGGGAAGAGCAAGGCCATTGAGCTGATGGTCACCGGGAATACCTTCTCCTTCGAAGAAGCGAAGGAATTCGGGATCATCAACGACATTTTTGATCGTGACGGCTTCATGGAAAATATCATGGAATACGCTCGCCAGTTCTGCCCCCCGAACAAAGCGGCGAAGGCCGTGGGACGCATCAAGCGCGCGGTGCAAACCGGCTGGGAGATTCCGATGGAGTCCGCGCTCGCGGTGGAACGCGAGAACCAGCAGCTGCTTTTCCAGAGCGAAGACGCCAAGGAAGGCCTGGCCGCATACGTGGAAAAGCGTCCGGCAGTTTTCAAAGGGAAATAGCATCGTGGCGATATGGAGGACGGGTGTCTCGTGAGCCTGCCCTGAGCGGAGTCGAAGGGACCGGCCGGGCGGGAACGCCCGGCCTCCATCGTTCTCTCGATTGGAAGACCGATGATT